>CAZRIP010000106.1:0-13147 GCA_964600165.1 uncultured Elusimicrobia bacterium | reverse complement strand
CGCGGCGCGCGAACGTCTCGAGCTCCGAGGCCAGCGCCGCCGGCAGCTCCTTGAAGTCGGCCAGCACCACGACGCGGTACTCGGAGAGCCGCGCCGGATCGAAACGGCCGAGCTCGACGAAATCGGCGTCGTAGTCGAGAAGGCTGTCCTTGCCGGCGCCGAAGAGCTGCTTCAAGAAATAGCCGCCCGAGGGCGCCTTTTGGAAATCGGGCTCGCCGTAGAGCACGGCGACCCGCGGCCGCGCCGGATGGCGGAACGAGAAATAAAAGACGTCGTCGGCCGACAGCCCGTCCGGGCGCAGCGCGACGCGCCCGGCCCACGCCGGCGTCTTGGCGTCGGCCGCTTCTGGAAGAGACAACGCGGCCGACGCTTCACCCGCCGACGCGCTCAAAACGGCGCTTTGCGCCTTGGCGCCGTCGAGCCAAAGCTCGAGCGAGGGCGAGGCCCCCGCGGCGAGCTCCGCGCGCACGGCGAGCTTGGGGGCGTGCGCCGAGCTGTCCCGCGACGGCCCGGCGGCGAGCACGGCGGAGTTGGGCGGCGGCGGCGGCCACGAAAGACCGAGGACGGCGACGCCCGCGCCCAGTGACGGGAGCGCGGCGCGGCGGCCGTGCTTGGCGCCGTCGCTGACGACGAGCACGGCGCGGCGGCGGCGCGGCTCGGCGGGCGCGAAAAGCCGCGCGGCGGCGCGCCAAGCGGCGTCGTAGTCGGTGCCGCGGTAAGTCAGCCGCGCGCGCGCGAGCGCCTCGGCGGCTTCGGAAGGAGAGAGCCACGAAGGCGCCGCGGACTCCAAGCGGTCCGAGAACGCGGCGACGGCGGCGCGATCGCCGGGACGAAGCCGCTTGATCAGGGAGGAGGCCTCGGCCACGCCTTCTTCCAGCCGCGTCTTGCCGAGCTCGCGCGCGCCCATCGAGTACGAGACGTCGACGAGGACGAGCAGGTCCAGGCCCTCGACCGCGCCGGAAGACGCGCTCGCGTGGATGACGGGGCCTGCGTAGGCCAAGATCAGGCAGAAGATGAGCAGGCAGCGCGCGGCGAGCAGCAGCCACTGGCGCAGGCGCGTGCGCGGCAGCGCGCGTGCCTGCACGCGCTTGAGCAGCGTCAGGTCGGAGAACGGCCGCCGCTTGGATTGCCTTTTGGAAAGAAGATGAAGAAGGACCGGCAAGCCGGCCAACGGCAGCGCCCAAAGAAGGGCCGGCGTCATGAAGGTCATCGTCCAGCTCCGTTTCCCGCTCTCGTCGAGCTATTTTGGCGGCAGTCGGTGACAAAATCGCCCGACGAGACTGCCGAAACGCCGTTCTTGCTCACTGCCATCGCGTCAGAAAGCGTTGAAGAGATTTCTCCCACGGCACGTCGGTGTAAAACGGCGCGTAGGCGATGTCGGAGCGATGCAGCGAGGCCTCGAGCAGCCGCAGCAGCTTGTCGAACTCGGCGCGGTAGAGCCGCTGCAGCGCGCCGGCGTCGCAGAACAGCTCCCGCTTGTCCTCGAGGCCCTCGAAGACCGTCGGCCCCTCGTAGTCGAAGTCGCGCTCGGCCGGGTCCAAGACCTGCAGCACGAGCAGCTCGTGCCGGCGCGCCTTGAACGCCTTGACGACCTCGACGACGCGCTCGGGCTCGCCCAAGAGGTCCGAGATCAGCACGATCAGCGAGCGCCGCTTGATGCGCGCGGCCGCGCGCTCGAGGGCGGCGCCGAGATCGGTCTCGCCGCCGGGCGCGCGCGCGGAGAGCGTCGCGTCGATGAGCTCCAAGTGCGCCAGGGACGCGCGCGGGGGAACGAAGTCGCGCGGACCTTCGTCGAAAGTGACGACGCCGGCCGCGTCGCCCTTGGAGACGATCAGGTACGCCATCGCGACGGCCAAACGGCAGGCGTGCTCCCATTTCGCCGGGCGCCCGCCTTCGGAAAAGCCCATCGAGCCCGAGGCGTCGACGAGGATCTGCGTCGTCAGGATGCTCTCCGCCTTGAACTCCTTGACGAAGTAGCGGTCCTGGCGCGCGAAGACCTTCCAGTCCAGGGTCTTGAGCTCGTCGCCGGGGGCGTAGGCGCGGTGCTGCGAGAAGTCGGAGGACATCCCGCGCCAGACGCTGCGGTGGCGGCCCGACGCGTGGCCCTCGGCCGAGAGCCGCCGGAGCTCGAGGTTGAGGCGGGCGAGCTTGGCGAGGGCTACCGGGTCAAGATAGCGCATCGAGCAAGCGCCCGATCAAATCGTCGGGCCGCACGCCCTCGGCCTCGGCCTGGAAATTCATCACGACGCGGTGGCGCAGCACGGGCTTGGCCACGGCCTTGACGTCGGCCTCGCCGGCGGCGAAGCGGCCGGCCAAGAGAGCGCGCGCCTTGGCGCCGATGACGAGCGACTGCGTGGCGCGCGGGCCCGCGCCCCAAGACACCCATTTCTTGACGGACTCGGAGGCGCCCGGCTCCTGCGGCCGCGTCGCGCGCGAGAGCTTGACGGCGAGGTCGACGGCGGAGTCCGCGATCGGAACGCGGCGCACCAGCTCCTGCAGGGCGCGCACTTCGGCGGCGTTCAAGACCTTCTTGAGCTCCACTTCCCGCGACCCCGTCGTCTCGACGACGATGCGGCGTTCCTCGTCGGCCGAGGGATAATCCATCGTGATCTGGAGGAAGAAGCGGTCGAGCTGCGCCTCGGGCAGGGGATACGTGCCCTCCTGCTCGATCGGGTTCTCGGTCGCCATCACGAAGAAGGGAAGCGGCAGCGGCCGGGTCACGCCGCCGGTCGTCACGTGGCTTTCCTGCATCGCCTGCAGAAGGGCGGATTGCGTCTTCGGCGGCGTGCGGTTGATCTCGTCGGCCAGGATCATGTTCGCGAAGATCGGGCCGGGGAGGAACTTGAAGACGCGCTGGCGCGTCTGGGGATCATCCTGCAAAATCTCGCTGCCCGTCACGTCCGAGGGCATCAGGTCCGGCGTGAACTGAACCCGCGCGAAATCGAGGTCCAAGATGCGCGAGAGGCTGGAGACGAGGAGCGTCTTCGCCAGCCCGGGGACGCCCAAGATGAGGCAATGGCCGCGGGAAAAGAGCGCGATCAGCAGCTGCTCGATGACGAGCTCCTGGCCCACGATGACCGATGAGAGCTGCGCGAGAATGTCTTCTTTGGCTTTCTGCAGGCGACGCGCCGACGCGACGTCGTCGCCTAATTCAACGTTTCCCATATCGATAAAAACAGATTAGCAAAATGAGCAGGGCGAGGATCGCGGCCGCGGCGGGGAGCACCGGGATCTCCTTGCCGCTGAGGTTGAGCTCAGCGGAGATCGGCACGCTCGGCGTCGCCTCGACCAGGCGAGATTGAGCGGCCGAGCCCAGCGACAGGCGCTTGAAGAGCTGCGTCATCAAGTCGACGGCGCGCGGGCCCTTCGCGATCGCCGAGTAGCCCCAATAGCACCACGGCATGTAGCCGGCGGCGAATTGGCCGCCTCCGGCCGAGTCCTTGGAGCGCGCCCACGCAAAGACGAGGTCCGGGCCCGCCCCCGTCTTGAGCGTCGAGAGCTCGGAGATGGAGTTCTTGTCGACTCCGCCCATCGATAAGACCGTGTCGCGCACGACGGCCGGCTGGTCCTTGACCGGCGTCGAGTCGTCGACGAGCTTCATGACCATGATCTCGGAGCCCAGACCCTGCACGGCGAGGACGAAGCCCATCTTGCGCTCGGACTCCGCCACCGGCCGGGACGTCAGGCCCTCCGGCAGCTCGAAGGCCAGCTGCTCGTCCAAGCTCGGGGTCTTGCCGCCGACGGCGCCGGGCGCGGGAGGAAGCTCGCCCTTGAGCGCGCCCATGATCTCGGGCAGGATCGTGTCCGGCACGGAACTGATCAGCGTCGCGAGCAGCATCCGGTCTCCGACCTGGACGACGCCCAGCACGAGACGCGGCTTGCCTTGATAATCGGCGTGGACGGCGTAAAGCGTGAAGCCGTTGTCGTAGGTGGAGGCGTTCAAGTTGCTCGAGAGCGTGAAGCCGAGGCCGGTCTTCTGGTTGACGGACGCCAGGACGTCGATCAGGAAGGACCTTACGAGGCCGCGGTCCTCGAGGCTCATCGGCGCGACGTTCGCCAGCACGAACGAGCTCGTCTCCGGGCCCTTGAGCGAGACGACCACGTCGCCTCCGCCCTTCGACGCCGTCACGTCCTCCCAGCCGGGAGGAGGAGAGATCGAGACGGCCGCGGCGCGCGCCGGGCCGCAAAAAAGCGCGGCGATGAGAAGTAGCGCCGACATGTTGAGAGTTTATCAGGAAATGTATAATGGCGCCATGGGCAACGGGTTTCACGTCGGCCTCAAGGACATCATCGTCTCCGGAGGCCCGACGCTCGTCGGCCTCATCCTGCTGTCGATCTACTCTCTCGCGCTGATCTGGGAGCGCTGGCGCTTCCACGAGCGCTCGACCGCCGGCCTCAAGAGCTTCCTCGACAAGGTCCGCGGCGTGCTCGGCGGGGGAAACTTGAGCGAGGCCGTCACCGCGGCGCGTTCGTACAAGGGCCTGGCTTCCGCCGTGGTGATGGCGAGCCTCGTCGGCCCGTCCAACCGCGACGAGCGCAAGCGCTCGGCTCAGCGCGCCAGCGAGCGGGCGCAGACCCTCCTTCAGAAGAATCTAACCAGTCTCGGCACGATCGCGAGCATCGCCCCCTTCATCGGTCTGTTCGGAACAGTGGTGGGGGTCATGCGCGCGTTCAAGGACTTGGCCGGCGCCGCCGGCGCGGGGCCCGGCATCGTCGCGATCGGCATCTCGGAGGCGCTGGTGTGCACCGCGACCGGCCTGTTCGTCGCCATCCCGGCCGTCTGCGCGTATAACTATTTCAACCAGCGCGCCGCGCGCTTCGCGGAGGAGATGGGCTGGATCTCGGACGAGATCCTCGAGAGCCTGTCGGAAAAGGCCCACAAATAGCATGCAGGCCGAGCGGCTGCGAAAGACGTTCTCCGAGCCCAACCTCGTCCCGCTCATCGACGTCGCGCTGATCCTCGTCATCATCTTCATGGTGCTGACTCCGATCCTCGTGCAGTCGCAGCTGACGGTCAAGCTCCCCAAAGCCGATTCCGGCGCGCCCGCCGACGCCGCCACGACCGTCAACGTCCAGATCTCGCGCGGCGGCGCCGTCGTCGTCGACGGCGCGCCCGTCAAGTGGGAGAGCCTCGAGCGCGAGTTGACGCTCAAGCTCGGCAAGGCGTCGTCGAAGACCCTGCTCGTGCAGGCCGATCGCTCGGTCGCCGTCGAAAAAGTCGTCGCCGTGCTCGACGCCGCCAAAAAGCTCGGCGTCGGCAAGCTCGGCATCGGCGTGATCCCCGACGCGGAGCAGGCGTCAGCCCCCTAAACCCATGGCGGCGAGCGCGAAGCTCTTCTCGATCCCGTCTGAGCTCAAGCCCTATATCACCTATTCCTTCGGCGCGCACTTCGCGCTCGCGCTCGTCTTGGCCAAGCTCCTGTCCGGCGCGGGAGCCGCCTCGACGCAAGTCTACACGATCGACTTCGTCGGGCCGTCGACGACGATCATCACGCAGTCGGGCCCGGCGGCGGCCGCGCCGGCCGGCGGAGCGCAGCAAGAAGCCAAGCCCGCGCCCGACGTCAAGCCCGACGAGTTCGCGACGCATAAGAAGCCGGGACACTTCGCGCTGCCGCGGCCCAGCCTTCTGCGCGGAGCGCAGGCGCAGAAGGAAGAGCAAGCCGAGGAATCGAACGCGGCTCCGGGACCCGAACCGAAAGCAACCAGCGTAGAGCGAAGCTCCGGCGGCACTCCCGGCGACGCGTCAGTATCCGCGGATATGCCCAATTTCCCGTACCCGTGGTACATCGCGCAGGTCCGCGCCGCGTTATGGGCGCAATGGTCTAAAAAAATGACCGGGCTCCACGGCGAATGCGTCGTCGTCTTCACCCTGCTGCCCGACGGACGCGTCACCGACCTGCGCGCCGAGGAGACGTCGGGGGACTCCGCGTTCGACCTCGCCGCCTTGGGCTCCGTCCAGGACGCCGGGCCTTATCCGCCGCTGCCTTCGGGCTTCACGGAGCGCTTCTTGAAAATCCACGTGACCCTCAAATCCTGATGATGGGCCGAGGAAGGCTCGAGGCGTTCTCGGACGGCGTGCTCGCGATCATCATCACGATCCTCGTGCTCGAGCTGCGCATACCCTTGGACGGCTCGCTCGCCGCGCTGCGCCCGCTGCTGCCGGTCTTCTTCACCTACGTGATGAGCTTCGTCTACCTCGGCATCTATTGGAACAACCATCATCACTTGCTGCATACCGTCAAGGACGTCACCGGGCCGATGCTCTGGGCGAACCTGCATCTGCTGTTCTGGCTGTCGCTCTTCCCGTTCGCGACGGGCTGGATGGGCGAGAACCGCTTCGCTTCGGCGCCGACGGCGCTCTACGGCTTCGTGCTCTTCATGGCCGCGGTCGCGTACTACGTCCTCGAGCGCGCCATCATCGCCGCGCAAGGCAAGGACTCGCTCCTGCAGCGCGCCGTCGGCCGCGATCTGAAGGGGAAAGCCTCGCCCGCGCTCTATCTCGTCGCGATCCCGCTCGCGTGGTTGCTGCCGCTGCTGGCGAACGCGATCTTCGTCGGCGTCGCCCTGCTCTGGCTCGTCCCCGACGAGCGCATCGAGCGCGCCCTCGCGGCGCAGCCGCCGCGCTGACGTGGCCGGCCTCGAAGAAAAGCCCGTCGAGATCGACTGCCCTTACTGCGGAGAGACGATCGAGCTGCTGATCGATTGCTCCGTGGAGGAGCAGGCCTACGTCGAGGACTGCCAGGTCTGCTGCCGGCCGATGAAGGTCCACGTCGAGGTCGACGCGGACGGCGCGCCGACGGTCGAGGTCTCGTCGGAAGACGCGGCGTAGCTCAGCGCGCCGTCGCGGCGGAGAGCTGGGCCCAGTCGGTCTCGCCGCTGCGGCATTTCTCGAGGCCGTCCTCGAGGAGCGTCGCCAGGCCCTCGCTCTTGGCGAGCGAGAGGAGCTCCGCGACGGGCGCGCGCTTCTGGATGAGGCGCTTGATCTCCGGCGTCGCGACCAGCAGCTCTTGGAGCGCGAGCCTTCCTTTATAGCCCGAGCCGCCGCAAGCCTCGCAGCCCGCTCCGCTGAAAAACGAGCCCGCGTATCCCGACGGCGCCTCGCAGGGCTTGCGGCATTTTTCGCACAGCTTCCGGACCAGCCGCTGGCTCAACACGCCGAGCAGCGCGTCGGAATAATTGAACGGGTCGACGCCCATGTCGAGCAGCCGCGCGACGGTCTCCACCGCGGAGTTCGTGTGGAGCGTGCTCAAGACGAGATGGCCGGTCATCGACGCCTCGATCGCCGTGTCCGCCGTCTCGCGGTCGCGCATCTCGCCGACCATGATGACGTCGGGGTCGGCGCGCAAAAACGAGCGCAGCACGTGCGCGAACGTCAGGCCGATCTTGGCGTTGACCTGCACCTGCCGCAGGCCGTATTGGACGATCTCGACGGGATCCTCCGCCGTCCAGATCTTGAGGTCGGGGCCGTTGAGATAGCTCAGGCACGAGTGGAGCGTCGTCGTCTTGCCCGAACCCGTCGGGCCGACGCACAAGAAAAGGCCGTGCGGATGATCCAGCATGGCGACGATCGACTTGAGATGCCGCGCCGAGAGCCCGTTTTTTTCCAGCGGCACGGGCTCCGTCGAGCCGGCCACGCGCAAAACGACGTCCTCGAGGCCTCCCGCTGTCGGGATCGTCGCCAGCCGCAGCTCGATCTTGCGGCCGTCCTCGGCGCGCGCGGCGAGCTTGCCGTCCTGAGGCTTGCGGCGCTCGGCGATGTCCAAGCCGGCCATGATCTTGAAGCGCGCGGGCAGCGCGCGGCGATAGCGCGCCGGAAGCTTTTGATGGATGCGGCAGTCGCCGTCCACGCGAAAACGCACGATGATGTCCTTGTCGGGATAAGGCTCGAGGTGGATGTCCGAGGCGCCCGCCGAGACGGCGTCGGAGATCAGCTGGCTCGCCAAGCGCACGACCACGCCGTCGCTCTCGTCGACGCCCGGCTCCTGGTCGTCCGCGGCCGGCTCCGCGGGCATGCGCGCCTCCTCGCTCAGGATCTGCTCGATGGTCGCGTGCTTGGCCTCCTTGGCGGCGGCCAGCGCGTCGATGAAGCGGCGGATGTCTCTTTTTAATCCGACGTAGACCCGCAGCTGGCAGCCGGGATAGACGTGCTGGATGTCTTGCACCCGCGCGGTCGAGTGCGGATCGCGCATGACGACGCTGACGGTCGAGTCCTCGCGCCACATGGGAGCCCAGAGGTTCGCGGAAAGATAATGCGGATTGAGCTTGGCCGTGAGCTCCGGCGCGACTTGGAACTTCGGGTCGGGCTCGATGAAAGGGAACTTATAAAAGGAAGACAGCGCGTCGCCCATGACGCGCTTTGGGAGCTTGAATAGATCGAGCAGCGCGTCCTCGAGCTCGCAGCCGGACTCCAGCGCGAAAAGCGCCGCCTCGTCGAAGCGCTCCTGGCTCATCGCCCCGCGCGCGACGAGCACGCCGTAGATCGCCGTCGCGCGCTCCAGGGCCACCGGCTCCTTGATCTCGCGGGTCTCCATCACTGAGAGGGTAGCTCCCGAAGCCGCGCGGCGCCACTTAAATACCTCTCAAAAGGTTGCGACGTGGGGGGAGCGGATCGCCTATGCCGGAGTGCGCGACGGCACTTAGGCTTTGTTGAAGCGGTAGCCGCGCGTGGGGATCGTCTCGACGCGCTTGGCGAATCTGGCGCCCAACTTTCGCCGAAGGGAGCTCACGTGCGTCTCGACGGTGTGCGGGTCGCTGTAATCCGCGGGATCGTAGCCCCAAACGGCCTCGAGAAGGCTCGGCACGCTGACGACGCGCCCGCGCTTGCGCATGAGAGTGAGCAGCAGGTCGAACTCCTTGCGCGTGAGCGCGACCTCGCGCCCGCGCAGGTTGGCGCGCCGCGTCTCGACGTCTAAAGACAGGCCTTCGGCGTCGAGCACCTCGCCGAGCTCGGCCGGAGCCGCGAAGCGCCGCTGGACCGACGAGAGCTTGGCGAGCAAGAGCCGCGGCGTGAACGGCTTGATCAAGTAGTCGTCGGCGCCGAGCTCGATGCCCTCGGCCTGCTCGCGCTCGTCGCGCCTCTCGCCGGACATGAGGATCACGGGCACGCCCCGCGTGCGCGGGTCCTTCTTGAGCTTGCGGCAGAGCGCCAGGCCCGACATGCGCGGCATCGCGACGTCGGAGAGGATCAGGTCCGGGCGCGACTTGGCGGCCGCGAGCAGCGCCTGCGCCGCGTCGCCGGCTTCCAGCACGGAGAAGCCCTTGAGCTCGAGCATCGCGCGCAGCATCTCCCGATGGTCGGAGTCGTCGTCGACGACGAGGACGCGCGTTTTCATCGGGAGCAGGGCAGCAGCACGCAGACCGTCGTGCCCTTGCCGACGGCGCTGTCGATCTCGAGGGAGCCGCCGTGCTTGGCGACGATCTCCGAGGCGAGCGAGAGCCCGAGGCCGGTGCCGCGGCCCTCCTTTTTAGTGGTGAAGAACGGCTCGCGCACTTTCGACAAGAGCTCCTCCGGGATCCCGCGGCCGTTGTCGGCGACCTCGACGCGCGCCCAACGCGCGCCGTCGCGCTTGACGACGGCGGTGCGAAAGACCAGGCGGCCGCCCTCGTTCATCGCGTCGAGGGCGTTGTTGGCGAGGTTGATGAGGACTTGCTCGAAGCGGTTGCGATGGCCGCGCACCACGACGGGCGCGTCGCGGAACTCGTGGCGGATCTCGATGATCTTGGCCCGCGCGGCGGGGGAGATCAAGGAGAGCGCGCCGCCCACGGCTTCCTCGACGGCGAAGTCGCGCGGCGAGTCGTCGTCCTTGCGCGCGAAGGCGAGCAGGCTGTCGACGAGCCCCCGGCAGCGGTCGATCGCGCGCTCCATCGCGGCGAGCGGCTTGCGCGACGCCTTCTTGGCGTCGAGCTCCTGCATGACCTTGACGTTGCCGAGGATCACGTTGAGCGGCGTGCTCAGCTCATGGGCGATGCCCGCGGCGAGAAAGCCCATCGCCGACATCTTCTCGGCCTGCAGATAGCGGCTCTCGAGCTCCTTGCGCTCGGTCACGTCGAGCACGATCAAGGCGAAGCGCCGCGACCCGCCGACCGACAGCGGGGCGACGACGCCGAACTGCCACCGCTCGGACGCGTGGCCGGCGGCGCGGAACTCGATCTGGACCGGCCGGTTCTCGACGCCCGCGCGCTTGAGCGCCTCAAGAAGGCCGCGGCGATCGGCCGGCTCGCAGAGATCGGAGAGCTTTTTCGCGTCCTTGGGCAAGGCCGCCCGGGCGAGCTCGTTGACGCTCAAAAGTTGCCCATCGAGGCTCATGAGGCAGACCGACGCGCCCGTGCCCTCGACCAGCGTGCGGTAAAGCGCCTCGGAGTCGCGCAGCGCGGCGACGGCGCGCGAGCGCTCGACGGCGTAGCGCAGCGAGCGTTCCAAAAGCTCCGGGCCGAACTGGCCTTTGACGAGGTAATCGGAAGCGCCGGCCTTCATGGCCTCGAGGTCGACCTTCGTGTCCCAGAGGCCGGTGAGCAAGATCAGCGGGGCGGCGACGCCCTCGGCCTTGGCCGCTTTCAGCAGCTCCAAGCCGGTCCTGTCCCCGGCGAGCCGGTAGTCGACGAGGCAGACGTCGAAGGGCTCGGCGCGCAGGCGCGCGAGGCCCTTCTCGTAATCCTCCGCCCATTCGAGGGAGAACTTCGACTGCGCGATCAGGGACAACAGGCCGTCGAGGAGGACGAACTCCTGGCGGTCGTCGTCGATCAGCAGGACGCGGACGGCGGGCAACGTTTCCACCACTGCGGCTCATCATATCAAAATGACGGCGTCACCCGGCGATGACGCCGCTGACATGGAGCGAATTTGAGCCGGACATGAGTCCCCGAGGAGGATTCGACCGCCGGCTGACACGCGCTGCCGGGCCGCCCGTTGACCCTGCCGATAATAGGAAGAATAATATGGGTAATGAGCTCCACGCCGGCCGCCCGGAACGGGCATCGCGATCATTCCAACGGACGGAGTCCCGCGCCTTCGGAAGCCGAGACGCTCGACGCGCGCGCGCTGCTGAAGGTCCTGCGCGCCGTGCGCCGCGGCGACTTCGACGCGCGCCTCGAGACCGGCACCGTGGGCGCCGCCGGCGAGGCCGCCGACGCGCTCAACGAGATCATCGAGATCAACCAGCGCCTGGCGCGCGAGCTCGACCGCATCAGCCGCGTCGTCGGCAAGGAAGGCCGCCTCGCGCAGCGCGCGTCGATCGGCTCCGCTCCAGGCTCCTGGGGCACCTCGGTCGACGCCGTCAACTCGCTGATCGGCGACCTCGTGCAGCCGACCACCGAGGTCGCGCGCGTCATCGGCTCCGTCGCGCAGGGCGACCTTTCCCAAAAGATGCCGCTCGAGATCGACGGCCGCCCGCTCAAAGGCGCGTTCCTGCAGATCGCCGGCACCGTCAACACGATGGTCGACCAGTTGAACTCGTTCGGCCGCGAGGTCACGCGCGTCGCGCGCGAGGTCGGCACGGACGGCAAGCTCGGCGGCCAGGCCGTCGTCAAAGGCGTGGCCGGCGTCTGGAAGGACCTGACCGACAACGTCAACTCGATGGCCTCGAACCTGACGAGCCAGGTCCGCAACATCGCCGAGGTGACGACGGCCGTCGCCAACGGCGACCTCTCGCGCAAGATCACCGTCGAGGCCAAAGGCGAGGTCGCCGCGCTCAAGAATACCATCAACACGATGGTCGACCAGTTGAACGCCTTCGCCTCGGAAGTCACGCGCGTCGCGCGCGAGGTCGGCACCGACGGCAAGCTCGGCGGCCAGGCCGTCGTCAAGGGCGTGGCCGGCGTCTGGGAAGACCTCACCAACAACGTCAATTTCATGGCGTCGAACCTGACCAACCAGGTCCGCAACATCGCCGACGTCACGACGGCCGTCGCCAACGGAGACCTGTCGCGCAAGATCACCGTCGAGGCCAAGGGCGAGGTCGCCGCGCTCAAGAACACCATCAACACGATGGTCGACCAGTTGAACGGCTTCGCGTCGGAGGTCTCGCGCGTCGCCCGCGAGGTCGGCGTCGAGGGCCGCCTCGGCGGCCAGGCCGTGGTGAAGAACGTCGCCGGCATCTGGGCCGACCTCACTTATAACGTCAACTTCATGGCGTCGAACTTGACGAGCCAGGTCCGCAACATCGCCTCCGTCACCAAGGCCGTCGCCAAGGGCGACCTCTCCAAGAAGATCACCGTCGACGTCAAGGGCGAGATCCTCGACCTCAAGAACACCATCAACACGATGGTCGACCAGTTGAACGGCTTCGCTTCCGAAGTCACGCGCGTCGCGCGCGAGGTCGGCACGCAAGGCAAGCTCGGCGGCCAGGCGCGCGTCAAAGACGTGGCCGGCGTCTGGAAGGACCTGACCAACAACGTCAACTTGATGGCGTCAAACCTGACCAACCAGGTCCGCAACGTCTCCGAGGTCACGCGCGCCATCGCGCGCGGCGACCTTTCGAGGAAGATCACCGTCGAGGCCAAGGGCGAGATCCTTCAGCTCAAGATCACGATCAACCGCACCGTCGACCTCCTCAACGCCTTCGCGTCGGAAGCCAGCCGCGTCGCGCGCGAGGTCGGCACGGAAGGAAAGCTCGGCGGACAGGCCAAGGTCAAGGGCGTGGCCGGCATCTGGAACGACCTGACCAACAACGTCAACTCGATGGCCACCAACCTCACCGACCAGGTGAGAAACATCGCGGACGTGACGACGGCCGTCGCCAACGGAGACCTATCAAGGAAGATCACGGTCAAGGCGCAAGGCGAGGTCGCCGCGCTCAAGAACACCATCAACACGATGGTCGACCAGCTCAACGGCTTCGCCTCGGAAGTCACGCGCGTCGCGCGCGAGGTCGGCACGGACGGCAAGCTCGGCGGCCAGGCCAAAGTGAAAGGCGTGGCTGGCGTCTGGAAGGACCTCACCGACAACGTCAACTCGATGGCGAACAACCTGACGAGCCAGGTGCGCAACATCGCCGAGATCACGACGGCCGTCGCGAAGGGCAACCTCTCCAATAAGATCACCGTCGACGTGAAGGGGGAGATGCTCGAGCTCAAGAACACCATCAACACGATGGTCGACCAGTTGAACGCGTTCGCCTCCGAGGTCACGCGCGTCGCGCGCGAGGTCGGC
>CAZRIP010000105.1:0-13510 GCA_964600165.1 uncultured Elusimicrobia bacterium | reverse complement strand
AGTGGTCCAATTCACGCCTGGCCAGCCGCCGGCCGATCTCCTCGTCCACGACGAGACGTCGGCGCCGCTCGCGCAGATCCTCTCGCACCTCTCGCGCCCCGAGTTCCCGCTTCCGCAAGGGGTCTTCCGGCGCGTGTCGCGTCCGGCGCTCCATGAGCTCATCGACGAGCAGGTGGCCGAGGCCAAGAAAGCCGCGGCGCCGGACCTTCAGAAGCTGCTCAAAGGTCCCGAGACCTGGACGGTGGCCGCGTAGATGACCGAAGGGAATGGTTTGACTCCAAAGAATATTGGAAGAAAACCATGAAGTGCCCGGCTTGCGGAACCTTCAACATCGACGGTTCCGACGAGTGCGACAGCTGCCGGGCGTCGTTGACGCTTCCCGATGAGCCGAAGAAGGGGATGGAGCGGCGGATCCTCGAAGGGACCGTCGCCCAGATCGCGCCACGCCAGGCGTTGACCATCGCGGCGGGCCAAAAGGCTTCCGACGCCCTCGAATCGATGCGCAAGAACCAGGTCGGCTGCCTCTTGGTCGTCGAGGGCGGACGCCTGACGGGCGTCGTCAGCGAGTCTTCGATCCTCGACAAGCTCAAGGACCCGTTGAAGCTCGCGGGCGCCTCGGTCGCCGACGTCATGCGCTCCGACGGGACCTGCCTGCGCGAGGAAGACGGCGTGGCGGACGCTTTTCACCAGATGGCCGTCAGCGGCCATCGGCACCTGGCGGTGCGCCTGAGCGACGGGCGTCTGGCCGTGGTCTCGTCGCGCGATTTGCGTAGATATCTTTGCGAGTGACCGGAGCTGCGCGATGAAACTCGTCGAATTCGAATCGAAAGAGCTGTTCAAGGCCAAGGGCGTCGCCGTGCCTCCATCGGGCGGCGTGATCTCCGATTTGAAGCAGCTGCCCGCCGCTCTCAGGCGCGCGGGCAAGGGCCCCTGGGTCATCAAGGCCCAAGTCCTCGCCGGCGGCCGCGGCAAGGGCGGCGGCATCAAGCTCGCCAAGAGCCCGAAGGAAGCCAAGGATTACGCGAAGGCGATCCTCGGCATGATGCTCGTCACGCCCCAGACGGACGCCAAGGGGCTCAAGGTCAAGGAAGTGCTCATCGAGACCGGCGCCAAGATCGAGCGCGAGATCTATCTATCGGTCGTCCTCGACCGCGTCTCCGCGGGGCCGATGATCATCGCCTCCGCCGAGGGCGGCATGGAGATCGAGAAGCTCGCCCACGAGCGCCCCGAGGCCATCATCAAGCTCCCCGTCGATCCGACCCCCGGCTTGCGCGACTTCGAGGCCCGCCGTCTCGGCTTCCAGCTCAAGCTTCCAGCCGAGCGCATCGGCGAGTTCACCAAGCTCGCCAAGGCCCTCGTCCGGGTCTTCGTCGACTTCGACTGCAGCTTGGTCGAGGTCAACCCGCTCGTGCTCACGGCCAAGGGGCTCGTCGCTCTCGACGGCAAGGTCGTCACCGACGACAACGCCCTCTTCCGCCAGCCAGAACTCCGTTTATTGAAGGATCGGGAGTCCACCGCGCTCGAGAAAGAGGCCAAGAAGCACGACATCAGCTATATCGGCTTGGACGGCGACATCGGCTGCATGGTCAACGGAGCGGGCCTGGCGATGGGCACGATGGACACGATCGCCCTCGCCGGCGGCTCTCCGGCCAATTTCCTCGACGTCGGCGGCGGCGCCAACGAGGAGCGCGTCACGCGCGCATTCCAGATCATCCTGAAAGACGCCAAGGTCAAAGCCGTGCTCGTCAACATCTTCGGCGGCATCGTCAAATGCGACATGATCGCGGCCGGCATCATCGCGGCTTTGAAGAAGGTCAAGATGAAGGTCCCGCTCGTCGTGCGGCTTCAGGGCACCAACGTAGAGAAGGGCCGCGAGCTGCTCAAGAGCTCGGGCGTCGCCCTCATCACCGCCGAGGAGCTTTGGGACGCGGCGCAGAAAGCCGTGAAAGCGGCGAAGGGGAACTAGTATGTCGATCCTTCTGAACAAAGACTCGAAGATCGTCGTGCAGGGCTTCACGGGTTCCGCGGGCTCGTTCCACGCCCAGCAGTGCATGGCCTATCCGGGCACGCAGATCGTCGCCGGGGTCACGCCGGGCCGCGGCGGCTCGACGCATCTCGAGCGCCCCGTCTTCAACACCGTCAGCGACGCCGTGCGCGCCACCGGCGCGAACGTCTCTTTGATCTTCGTCCCCGCCGCTTTCGCGGCGGACGGGATACTGGAAGCCGTCGACGCGGGCATCCAGCTCGTCATCACGATCACCGAGGGCATCCCGGTCCTCGACATGGCGCGCGTCAAGCGCGCCCTCGAGGCCGAACGCCGCAAGGGAAGCGGCGTCCGCATGATCGGCCCGAACTGTCCCGGCGTCATCACGCCCGGCGAGTGCAAGGCGGGCATCATGCCGGCCTACATCCACAAGCAAGGACCCATCGGCGTCGTCTCGCGCTCCGGCACCTTGACCTACGAGGCCGTCGACCAGCTCACCAAGCACGGCCTCGGCCAGTCCACCGTCGTCGGCATCGGCGGCGACCCGATCGCGGGCTCGTCGCACGCCGACGTCCTGGAGCTCTTCGAGAAAGACTCCGACACGGAGGCCGTCGTGATGATCGGAGAGATCGGCGGCAACGGAGAAGAGCTCGCCGCCCGCTTCGCGCGCGACAAGATGAACAAGCCCGTCTTCGGCTTCATCGCGGGCAAGACGGCTCCCCCGGGACGCCGCATGGGCCACGCGGGCGCGATCGTCGAGGGCGGGGCGGGCACGCACGCGGCCAAGGTCGCGGCGATGCGCGAGTGCGGCATCACCGTCGTCGAAAACCTCAGCGAGATCGGCGAGACCGTCGCTCGGAAGCTGAAGAGGCCCGTCGCAGCATAACCTTCATAGGAGACCCAATGGCCCCCACCACCAGCGCCGTCGCGGCAGGACTCGAAGGAGTCGTCGCCTGTCAAACCAAGCTCTCGATGGTCGACGGCCAGAACGGGCGCCTGGTCATCGGCGGCTACGACGTCGGCGAGATCGCGGGCAAGGTCTCTTTCGAAGAAGCGTGCACGCTGCTCTGGCTCGGCCATCTGCCGACCAAGGAAGAGGCGCCGGGCTTGAAAAAAGAGCTCGCCTCGCTGCGCGCGCTGCGGCCGGAGACCCTCGAGATCATCAAGACGGCCCGCAACGCGCCGCCCATCGACGCCCTGCGCATGGCCTGCGCCACCCTTTCGCTCGACGTGAGCAACCCCAACGACATCTCGCCCGCGGGCGACCTCGCGATGGCCAAGCGCCTCGCGGCGCGCTTCCCTACCGTCGTCGCCGCGCACGCGCGCCTGCGGCAGGGCCACGAGCCGATCGCGCCGAAGCCGGAGCTGAGCCTGGCCGAGAACTTCCTCTACATGGTCTTCGGCGAGAAGCCGCACCCGCTCGCCGCCAAGGCGCTCGACACGTATTGGGTCACGGTCATCGACCACGGCATGAACGCCTCGACCTTCACGGGCCGCGTCATCGCCTCGACGCGCTCGGACATGGTCAGCGCCGTGACCGGCGCCGTCGGCGCCCTCAAGGGCCCGCTGCACGGCGGCGCGCCCGGGCCCGTGCTCGACATGCTCGTCGACATCAAGTCCGCCGACCGCGCCGAGGCGTGGCTGCGCAAGGAGCTCGAGGAAGGCCGGCGCATCATGGGCTTCGGCCACCGCGTCTACAAGGTCCGCGATCCGCGCGCCGAGGTCCTCGCGCGCACGGCCGAGGAGATGGCCGGCGCCGACCTTCACAATAAGAAGCTCTACGAGCTCGCGCGCTCCGTCGAGAAGACGGCGCTCAAGGTCCTCGACCAGGTCAAGCCGGGCCGCAACCTGCGCACGAACGTCGAGTTCTACACGGCCCTCGTGCTGCAGTCGATCGGCTTGTCGCCCGATCAGTTCGTCGCGATGTTCGCGTGCGGACGCGTCGGCGGCTGGACGGCCCACGTCATGGAGCAGCACGCGCAGGATCGCCTGATCCGGCCGCAGTCCGAGTACACCGGGCCGGTCGGGCTGAAAGTCGCCGCGCGCTAAGCGCCGGCTGCGTGCTGAAAGAAGACTTACCCCGGTCCTCGCTGCGACTATTTTTAAAAATAGTCCGGCGAACTCTTGTCGACAAGAGCTCGCTCTCTGGGGTTGACTTTCTCGGGTTTTCGGCGCCCTGCTAGCGCGCCAGCAGCTCGAGCGCCTTGGCGAGCGCGGCGTCCTTGGACGGATCGAGCGGCGTCCTGCCTTCGGCGGCCGCCAGGCGCCGCGCGACGTCCTTGAACTCATCGTCGGAGATCGGCACCCAGACGGTGGGCTGCACGCCGATGGGCTCGTCGCCGACGTTGCCGCCGTTCGGGCCGTACCACTTGAACATCGTGATGACGGCCGAGCCCCCGTTGGGCAAAGCGAAGCCGCGCTGGCCCGAGCCCTTGCCGTAGCTCGGCTCACCGACGATCTCGGCGCGGCCGTGGTCTTTGAGCGCGGACGAGACGAGCTCGCTGGCCGAGGCGCTGTGGCGGTTGATCAGCACGACGAGCGGCAGATCGACGAATTCGCCGGTGACCATCACTTGAGCCCTCTCGCTCTCTCGGCCCGAGCGCGTGCTGCCGACGTCCGCTCCTTCCGGCAGGAACGCGCCGGCGATGTTGACCGCGTTGAAGAGATCGCCTCCGGGGTTGTAACGCAAATCGAGGACGAGCGAAGTCGCGCCTTGCGAGACGAGCTCCCGTATCGCCGTGACGAGCTCCTCATGGCTCGTCTGCGAGAATTCGCGCAATCGCACGTAGCCGCGGCCGCCGTCGAATATTTGGGAATAGGTCATCGGCATCTGATAGTGCGCCGCCGACATCGCCAGATTCACGCGGGCGCCCGCGCGCTCGACGGTCAGGCGGACGGCCGCGCCGTCCGGCCTTCGGAGATCTTCTTGGATCTCCTGGAGAGGAATCCCCGTGACGCTCCGGCCGTCGATGGCGAGCAGGATATCGTCCGCCTGGACGCCGGCGCGCTCGGCCGGCGTGCCCTTGAAGACGCGCGCGACGCGGTTGACGCCGTCCTTCTGGATGATGGCCACGCCGATGCCGGCTTTCTCGCCTTTCATCTCCTCGCGGAATGCGTTCGCCGTGGAAGGCTCGAGATAGCGCGTGTGACGATCGAGCGCGCCGAGCATCGTCTTCAACGCGGCATCGACGGCGGCGACGGCCCGCTCCGGCGTCAGGCTCGCGACCAAGCGCGAGAAGAAATCGGCGGCGCCGCGCGCGGCGTCCGGATGGGACGCGGGAACTCTCATCCGCGCCCCGCTCATCATCAGCGCGAGCTCGTCGCGATCGAAGGCGCTCTGAGGCGCGCGCGCGATCGTGAAGATCTCCGCGCTGCCCGCGCGCGCCGCGGCCGCCAGATGCGCGCCGAACTGGTCGCCCGTCATCCGGTAAGGATTCTCGCCCGCCGCGCTCATCACGACGTCGCCGGGCCGCAGGCCGGCGCGCTCCGCGGGGGAGCCGGGCAAAACGGCGGTCACGCGCGGCAATTGCCCCGCGGGCTTGCTCCAAGAAAAGCCGAACGTCGGGCGGGCGGCGCGCAGCGAGGCGTCGAGGCCGCTCGCGGCTTGCGCGTGGGGAGCCAGGTGGGGCTCTTTCTCCAGAAGGCCGGAGAGCGCGCGGCGATACAGAGCGGCCGCGTCGGGCTCGTCGATGTGGTGCTCGGCGGCGAGCGTCGCCGCCTTGGAGATCAACGAGCCGTCGAAATAGGCCCGATAGGCGTCGGGGGCCTGGGCTTGCTCCGCTCGGCCGCTCTGCGCGCTCGGCGGGCTCGAGGCGGCCGCGGCGAGAGCCCCGGCGGCCGTGAACGCGCTCCGCGGCGCGGCGACGGGCGCCGCCGAAGCCGCGGGGGAAAAAGAGGCGGCGGCGAGCGCCGGCAGCGTCTGGAGCGGCGGCGTTAACGGAGAGAGGGGCGAGGACGGAACGGCCGTCTGGACGAGGGCCGCCGATTCGGGCGCCCCGGGCAGGGCCGTCTCGACCGCCGAGACGGGGACTGCGAGCAGCAGCGCCAGCACCGCGGCCGATGAGCGTCTCACGCTTCAAGGATGCGCGTAAAGCGCGGCGCGGGGAAGGGTCGTGAGGGGTCTTTAAAGCTGCCCGGAAGTCCTAGGGCGGAACGCTACTGCCCGACCGGGCCGCCCTGCTGGCCGCCGCCGCCCATCGCCGGCGACTGCGGCATGCCGCCCGCGCCGCCGGCTTGCTTCATCAGCGCGCTCATGTCGACGCCGGCCGCCGCGCCGCCGCCCGCCTGCTTCATCAAAGCGTTCATGTCCATGCCCGGAGGAGCCGCCGCGCCGGCCTTGCCCATCAGAGCGCTCATGTCGGGCATGCCGCCCGCTCCGCCGGCCGGAGCGCCTCCGGCGCCGCCCGCCATCTTCATCATCGCGCTCATATCGGGCATGCCGCCCGCCGCGCCGGCCGGAGCGCCGCCGCCGGCGCCTGCGCCCATCTTCATCATGGCGCCCATGTTGGGCACACCGGAACCCTGGGCGCCCGCCGCCGCCGGCGCGCCCGCCATGCCGCCTTGAGCGCCGGGCGTGCCGCCCTGAGCGCCGGGCAGGCCGCCTTGAGCGCCGGCCGCGCCTGGAGCGCCGCCGGCCGCGCCGAAGCTGCTGCCGAATCCTCCGCCGAAGCCCTGCGCCGAGCGCAGCTTGGGCGGGGTGAACGCCTTGCGCGCGGGAGGCGCCGCCGCTTGGACGGTCGGCCGCGGCGCCGGCGCCTGAGGAGCCGGCGCTTGCGGCGCGGGAGCCGGCGCCTGCGCCGCAGGAGCCGGTGGGGCGGCGGCCGCCTGCTGTTCCTGATAATAGTCGGAGCCGCCGCGGACAAAACACATGGAGTCGTTGCCGCCGCCGGCCGGAGCCTGGCCGCCTTGAGGCGCGAACGCGCTCGCGGCGGGAGTCGGCTGGGCCGCCGCGGGCGGCACCGGCAGCGGCGTCGCCGGAACGTTCGAGGCCGCCGGCGTCGTCGCCGGCGTGATCACGGCGCCATAGCGCGGACTGAAAAGGTTGGCCGTGCCGGCCTGAGGCGCGGGGCCGTTGAGATTGTCCGAGCGCAAATAAAGGATCCCGATGAGCGGCAGCAGCAAGGACACGACGCCGCCGACGATCAAAAAGAGCGTGCGGCGTTTGCGCGCCTGCTCTTCATCTTCGGCGCTGAGCGCCTCGGGCATACCGCAGTGTAACCGCTCTGAAGTGAAAATTCAAGACCTGAAATGGACGTCGCGGGCCGCTTTTTTGGGTCTTGACAGGAATTCCAATCCGGTTATACTTCCCAAGACGCATCCTGACCGGCGTTCATGCCGTTTGGAGGAGGGGGGTTGTCCTCCAGGGCACGGCATGGTGGAGAAACGTCGGGAAGGCGATAACGGCAAACCCGCCGCAAGGCGGGGGCGCAAAGCCATGACCCTCGAGTCGAGGGCGTCAGGCTACCGAATAAAACATGGCCCAAATTGATTCTTGGGGCTGGTCCCCAAGGCGTGCGACGGCCGTCTCGGCGAGGTTCGCCGCGATGGCGCTTTTATTGACTTTCGCGCGCTCCGCTCGCGCCCAGTCCGGCGGCCAGCCCGGCGCGTTCCTGACTTACGGCGTGGGCGCCCGCGCGCAGGCCATGGGCGGCGCGTTCTACGCGATCTCCGACGACGGCACGGCGGCGTACTGGAACCCGGCGGGCCTCGCCCAGCTTCAGCGCAAGGAGATCACGCTGATGCAGGCGACGCTCTTCCAGCAGACCAAGCTCACCTATTTCGCCTACGCCCACCCGCTCAAGGGCGGCAGCACGTTCGCGATCTCGATGACGCAGCTCGCGTCGACCGGCTTCGAGCAGGTCAGCGCCACTTTCGACCCGGCCGGCGAGCCGAGCAACATCCAGTCCGGCGGCTCGTTCTCGGACCAGCAGCAGGCGATCGGCGTCTCGTGGGGCAAGAACGTCACGGAGACGGTGGCGTTCGGCGCGACGATCGACCAGGTCACGCGCAAGCTCGGCCCCTCGTCCGACAGCTTCAAGACTCTCAGCATGGGCGTCCTCAAGACGATGGGACCCTATCGCCTGGGTCTCGGCCTGCAGAACGCCTTCTCCCAGAGGACCGGCGACACCGAGGACAAGCTGCCGGTCATCATCAAGGTCGGCAACTCGATCAAGCTCTTCAAGGAGCGCCTGACGCTGGGCCTCGACGTCAACAAGCCGCTCGGCGCGACGATGGACGCGCGCTTCGGCGGCGAGTATTGGATCTCGCGCTGGTTCGCGTTTCGCTTCGGCTTGCTCGGCCTGCCGTCGATCCAGGAGACGGACTTCGGCTTCGGCTTCAACTTCCGCAGCTTCGGCATCGACATCGCCCAAGGCATCCACGATCTCGGCTCGTCCACCCGATTTTCGGTTACCTACCGCTTCGGCCAGTCGAAGGGCGATCGCTCGAACCAGCAGGTCAAGAACGCGATCCACGCCGGTTTCGAGGCTTTCCAGGAAGGCAACTTCACGCTCGCGCAGCAGAAGTTCAACCAGGCCTTGGACGCCCAGCCCGGCAACAAGCAGGTCCAGGCCATGGTCGCGCGCCTGATGAACGTGACGACGTTCGTCCCCCAGGCCACCGGCGGCGAGGAGTTCCAGACCTTCGTGCGCAAGGGCGTCATCGAGTACGTCGACGGCCGCGACCTGAAGTCCTCGGTGAACGCCCTGCGCTACGCGTACAACAAGAACCCGAAGGACGAGAAGCTCTTGAACCTCTTGAACTTGGTCGAAAAAGAGGCCGGCGCCGGCGAGATCACGCGCAAGATGGAGGGCCCGGAGCAGTTCACCTGGGTCGACCAGAAGATCTACGACGCCCGCCAGTCCGTCTACGATGGGAAATACGATCAGGCCATCCGCCGCTCGCAAGACGTCCTCGACCTCGAGCCCAACAACACCACGGCGCTCGAGATCATGGGCTCGGCCTTCTACATGATGGAGCAAAAGGACAAGGCCTTGGCCGTCTGGAAGCGCGTGCTCGAGATCGACCCGAACAACAAGGCCGTCCGTGACTTCATCCAGTCCAACCGCTAGTCATTCCTTAGAGAGTCCCGTTAGACTTGAAAATTTAACAACATCCCCTTACACTTCGAAGGCAATCTATGGATAGGCGTTCCCGGCGCGCGTTCCTGGCGGCGGCCCCGCTCTTGGCGGGGCTGTCGGCGTTCGCCGCCGTGACCGGCCCGGACCTCGGGCTCCTGCAGGAGCAAAACCGCATCAAGACGGAGTCGCAGGAGAAGATCGACCGCGAGATCCTCGATCCGATCCTCGGCAAGGACATGGCCAAATCCTTCGTCGACGTCGAGATGGAGGTCAAGGTCGAGAACGAGGAGTCCAACCGCTCGGGCATGGGCTTGGCCGAGAAATACAAGGAGAAGCAGGGCATGCAGCAGCACGGCGGCATGCAGACGACCTACGTGCTGCCGGGCATCCCCAAGCCCAAGACGATCACGAACAATAATCCCGACAAGCCGGAGTCCGCGACGGCGCAGCAGGCGCAGCAGGTCAAGGGCATTCAAGAGGTGCGTTACGCGGTCAACCCGGTCTTCAAGCGCCTCGGCGTGGCCGTCATCCACGACGAGACCGTGCTCAAGGACAAGCCGACGGTCGATCTCGTCCGCACGCGCATCGTCGACGCGATGGCGCAATACCAGCTGCAGCCCGATCAAGTCGTCTTCCGGCCGACCAAGTTCAATCACTTCAAGGCGGACTGGCGCGAGGACTTGAAGAAGCCCGAGGTCTACCTGCCGCTGCTCTACGCCCTTCTTTTCCTGCTGCTGCTGTCGTACTTGTTCGGGCCGCTCTGGAAGTTCTTCCGCGACTACGTGAAGGCGATCAAGGAGCGGCCGAACGCCCTGGTCAACGTCGAGTCGAAGATCGAGCAGCCCGACGACACCGGGGAGGACGAGGGCGACAACGAGGTGATCCAGAAGGGCCAGCTCGATTTGACTTGGCAGAAGAAGCCGGACGAGCCGCCGCCGCCGCCGCCGCTGCCGCTGCCGCCGCCCGAAGAGGATGACGAGGAGGACGAGATGAAGAAGTTCGAGCCTTTTTCGTACATCAACGAGGAGAACGTCAAGCGGCTGGCGCATCTCTTCGTGCTGCGCAACGAGGAGCCCTGGGTTCCGGCCGTCGTCGTCTCGTATCTCAGGCCCGATCTCGCGCGGATCCTGCTGACCGCGCTGCCCGTCGAATATCAGGCCAAGGTGGCCATCGAGGCGCTGACCGTCAGGCAGACCACGCGCGAGCAGGTGATGGCCATCGACGCCGACGTCCGGGAGAACGTCGACTTCGTCATCGGCGGCCTCGAGCGCTTGACGATGATGCTCGACGAGGCGGATTCGGGGACGCGCAGCAACATCCTGAACTACCTGAAGAACGAGAAGCCGCTGATCTATGAGGCGGTCCGACGCAACCTGCTCGTCTTCGAGGACGTGATCACGTTCCCGGACCGCGAGATGCAAGTGATCGTGCGCGAGCTGAAGACGGAAGGCATGGCCAAGGCGCTCCAAGGCGCCTCGCCCGAGGTCGTCAACAAGTTCCTGTCGAACATGTCGGGCGGCGCGCAGTCGCTGCTCAAGGAGCAGATGGAGTACACGACGGGACTCAACCAGGCGCAGATCGACGAGGAGCGCTCCAAGATCATGGATCTCATCAAGGTCCTCGAGAAGGAGGGCAAGATCTCGGTCCGCCAGAAGGGCGCCGAGGGCTCGGACCTCGTCGAGGGCATGCAGGAGGAGCTCGGGGCCATGGAGCGCAGGCAGAAGCGCTTCGCCGAGCAGCGCAAGCGCACGGAATCGATCCTCAAGGCGAAGGAAGAGCCTCCGGCCGCGGAGCCGCCGCCGAAGCAGGCCACGCAGATCGAGCTCAACCAGGCCCAGCAGTATTACGAGGCCGCGACGGGCTATTATAACGCCGGCGACGCGGCGAGCAGCGTGCCTTACTTCGAGGCCGCGCTCAACCTCAACCCGGGGCTCTGGCAGGCGCATCAATTTCTCGGCGGAATCTTGTATCAGCTCGGACGGACTCCCGAGGCCCTCGAGCACTACGAGATGGTGCTGCGCTACAACCCCGACCCGCAGATCAAGGCGTGGGTCGACGGCTTCAAGGCGCAAGTGGGAGGACAGTAAGCCATGGCCGATCAAGACAACGAGCCGCCGAAGAAGCCCCTGCCCCCGCCTCTTCCGCCCATGGGCGGCCGGAGCGGGCCGCCGCCTCTTCCCGGCATGGGTGGAAAGCCCACGCCGCCGCCGCTTCCGGGCCAGGGATTTCCGTCCATGAGCAAGCCGATGCCGCCTCCGCTGCCGGGCGGTCCGAGCCCGACGCTGCCCCCGGGCCTTTCCGAGCTGATGGGCCAGTCGAAGCCGTCGCTGCCGCCGCTGCCCGGCGGGCTGCCCAGCATGCCGGCTCTGCCCAAGCCCGGAGGCTCGACGCTGCCGTCTCTTCCGGGCGCGCCGGGCGTGCCCAACATCGGCGCCGCCGTCGCGCCGCCGGTCCAGCCGCAAGCGCCCCAGCCCCCGCAGCCGCCGCAAAAGGACTTTACCTCGGAGAAGCTCGAGTACGAGAAAAAGCTCGCCGAGATGGAGCGGCGGCTGCAAGACGAGCGCGAGAAGCTGCTCGTCGCGAACCTGCGCCAGAAAGAGGAGCAGGCCACGGCCGCGCGCGTCGAGGTCTCGATCAAGGAGCTTCAAGACAAGCTCCGGCGCGAGCGCCGCGACTCCGAGCAGGAGGAGAACCGGCTCAAGCTCGAGCAGCGCCTTCAGGAGATGGAAGGGCGGCTCGCGCAGGAGCGCGAGACCTGGGTCTCGACGCTGCGCAACCAGATGCAGGCGCGCGAGTCCCAGGACAAGGAGATCGAGACGCACTTCGCGCTGCGCATCCAGGAGATGGAGCGCAAGTGGCTCGAGGAGAAGGCGGGCTGGCAGAAGGTCGCTCTCGGCAAGGACGAGGAGATTCGCAACTTGCGCGCTCTGGCCGAGAAGCTCAAGGGCGCCGACGTCGAGTTGCAGAAGACCCTCGCCGAGAGGAAATGGCTCCAGGAGCGCGCCAACGAGCTGACGATGGAGCGCGGCGAGCTTCTGGCGCGGGCGCAGACGTCCCACGACAAGGAAAAGGAGAACATCCAGCTGCGCGCCGACCTTTCCGTGCTCAAAGGGACCCTCGAGCGCGAGCTGCAGACGGTCCGCATGAGCTCCAGGGAGCGCGAGGAGCGCTTGATGTCCGACGTTGATCGCCTGCAGCGCGACCTGATGACTCTGCCCGAGCGGCAGAAGGCCGAGTACGAGGCGGCGATCCGGCAGGCCAAGGCCGAGTACGAGGCGGAGGTTCGGCGCGCCAAGGCCGAGGTGGCCGCGGACCTCGCTAAGTATAAGGAACAAGCCGAGAAGACCGGAGTCGACGTCCAAAAGCTGCGCGGCATCGCGGGCGCGCTCGAGCGCCAGCTCGCGGCGGCCAAGGTCCAAAACGCGGCCTACGAGAAGAGCCAGGAGCGCTACAAGGCCGAGTTCGTCGTGCTCCAGCGCAAGTGGGTGGAGCGTGAGCGTGAGATCCGCGGCGAGGCCCAGAATCAGGCCGCGATGATGCTCGAGGCCGAGAAGACGAAGATCAAGATCATGGCGCAAGACGAGATCAACTCCCGGGCGGCCAAGGTCGCCGAGCAGCTCCAAAAGGAGCGTGAAGCCGATCTGCGCCGTGCCGAGGCGACATTGCGAGCGGAGATGGAAAAAGAGCTCTCGACGCGCACGCAGAAGTCTCAAAATGACTGGGACGCCGCGCGCAAGGCGCTCGAGACGGAGATCGAGCGGCTGCACAAGGAAGGATTCAAGAAAGATCAAGAGTGGTCTCAGCGGCTGCTCGCCAAGGACGGCGAGCTGCACGCGACCGGCGTCAAGGCCGACGACTTGTCCGGGCGCTTCTCTCGAGTCGAGGACGAGCGCCAGCGCCTCGAGCGCGAGAGCCTCGAGCTTTCTAAAGGACTGCAGGCTTCTCGAGAAGAAGTGGGCGGACTCGCGGCGATCGCCTCCGACCTCAAGCAGAAAGTCGAGTGGCTCACGCGCGAGCGCGACGACCTGGCGAAACGCGCCGAGGAGCTCGAGCGGCTCGCGACGGCGCAGGCCGCGCAGGTCAACTCCACGCAGCAGACCATGGATCAACTGCGTTCGGAGCTCGCGCGCGAGACGCATCTGGTCAAGATGTACTTGGCGGAGAAAAAGGATACGCCGTGATCATCGTCCACAAGCTCAACGGCGCGGAGATCCGGCTCAACGCCGAGCTCATCGAGTGCCTTGAGGGAGGGCCGCAGACCTGCGTGATCCTCGCCACGGGCAACCGGTTCCTCGTCGTCGAGACGCCGGAGGAGATCACGGAACGCGTCGTCGAGTATCGCCGCAAGGTCAATGCGGAAGGCAAAGCCGTCAACCCGATCAAGGGCTATAAAAGGGAGAACCCGTAATGGATATCGCGACAGTAATGGGGATCCTGGTGTTCCTAG
>CAZRIP010000104.1:0-13883 GCA_964600165.1 uncultured Elusimicrobia bacterium | reverse complement strand
GCCGCCGCCTACCCGGGCACGGAGCTCTATCGCCAGGCCATGCAGAACAAGTGGTACGACGAGAAGACCCTCGTGCGCAACGACGGCACTCAGGCCTCCGCCATCACCTATCCGCATCTGCCCGCCGAGGCCATCGAGGCCGGCGTCAAGCGCTTCTACTCGAAATTCTACGCGCGCCCCAGCCCGATCTTCCGCATGCTCAAGGCCATGGCCAAGGACCCCGTCGAGCGCCGCCGCCGCCTGCGCGAGGGCAAGGAGTTCCTCGACTATCTGCGCGGCCGCCAAAAGCCGGCCGAGTCGCGCGTCGCTTCGGCCCCCGAGAGCGCGCCGGAAGCCGAAAAAGTCGCCGCCTAAGGATGGACTGGGAAGCGATCGGGGTCGTCGTACTCGCCCTGAAGGTCCTCGGCGACGCCTTCGTCACCGCGTTCTCGACCGCCGCGGGGATCTTCTCGCTGCTGTTCGCGTTCGCCGCCATCGTCTCGGCGGCCCGCCTCGCGCGCCGGCGCAAGGCCGAGCGCGTCTCGCTCCTCCCGCCCGTCACGCTGCTCAAGCCGCTCAAGGGCTGCGACCGCGAGCTCTACGAGAACTTGCGCAGCTTCTGCGTCCAGGACTACCCGAAGTTCCAGCTGCTGTTCACGCTGGCCACGCCCGACGATCCGGCCCTGCCGGTCCTCGCGCGCTTGCGCCAGGAGTTCCCCGAGCTCGACATCGAGATCGTCGTCTCCAAGAACCGGCTCGGCTTCAACCCCAAGGTCAACAACGTCTCGAACGCCGCGCCTTTCATCAAGCACGGCCAGATCCTGATCTCGGACTCCGACATCCGCGTCGGGCCCGACTTCTTGCGCCGGATCGTCGCGCCGATGGAGGACGCCGGGGTCGGCCTCGTGACCTGCTTCTATCAATCCACGGCGCCGCGCGGCCTTTGGTCGGCTTTCGAGGCGCTCTCGGTCAACGCCCAATTCCTCCCCCAAGCCGTCACCGCCGCCTCGTTCGGGATGCGCTTCGCGATGGGCGCGGCCATGCTCGTGCGCCGCGAGGCCTTCGAGAAAGCCGGGGGCTTCCCGATGATGGCCGACCATCTCGCCGACGATTTCATCCTCGGCGAGAGCGTCAAGGCGGCGGGATATAAGCTCGAAATCGCCTCGCCGGTAGTCCAGTCCGTCCCGGACGTGGCCTCGGCCGCCGATCACCTGCGCCACCAGGCGCGCTGGGCGCGCACGATCCGCATTTGCAACCCCGCCGGCTATTTCGGGACCGTGATGCTCCACGGCTTCTCGCTGCTGACGCTCAAGGCCCTGCTCTTCGGCGTCGATCCCTGGACGCTCGGCCTCATGGGCGCCATCGTCGCCGCCAAGGCCCTTTGCGAGGCGTCCATCGCCCGCCTGCTCGGCGCGCCGCAGCTCGGGTACTCGCTGCTTCTGCTGCCCTTCAGCGAGTGGCTTTCGTTCTGCGCCTGGATCTCGGGCTTCCGCTCGAACGAGGTGCTCTGGCGCGGAGAGCTCTACACGATCCACGCGCAAGGCCGCCTGCTTCCCGCCCGCTCCGCCGTCGACGTGCGCGGTCCCGTCGCCGCCGAGTCCTAGGCGTCCATGAAGTACCTGCGCGCGGCGGTGCTGGCCGCCGGCTTGGCGACGCTCGGCTTTCTGCTCTGGCGCCTCGACGCCGGCACCGTCTGGAAGCTGATCGCGCAGGTCGGCTGGGGCATCGTCCCGATCCTCATATTCCAGATCTGCGACCACGTCCTAAACGCCTTCGGCTGGCGCTTCGCGTTCAGCCGCCAGGACGCCCCGCACGTGCCGTTCTGGAGGCTCGTCAAGGTCCGGATGGCCGGCGACGGCGTGAACTACCTCACGCCGAGCGGCCAGATCGCCGGGGAGCTCGTGCGCCCGGCGCTGCTCGGCGACTGCCGGCCCGAGGACGTCAAGAACTCGAGCGTGCTCGTGGCCAAGTTCGCGCAGGCGCTCGCCCAAGCCGTGTTCATCCTCGTCGGCCTGCTGTTCGTCGGCCTCTACAAGATGAATATCCTCGACGGGCGGGAGCTCGTGCTTTCGATCGGCGGGGCGCTGCTCGTCGTCGCGTTGGTCTCCCTCGCCATCTACGCCGTCTCCGCCGAGTCCGGCTGGTGGTCGCGCCGCTTCGTTTCCCGCCCCGAGATCGCCGCGATGCGCGAGAGGATGCGCGCCTATTTGCGGCGTCATCCGGGCCGCTTCATGCTGTCGACGCTGTGCTTTACCTTCGGCTACGCCTGGGGCATGCTCGAGGTCATGCTGATCCTCCACTTCATGGGCGTGCCGATCGAGCCGATCCAGGCCTTGGCCGTCGAGACGCTCTCGAACGTCGTCGACGCGCTGATGTTCATGGTGCCTGCGAAGGTCGGGACGCAGGAGGCGGGCAAGGTCGCGATCTTCAAGGCGCTCGGCTTTCCCGCGGCGACCGGCCTGGCGCTCGGGCTCATCCGGCACCTGCGCGAACTCCTCTGGGCGTCGGCCGGCTTCCTGATCTACGCGCTCAACCGGCCCGCGGACGGGGCATCCGCGCCAATTCGATCCCTTCTCGCGAAAGAGCCTCTCGAACGCGGGCGCTGAGCAGCGTCTCCAGCTCGGTGACGGTCTGGTGCGTCGGCGTGGGCCGCGTCGTCACGGCCGACGCCGGATCGTCGGACGGGTGGAAATAGAGCTCCGCGTCCCCCTCCGGCAGGCGCTCCAGCAGCCGCAGCGCGTAATCCTCGGTCATCGTGCCCGAGCGCAGCAAGCCGAAGGTCGTCGGGACCGTCATGCCGTCGGCCAGCGGCCGCAGCAGCGCCCCCAGCGCGCCGAACACCGCCGCGTTGAGCGCGCGCACGGGCGCTTGGTCCCACCCCTGCGCGAGGCACGGGGAAAGCTCGCCGCCCGGCAGGCGGATGCGCGGCACGCCGGCGGCCTTGGCGCGCCGCGCGAGGATCGGGAAGATCACCGGGTGGACGTGGATGTTGAAATGCCCGTCGACGTGCGTCGGCGACAGGCCGAAAGCCGTGAACTTGTCCAGCTGCCGGGCGATCTCGGGCTCGACGCGCTCGCGGTGCGCGCGCAGGAAAAAATAGCGCAGGCCCCAGAGCGCGGGCTCGCTGCGGCACAGATCGAGGTGAAGGCCGACGCCGAGGCCCGGGTTGGCCTTGGCCAGGGCCGCGGCCTCATGCGCGGCCTCGCCGTCGACCATCAGGCTCGCGTAGCGCAGCGCGCCGTCCTTGTACGCTCGGATCACGGCGCGGTTGACCGCCGGGCTGTAGCCGAAGTCGTCGGCCGTGAGATAAAGCCGCTTGGTCACGGACAAGTGATGCTGGGGCAGGCGACGCCGCTCGTCGTGTCGGCGTGGTAGGTGCCGTCGCCGTTGGGCGTCTCGACGCAAAGCTGCGCGCTCTGCGTGCTGCCGCCGGACATGAAAGTGACGGCGGCGTCGTTGACCCTGTCGGTCGGGCAGCACTTGCAGTTGGCCGCGCCGGGCGGAGTCGTCGAGGCGGGACTGCAAGTGTAGCCCGTGCTCGAGTAGTTCGCGTCGCTGGCCGGGTTGTAGCACTCGACCTGCTTGTCCGCCCAGACCGTCAGCAGGCGGTTGACGCCGCTGGCCGCGTAGCGGGCGCCCTGGTCGCTCGTCTGGTGGCGGGCGTAGGCCGCGTAGCGCGCGAGGATCATGCGCGCCATCGACGCCATGATCACGACGATGATGACCGCCGTGATCAGCACGTGGACGAGGATGTGGCCTTTCTCGCCGCGAGACATCTCAGTCCGGGCCGCCCTGGTTTTTCTGCAGCGTGATCTTCGAGTCGATGTAATAGGCGACGGCCGGGGAAAGGCCGACGAAGCCGGCCGCTCCGGCGCCCTGCCCGTTGGCGACGGAGGTCGCGAACCCCACGACGAAGTCGATATCGAGCCCGCCGATGGTGTTGTCGCGCGTGAAATAGGCAGCATGGCCCGGCGAATGGGACACGTTCTTCAGGATGATCACGTCGTGCGAGGCGGCGTCGCCGACCGTGCAGGCGGGCGCCGCGCCGCCGTTGTAGGGGCACACGTTGCTGACGCCGGCGACCGTCGCGCCCCAGGCGGGATAGCGCAGCAGGGAGTCCAGGTTGCCCTGGGTGCCGGCGCCGGACGCGAAGCAATAGTAGAAGCTCGAGACCGGAACGGCGCAGTTGATGACTCCCGCGACGGTGCAATTCCCGGAGGCGGTGCCCGCCGCCACGCCGTTGTAGCCGAAGGGATTGATCCCCCCGTTATTGGAGAGCGCCTTGCTGTAGTTCATGCAGCCGCTGATGATGTTCTCGCTCCCGACCGGATGGACGAGGTAGGTCGCCTGCTCGAGCTCCTTGTTCATCTCGTCGAGCGCCATCGCCGTCTGCGTCGACACTTCGCCGGACTTGAGCGTCAGCGCCTCGTTGCGCAGCAGCTGAGACGCCATCGTGATCACTCCGATCAGCACGATCGTCGAAAGGACCAGAGAGATGATCAGCTCGAGCAGCGAGAAGCCGGCGCGGCCGCGCGGCAAGCGTCGCTTCATGGCTCCGCCCACGTGACCGCGGCGCTCACCCACAGGTTGTTCGAGCCGCCCATGCTGTTGACCTGCACGTAGTAGACGGCGTGCGCGTTGTACGGCGCGGCCTCGAACCAACTCGGCAGATAGTGCGTCAAAGTATGGGTGCCGGCGGCGAGCGCGTACCCGCCGGCCGAGTCCGTGACCGGGGCCTGCCAGGCCCAGGAGCCTCCGGGCGAGAAGGAGACGGACTGCGCGCTCGAATGATCGGCCGTGACGTATTCCTCGAGAGTGCTGGTCAATTGACGCGTCGCTTGCGCGGCGAGGAGCTTGCGGTCGGCGCGCACGTCGTTGCGGCGCGTGTGGAGCGAGACGCTGAACACGGAGCTCACCATCACCGCCGTGATCAGCATGGCGACCACGACCTCGATGAGAGTGAAACCCTGCGTGTTGCCGCGCGGGCTCATTTATTGGACGGGCGAGGGGGCTCCTCCGTAAGCCGTCATCACGCCGGTCGCGCTGACCGTGTAGCCCCAGCCCGTGTAGCTCGCGTTATTGGTGCCGGGCGTGGCCCCGCTGCGGCGCAAGGCGCACGCCGTGAGGCTGCCTCCGGCGAGGCCGAGGGGGCAGCCGGCGTTGGCCGCCGCGGCCACTTGATAGGCCTTGTTGTCGAAGTCTTGCGCGGCCAAGTACTTGCAGCTGACCAAGTTGCAAGGGTCGCCGAGGCCGCCCGCCGCGGGGCACGTCGCGACGTTGCACGCCGTCGTCAGCGTGCCGGTGGTATAGGTCCCGTTGTGGTCCAAGGCGTACATCCGGTTCGTCGTCCCGACCATGTTCATCAGCGCCGAGCCGTCGTCGGCCTTGCTGTTTTCGACCGACTTCATGTATTGCGGCACCGCGAAGGCGGCCAGGATGCCGACGAGCAGCACGACGATGAGCAATTCGATGAGCGTGAAGCCGGAGCGGGCCTTTTTTTCCGTCACGTCAGTGACCTCCGATGGTGGACAGCTTGAAGATCGGCAGGAACACGGCGAGCACGATCACGCCGACCAGGCCGCCGATGCCGACGACGAGGATCGGGTCGATGATGGCCGTGAACCGCCGCGTGAATTGGTCGATCTGCTCGCGATAGAAGGCCGACAGCGTGACCAGCATGTCGGGCAGCTTGCCCGACTCCTCGCCCATGAACATCATCTCGGTGACGAGCGGAGGCAACACGCCGGTCTTGCGAAACGCCGCGGAGATCGACTTGCCGCTGGCCACGTCGTTTTTGACCGATTTGAGCAGCTTCTGGAAGATCGGATTGGCCCCGAAGACGCCCTCGAGCACGGCGATCGCGTTCAAGATGCTCACGCCGGACTCGATGAGCGTCGAGAGCGTGGTCAGCAGCCGCTCGATGAGGATGTTCTTGACGAAGTCGCCGAAGAACGGGATGTCGAAGATCATGTTCCACTTCGTCGTCTTGCCGATGTCGGTGGCGACGTAAGCGCTCCAAACGAACCAGAGCCCGACCACGACGAAGATCAGCGTCGCCATGTTGTGGACGAGCAGGTTCGAGACGAAGATGATGAACGCCGTCAGGGGCGGGAGCTTCACCTGGAAGCTCTGGAAGATCTCGGCGAACGTCGGAACGATGCGGATGATGAAGAAAGCCAGCACGCCCAAGGACATCGTGGCCAGGACGGACGGATAGGCGAGGGCGGTCACGATCTTGCCCTTGAGCTCCGACTGCGCGGAAAGATACGTTCCGATCTGCTTGAGCACCTTCGGCAGCTGGCCGCCCATCTCGCCGGCCTGGACGAGCGAGACCCAAAGGTTGTCGAAGGCCCTGGGATGGCGCTCGAGCGCCTTGTAGAGCGCGGTGCCGCTGGCCACGTCCTTGGTGACTTGGGCGAGGGCCATGTGCAGGCCCTTCGAGCTCGCGTGCTCGCCGAGCAAGGACAGCGCGCGCACGAGCGGCACGCCGCCGTTGAGCAAGGTCGCTAATTGCTCGGCGAAAAAGACGAGGTCGCGCTCGGCGACGGCCGCGCCGGCGGCCTTCTTGACGCCCACCGCCGCGCCGGCGCCCGCCTTTTCCGAGGAGAGCGAGAGGATGAAATAGCCCTTCCCCTGCAGGGAGCTGATCGCCTCGTTCTCGTCGGCGGCGTCCAAGGCCCCGGTCGTCGTCTCCCCTTTGCTGTCTTGGACCGTATAGGAAAAGCGCCCCATGGCGATATCAGTTTAACAGCCGTTCCAGGGTTTGTCAACAATGCGACTTCTATCGGAAATAGAAGCGCTAATGCTCGGTAGTGGTGACGGAGATGACTTCCTCCGGGGTGGTCAAGCCCAGCAAGACCTTCCGCCAGCCGCTGGCGCGCAGATTCCACATGCCGCTCTTTTCGGCGATCTCGCGCAGGCGCGCGACGTCGCCGCCGTACTTATAGATCACTTCGCGCATCTCCGGCACCATGCGATAGATCTCGTAGATGGCGCGGCGGCCGGCGTAGCCGGTGCGCGCGCACTTGTCGCAGCCGCGGGCCTGGTAGAACACGACCGACTCCGGCGCCGGCGCGGCGCTGCCGAGCAGCGACTCCTTGAGGCAGAGCTCGAGCTCCTTGCCGCCGGGCTTGTAAGGCTTCTTGCAGGCCGGGCACAGCACGCGCACGAGGCGCTGGGCGGCGGCCAGCGCCAGCGACGAGGAGAGCATGAAGGGCTCGATGCCGAGATCGATCAAGCGCACGACCGTGGACATCGCATCGTTTGTATGCAATGTGGAAAGCACCAAGTGGCCCGTGAGGGCGGCGCGCAGGCACGTCTGGGCCGTTTCTTGATCGCGGACCTCGCCGACCAAGATGACGTCGGGGTCCTGGCGCAGGAACGAGCGCAGCGCCGCCGCGAAAGTCAGGCCGATGTTGCTGCGCACCTGGACCTGATTCAACCCCTCCATCTTGATTTCGACCGGGTCCTCGATCGTCATGAAGTTGAGCTCGGGAGTCTTGATGGTGTTCAAGACCGAGTAAAGGGTGGTCGTTTTCCCCGACCCCGTCGGCCCGGTCAGGAAGATCAGGCCGTGCGGCAGGTGGGCCGCCGTGAGGAAGTCCTCCTTCTGGCGCGGCTCGAAGCCGATCTTGTCGATGTTGAGCTCGACGGCGCCCTTGTCGAGAATACGCATGACGACCTTCTCGCCGAAGACCGTCGGGCAGATCGAGACGCGCAGGTCGATGGGACGGTTCTGCACTTTGATCGAGAACGTCCCGTCTTGCGGCAGGCGGCGCTCGGCGATGTCGAGCTTGGAAAGGATCTTGAGACGGGAGACGACGGCGTTGAAAGCTTTCTTGGGCGGCGCCATCCGCTCGTAGAGCACGCCGTCGATGCGGAAGCGCAGCTGCACGCGCTCGTCGTAGCTCTCGAGATGGATGTCCGAGCAGCGCTCCGAGATCGCCTGCTTCAAGATCGCGTTGACGAGCGAGACGACCTGGGCTTCCTGCGCGCCGCTGATCGCCTGGTCGAGGTCGAGGCGGCCCTCGCCCGTGTCGACCTCTTGGACGTCGTCGGCCCCGCCTAAGGCGTCATCCTGGGCGGCCGACTTTTCCATCTGCGTCTCGATCATGCTCGTGCCGCCGGCCTGGTAGAACTCGTCGATGACCTTGAGGATCTGCGTCTTGGTGGCGACGAAGGGCTGGATCTCGAGCCCGGTCATCAGCTTGAGGTTGTCGAGGGTCAGGAGATTGTCGGGGTCGGCCATCGCGACGGCCAGGACTTTTTCATCGAGGAAGAGCGGCACGACGAGATGTTCCCGGGCGTGCTCCTCGCTGACGACCTTATCGAGGTTCTGGCCCTTCTCGACGCGCAGGATCTTGTTCTCGCGCGACGCATACGGGATGCCTAATTGTTTCGAGAAGGCGACGGCGATGGCCTCTTCATTGGCGAAGCCGAGCTTGACGATCGCCTCTCCGAACTGGACGCGCGACTGAGCCGCCGTCTTGAGGCCCTTGGCGCGCTGATCCTCTGAGATGACGCCGCTGGAGACGAGGATGTCGCCCAGCGTCATTTTCGTGCTCATCGCATTGGAATTATGGGGTGGAGGCCGCGAAAAGTCAATACCTGGTTAAAAAACGGTAAAAGCCGTGGCCGTCATGAGCTGACGCATTTTCCCATAGCCGCTCAGACGCAGGCGGGCTGACGCCCGCCTAGTCGTTCACGACGGTGGGGGTCAGGAAGATCACGAGGTCGGTGTTGGTGCGCTCCGTGTTCGAGCTCGTGAAGAGCCAGCCGATCAGCGGGATGTAGCCGAGCAGCGGCACCTTGCGGACGGCCTTGGTTTCCGTCGAGCTCAGCAAGCCGCCCAGCACGAGCGTCTGCCCGTTCTTGACGCGCACGAGCGTCGAGGTGCCGCGGCTGACGGCGTCGAAGATCGGGTTGCCGCCGCTCGACAGCGACGACTGCTGCGTGTCCGTGAACGACGGCTGCACCAGGAGAGTGACGTAGCCGTCTTTGTTGACCTGGGGCGTCACGCGCAAGACCAGGCCCGTCGGGACGCGCTCGACCGTGAAGCCGGACGAGCCGACCGAGCCTCCGACCGAGCTTTGGGACGACGTGACCGAGACGGCCTGGTTGCGGGAGACCTGGATCACGGCCGGGTTGTTGTTGACGGTCAGGACCTTCGGCTTGCCGAGGAAACGAGCCTCCGAGCGCGACACCAAGGCGCGCAGCGCGACCTGCAGCTGCGTCAGGTCGAGGACGCTCGTCTTGATGAAGCTTTGCGTCACGATGCTCGAGGCGGTCGTGCCGCCCGAGGCGGAGGCGGCGCTCCCGGCCGTGGCCGAGCCGATCGAGCTGATGATGTTGCCGGGGAGGATGGGGTCTAGAAAGCGCGTCTTGGTCAGGTCGCCCGGAAGCTGCATCGGAAACGAGGTGTCGCGCTGGCCGCCCGTGAAGCTCGCCAGCGAGCCGTCCGCGCCTCCCCAGTCGATGCCGATGTTCTTGGTGCGGTCCGAGTTGATCTCGACGATCTGCGCCTCGATCATGATCTGCGGCGACTTCCTGTCGAGCTCCGCGATGATCTGCTCGACCTGCGGAAAAACTTCCGGGATGTCCGTGACGATGAGCGAGTTCGTGCGCGGCTCGATGCCGATCTGGCCGTGCGTCGACATGATGCTGCGCAGGACCTGAACGATCGGGATGTTGCTCCCGCCGCTCGAGCCGCCGCTCGAGCCGCCCTGACCGCCCTGCCCGCCGCTCTGCCCGCCGCCCGTGGGCCCGCCGCCCGTGGGCCCGCCGCCGCCGGAGGATGAAGTCCCCCCCGCCGTCGTCGATTGAGGCGTGATCGCCGATTGCTGCTGGGATGCCGAGTCGAGCGCGATCAGAGGGACGAACGAGAGGGTGTATATCCGAGTAATGAGGTTCTCTATGGATTTCGAGCGGGGCGTCACGACGTAGGTGTTGCTCTTGCCGATCTGTTGGTAGGTCAAGCCCTTGATCTCGAGAAGGACCTGCAGCGCCTCGCGCACGGTGACGTTCTGAAGGAAGGCCGTGACGCGCTTGGTCTCGAGGCCTTCCGTGATGATGAAGTTGACCTTCGCCTGCGCCGAGATCGTATCGAGGAACGTCGCCAGCGGCGCGCCCTTGACCCGCACGGTGACGCGCTGAGCGAGCGCGTCGTTGGGAGCGGACGGCTTTTCGGCCTTGACGACGGGCGTCGCGCCGATCTGCACGCCCTGCACGGAGCGCGAGGAGTCGTCGGCCGGCGCGGCCGGAGCATCCCCCGCGCCGGGCTCGGCCAGCGGCGCGCCGCCCGGGCCCGCCGGCGCCTGCATTTGCTGCTGGAACTGCGGGTTGGCCTCGGGCTCGGCGCGCCGGCGTCCTTGCGAGAACGCCGGCGCGGCCGAGTCGAGCACGAGAGCCAGAGCCGCGGTCATCGCCGTCATGCGCCGCGCGCCGGTCCCGAAGCGCCTCAAGTTGTCGTTCGCTGATGTCATTGCGCCTCGAAAGAAACTTAGCCTGAAATGATTGCGGATTTATTGCAGGCGCCGAGGATCGACGCTACTTCGTGATCGTCTTCGAGAACCGGCGTCCTCTATACATGAAGACGACGGTCTGCGACGTGATCTTGACGACCTTCGCGCCTTTGACGAGCTCGCCCTCGGCCACCATTTCGCCGTTGATGATCGCCTTGTCGCCGTCGTCGGCGGAGACGATTCCCTGCAGATCGATGTCGTTCTCGACGGGGTGCTCGATGTGGCGCGGGACCTTGCGCTTCGGCGCGCCGGCATGGAGCTCGCTTTTGCGCAGCTCGTCCTCGAGCTTCTTCTGCTCGATGCGGACCACGTCGTAAGGCGACAAGGTCGGATCGCGCGACAGCGTCGCGCCCGTGTCGACGTCGACGGCGACGGGAGCGGGCGAGGCCGACGCGGCGTCGCTCGCGGCGATGCCCTGCGCCGCCGGCTGGGTCTCCGGCGGAGCCGGCGCTTGAGAAGGGGATGGAGATGGGGACGCGGTCGGCTCGGCGGCCGGAGGCTGAATCGTCGCGACCGCCGCCGTCGCCGTCGACGGCGCCACGCCGGCGACGGCCGCGGTCGCGGCGGTCGACGGCTGCACGCGGTCGAGCGGGTTGTCGAGCTTGTTCTGCGGAGGCTGCGCGCCGAACATCGGCGTGCCCGGCGGCAAGCGGTTCTTGACTTTCCTCTGAAGCTCGGCGCGCTGGGCCTCGCTCTGCTTGGCCCACCAATTATAGAAGAGCAGGCTCGGCACGGCGAGCGCGGCGACGAGGATCAACCAGCCTCCGAAACCCCTTTTCATGGCGTCATTGGGCCTTTTGCAGCGGGATGATCGTGCCGAACGTGCAATTGACCGAGTTCATCTCCAGATGCTCGACCTTCTCGATGTGCACCGCTTCGACGTGCATCACGGGCTTCGAGCGCTCGAGGCGCCTGACCAGCGCGTAGACCTCCGAGAACTTCGCGGTCAACGCCACGGAAACTTTCTGGGCCGCGAAGCCTTGCGAGACGTTCTCGTCGGGCGGGATGATCGAGTCCGCGATCAACCCGTCGGCCTTCATGGCCTCGACGAGCGTGTCCGTGATCCAGCGCTCGCGATCCTTCGGCTGCGGAAGCTTGTCGAACGAGGCGGCCAGCTCCTCGTGGATGCCCTTGTAGTTGTCGGCGTACTCCGAGACCTTCTTGGAGGCGTCGAGCCTGCGCTGAAGGCCGGCGAATTTGGCCTGCGGCGGCGCGTAGACCAAGTAATAGGAGGCGAACGCGCAGATGCAGCTGATCACGATCGGCCTCATGAACCGATTGAGGGTCTTATCCTTGACCGTCGCGGACACGGTGGTGATCTCGCTCTGGACCGCCTCGACGATCTTGCCGAAATTGAGGGCGCGGAGATCGACGCTCATTGCTTGCTCGCCGCGGTCAAGGTGAACGAAGTCCTCTGCTCGAGTCGCTGGGCCAGCTGGTCGGGATCCATCGCCCGCGAATCATCCGAGAGGGGCTTGGCCGTGATGTTGATCTGGATGTCGGGGAAGAGCTTGCCGATGAGCTTCGACTTCTGGAGGCGATCGCGGAAGCTCAAGGCGAGGTCCTGCTCCTGGCCGATGGTCGCCGCGACCGCATGCCCTTGCAGATTGATCCGAGGGGTGGCGAGACTGCCGCCCTCCATCGGGTTCTCGAGGTCCATGTGCGTGATCCAGACCTTGTCGGGCAGGCAATCGACTAGCTCCTTCATCACGTCGCTGACCTTCACGGCCTCGTGCGTGAGGACGAAGGTCGTCTTGAGCTGGGAGTTCATGGTCTTGAACATCTCGTCGACTTCCTCTTTGCTCCGCCCGGCGAAGAGCTCTTCCAGCGGGGCGTCGCGCCGGTATTGCTGGAGCTCCCGGGCCTTGGCCGCGTAGGTCATGTTCCTGAAGAGCCCGACGACCAAAAACCAGGCGGTCAGGACCGCTCCCGCGATGAAGATGTCCGTCGCGACGCGCTTCTCCTCGTCGCTGACCTTGCCGACTTTGCCGAGGTCGAGCGTGATCGACGACTGCACCAAGAAGCGCGCCGAGGCGCCGATCGCCGCGAAGCCCCCCCAATCGCCGCTCTTGATGCTGAGCTGACCCGCGGTATCCTGGAGCGCGACGGGCGAGCCGAGCTCCTGGCCGAACGCCTCTTGCCAGCCTTTCAAGAAATTGTTCGTGCCGCTGACCCGCACTTGGGCGAGTTGCCCCACGGCGAGCTGCTTCTGCGCGAAGGTGACGCAGCCGCCGAGGTCGATCTTGCGGATGTCCCCGAGGCTCGCCTCGGCGCCCAGGAAAACCTCTCGGAAGAAGACCGGCAAGCCCTTGTCGGCGAGCAGGATCCGGATGTTGCCGCCGTCGAAATGGACCTGGCAGTGCGTCTTTCCCTGGACGGGCTTCTCGAGCGCCTCCCAGACGCGCAGCACCGAGCACGGCGCGACCTCGATGCCGGTGAAGCTCAGGCCGAGCCCGTCGAGAAGCGAGATGATGTTCGTGAGGTTTTTCTTCTGCGTGACGGCGACGAGAGCGCCCTGCCGCGGCTTGTTGGCGGCGTCGGGCGGGAACGGCACGACTTGATAGTCGTGCGCGAGGGCGTCGAAAGGGATCGGGATGTATTTCTTGGCCTCGAGCGGCACGGCGCTCTTCCAAAAGCGGCGCTCGATGGCGGGCATCGCGAAGTAACGCAAAAGCCCGAGATGGTGCGACAACGTGACCATCACGTCCTTCGAGTTCCACTTGATCTGCGCCATCGACTGCCGCATCAGCACGCCGAGCTTGACGTGGTCGTTGAGGAAGTCCGTGTTCAGGCTGGAGGTCGCCGGACCGCCCTTGGTGGCCTCGGAGATCGGCACCGGGATGCGCACCAAGTGCTCGACGGTGAGCTTCCCCTTTTCGACCCGCGTCTCGGCGACGTAGATCACTTCCGGGCTCAAGTAGACGCCGAGGCAGTTGCCGATCCGGCGGCTCTTCTTGCCGAAAGCGAGCTGCTCGACCAATTCGTCCCACGCCATATTATTCGCTCTTCACGAAGGTCGCCGCGACCTTCGCGCCCGGCAGGTCGGAAACCTCGGAGGAGACCTGGATCTTCTTCGGGTCGACCTGATATTTATTGGTCAAAAGCCCCGCGACCATCTTCGCGCGACGCTCGGCCAAGCCGGCGCTGTCGGCCTCATCCGGCTGAGCGTAGCCGACGACCTTGAGCGTCTCCATCGGATAGTAAACCATTGTCTCCGCGATCTGCGCCAGTTGCCGCTCGGCGTCCGGGGTCAGCTGGTGGGTGTTGCGCCCGAAGTCCAGGCTATAGCCGCTCGCGGTCGGCCGCGACGGCTTGGTCCCGGGCGCCGGCTCCGCGGCGGCGGCGGGAGTCGGCTCCGCGGCCGGCTCGGCCTTGCCCTTGATC
>CAZRIP010000103.1:0-14111 GCA_964600165.1 uncultured Elusimicrobia bacterium | reverse complement strand
GACCGCGCGCAGAGCCGTGAACGTCGACGCGAGAACGACGGTTAAGAACAGAGACTTCGTCTTGCTCATTCAATCCTCCCAGACGCGCCTTTCCGGCGCGTTCGAGGGTAAGACGCGCGGGCGCGCGGAAAGTGTCGGGCTAGAGCTTGAGCTAGAGTCTACGCCGAGGTCGTGTCGGTGCGGGCCTTGGCCCACGAGAGCGCGTAGTCCGTGTCGGCGCAGGCGAGCGCGGCCTTCGTAGGGCTCAGAGTCTCGAAGAAGGTGTCGAGCATCACGGCGAGATAATCCGAGACCTTGCCGCGCGTCGCCATCGAGCGCTTCGCGGCCTCGCCTTGAGGGCTGTGCGGCACCGCGCCCGGGTGGAACGTGATCGAGCCGGGCTCGATCACGCCCTTGCGCGCGCCGTAAGAGGTGTTCGAGAAGAACATGACCTCGTCGGAGTCGACGTTGTAGTGCGCGTAAGGCGCCGGGATGTCCAGCGGATGCCAGCCCTCGACCTGCGCGCGGAACGTGCAGATCGAGAAGCCGTTGTGCGGCGCGGTCCCGGACTGGAACGTCTGGCGCGCCGGCGGCGCGGTGTGGATCTCCCGCGCGATTGAATGATGCGAGCCGCTTTCGAACGTGAACGGGTAGAGCGCGCCCTCCCAGCCGCAGAGATCGAAGGGATGATGGCCGAGCGTGATCTCGGTGACGCGGCCTCCGTGATGCTTGACGAGGATGGGGAAATCTCCCTCGCGGTCGATCGGCTCATTGAGATCGGGCAGGCCGATCTCGGTCTCGACTACCGGCGCCATCAGCGTCGCCTGGCCCTGAGGATTCAAATGGTGCGGCGCGAACTGGATCGGGAACGACGACTCGACGATCAAAAGGAAGGCCTTCGGCGTCGAAAGCCGCAGTTGGACGGTCGTGCCCTTCGGAACGACGACGTAGTCGAGCGGCTTGAACGCAAGCTCGCCGTATTCGCTCGATAGCACCCCGGCGCCTTCCTGGACGAAGATCAGCTCGTGCGCGTCGCCGTTGCGGAAGAATTCGTTTTTCGGCGTCGAGCGGTCGGGCTTGCACACGGAGATCGTCGTCGTCGGCCCGGCGAGCAGGATCCGGCGGCCGCGGACGTAATCTCCGCGATAGGGCAGGGCTCCGGTCTTCAGGTGAAAGGGCTGCAGCGGCAGCTCGACAGGCTTCGGGCGCAGGTCGATGGTCGAGACGACCGGCAGCCGCGATTGCTCGGTCGGGTAGCGCCGCACGTGCATCTTGCGAGAATAGGCGCCGGAGAACCCATACGTGCCGTGGATCTCCTCGAGGGCGAGCTCGCCGTTCTTCGAATAGAACTCGGTATGCGGCACCTTTGGGACTTTCCCGCGCTTAACGGTGAGCGACATCGGTCTCCTTGGAATACTTCAAGTGCTTGTCGCCCTGCGGCTTGCCGACGACGTTCTTCAACACGCCGAGCTTCTCGATCTCGAGCGCGACCTCGTCGCCGGGCTTGATCCAGCGGTCCATGTCCAGGCCGCAGCCCTTGTGGTAGGTGCCCGAACCCAAGATGTCGCCCGGATAGACCGTCTCGCACTGCGAGACGTGCGAGAGCATGAGCGGGAACTTCCAGTACTGGCCGCCGCTGCCGCTCGAGCTCCAGACTTCGCCGTTGACGCGCAGCGTCATCTCAAGCCCGTCGGGCGCGGGCAGCTCGTCGGCCGTGAGCAGGTACGGGCCGAAGGAGTTCGCGAAATCCTTGCCTTTCGCAGGACCCATCCGGCAGACCATCTCGTTTTTCTGTATGTCTCTCGCGGACCAGTCGTTGAAGATCATGTAGCCGGCGATGAAATCCCCGGCCTGCTCCGGCTCGAGGTCGCGGCCCTTCTTCCCGACGACGCAGGCGATCTCGAACTCGAAGTCGAGCTTCCGGGTATATGAGGGCCATGGGATCGTATCGCCTGGCCCGTAAATCTCCCGATGATTCCCTTTATAATAGACGGGTTGGTCGTACCAAGCGGAAGCGAGCGGCTCGTCGCGCCGCGCCGCGCCCGCTTTCGCGTGGTCCTCGAAAGCGAAGAAATCGCGCAGCGCGCGGGGATGCGGCAGCGGCGCGAGCAGCCGGACGCAGGAAAGGGGCAGGACCGGCAGCCGCTCTTTCGACGCGACGACCTTGCGCGCGGCGGCCATGAGCTTCTCGCCGCCGTCGAGAAAGCCCAGCATGTCCGGCGGGATGGCGGGATACGCGGCGTTGAGGTCGATGACCTGATCGTCCCGCAGGGCTCCGAGACGCTCGCTTTTCTTATAAACGTAGGTGACGAGCTTCACGCCCGGAGTATAGCGTTTATCGCGGCGCGAGCAACAGCGCGTGAGCGCGCGAAGGTTATCCACCGACTCGGCCCGGACCAAGTCCGTGGATAACTTTTCCGACGATTGCTACCATGAGACATGGCCGCGCCTGAATCCGTCGCCGCCCTCTCCGATTGGGCTCGCTTGCGTCTTTTCGGCCCCGACTGCCGGAAGTTCCTGCACGGCCTCGTCACGGCCGACATCCTGGGCCTGCCTGAGCGCGGGGGCTGTCCGTCGCTGCTGCTCACGCCCAAGGGCCGCCTCCAGGCCGACTTCTACGTCTGCGCGCTGAAAAAAGACGAGCTCCTGCTGCTTTGCCCGCCGTCGTCGGCCGGGGAGCTGCGGGGCGCGCTCGCGAAGATGGTCATGCTCAGCGAGTCCAAGCTCGAGGACGGGGGGGCGGGCGCTTGGCTCGTCTTTTCTTCCCCGGAAAAGGAGTCGTTTTCGTACGCGCGCTGGGGCGGCGCGCTGCGCTTGGACGAGCCGCCGGCCTCGCTGCCGCGCCTGAGCGCCGAGGAGCTCGAGGCGCTGCGCGTCGAGCGCGGGATCCCGGCGTATGGCGTCGACGTGGGAGCGGAGACGATCCCGTTGGAGGCGCCGGTCCTCGAGGACGCGATCAGCTATACGAAGGGCTGCTACATGGGGCAGGAGACGATCTCGCGCGTGCACCACATGGGGCACGTCAACAAGCTCCTGACGACGATCCGCAGCTCGCAAGACCCGCGCGGGCAAGAGGGCGTGACGAGCGCGGCCTACTCGCCCCGGCTCGAATGTTGGCTGGCGCTCGCGACGCGGCGCGCGCCCTAAGACATCTTCCGGCCGTGCCTCCGCGGCTTCGCCGCGAAACGGCGTTCGCTCCTGGCGGAGCGCCGGCGCCGCGAAATGTCGGCGTTCAGGCCGCCCCGCACGAGCTCGTCGCTCGGCCTATGGGATGAATCGGGCGCGTCCGCTTCGTCGAGCCGGCGCAGCCCGTTGCTGACCTTGTTGAAAGGAAGCTTTTGCTCAGGCATGAGACCACCTCGCTGCAGAGGGGCCTGCTTTATTGTAGCGCTTTGCGCCACAGGGAGGAGACGAGCCGATCCGGGAGCTTCGCGCGAGGGATCCAGGCGGCTTCGGCGGGCAGGCGCGCGGGGGCGTCGGCGCGCCGGACCTCGACGACGATGCGATGATGGGTGATCGTGTGCTTGGCCGTGCCGAGAAGCTCGCCCGGAGCCGCCGCCAGATGCCGCGCTTCGGGCAGGCCCCAGTGGCCTTTCAAGAAGCGCTCGTCGTCGGCGCGCTTCCAAAGCAGGACGGAGCCCTCGCGCTCGATCCAGAGGCAGGTCCACTTGAGATCGACGAAATCCTTTTTCTTCGCGGTCTCCGGAAGCGAGTCCTGCAGGCCGCGCGCGCGCGCGAAGCAGCCCTTCGAGACCGGACAGTCGCCGCACCGCGGCGTCTCGGGCGCGCAGACCGTCGCGCCGAGCTCCATGAGCGCCTGATTCCAATCTCCCGGAGCGTCTTTCGCGACGAGCTCCTCGGCCAGAGCCCATAATTTTTTCTGGGCCGCCGCCGTCTTGAGGTCGCCGCGGATTCCAAAGAGGCGCGAGAAGACTCGCGCGACGTTCCCGTCGACGAGCGGGACCGCCTGGCCGAACGCGATCGACAAGATCGCCCCGGCCGTGTAGCGGCCCACGCCGGGCAAATCGAGCACGGAGTCGAAGTCGGAGGGGAACTCGCCGCCGCGCTCCGCGACGAGCTTCTTGGCGGCCTTGCGCAGATTGCGCGCGCGCGAGTAATAACCGAGCCCCGCCCAATGCTTGAGCACGTCCTCCTCGGGCGCGGCGGCGAGCGTCGCGACGTCCGGGAAGCGGGACAGAAAACGCTCGTAGTACGGCACGACGACGCCGACCGTCGTCTGTTGGAGCATGATCTCGGAGACCCACGTGCGATAGGGGCTGACGTCGCGGCGCCACGGAAGGTCCCTGCGGCGCGCACGGTACCAGCGGAGGAGCTCCGCTTTCATCCGGCTATTCCTGGATCGCCAGGTTGACGTAGGCCTGCTGGTAGCCGCCGGTGTCGTTGACGATCCGCTCGACCAAGCGCTTCTCCTCGTAGGAGTGCACGAGGCCGGAGATGGTCACGACGCCCAAGTGCACGTCGACCGTGATGAACTTGAGATCGAGCTCCTGGCGGTGGGCTTGGAGGTTCGTCTGCAGGCGCGCCGCGATGCCGGGGTCGGAGCGGTCGGCTTCGCTGAGGTTTTCGACGCAGCCCGCGGCGGCGGCGGCGAAAAGCGCGACGAAGAGCAGCCGGACCGCGACTTTCACGCGAATAATGTACAATTTCGGCGACTTCCCGGCAACGAAATGCGCCTGCTGCTGGCCACCCGCAATCCCCACAAGAAGCGCGAGATCTCCGACATGCTGCGCGGCGATCCGGTCGAGGTCGTCGGGCTCGACGCGTTTCCGAATATCCCCGAGACCGTCGAGGACGCTCCGACGCTGGAGGGCAACGCGCGCAAGAAGGCGCGCGAGGGGGCGCTCGCGACCGGGCTCTGGGCGCTCGCCGACGACACGGGCCTCGAGGTCCACGCGCTGGGCGGCAAGCCCGGCGTGCTCTCGGCGCGTTTCGCCGGGCCCGGCTGCGGCTACGACGACAACAACCGCAAGCTGCTGCTGGCGCTCTCGCGCGTCCCGGCCAAGGACCGCAAGGCGGCGTTTCGCACCGTCATGGCGCTTTGCGATCCGAGCGGCGCGCGGGTCATCATGGAAGAAGGGCGCTTGGACGGCGCCATCGCCGAGCGGCCCTCCGGCGCCAACGGCTTCGGCTACGACCCCGTCTTCCTCCTCTCGACGGGAAAGACCTTGGCCGAGCTTTCGGCCGCCGAGAAGAACTCGGTGAGCCATCGCGCGCGCGCGCTGCAGAAGATCGTCCCCTATATCAAGAAGCTCGCCGCGACGGCCGCCTGTCTCGCGTTGATCTGCGGGATCTCGGCCGCTTCCAAGACGGAGGACGAGCCCGGCCAACGCACCATCTGGGACGAGATCATGGCCGAGCAAGCCAACCGCGGCGAGCGCCTCGGCTACAACTACCTCGAGGACAAGCGCTACGACCTCGCGCAGAAGGAGTTCGAGCGCGCCGTCGCGGCCAACCCGCGCGACGCGACGGCCCAGATGATGCTCGGCGTGGCCGATTATTGGCTCGGCGAGGTCGACAAGTCCCTGGAGTGCTACAAGAAGAGCCTCGAGCTCGACCCGACCAGCGCGCAGGCGTACATGCTCGTCGGGATCTCGCTCGCTTGGAAGGGCGATGTCCAGGGCGCTTACGACGCTTTCAAGAAGGCCTCCGACCTCGACCCCGGCCGCGCCGACATCCAGATGAACCTGGGCTCGATCGAAGACAGCCTCAACAAGATCCCCGAGGCGCTCGACCATTTCCGCCGCGCCGTGCAGCTCTCGCCGAAAGAACCGCTCTACCATTATCAGCTCGGCATGCTCTACCGCAAGCTCGGCCGCGACCAGGACGCCGCCGACTCGTTGGCGCAGGCCTTGAAGCTCTATCCTCAATTCGAGGACGCGCTGCTCGAGCTCGGCGCCGTCGACGAGCGCCGGGGCGATCGCCGCGCGGCGATCCACGACTTCAAGAGGGCGGTCGACCTCAAGGCGCGCGACTCCGTGGCCCGCTTTCGCCTGGGCCGGCTCTACCTTTTGGACGGCGACGGCCGGCGCGCGCGGGACACCTTCGCCGACGCGTTCAACCCGACGCCGGAAGGCGGCGGCCCCGGCCTGCAGCTTTCGGTCGCCTACGCGGGGGGCAAGTCGCCCAAGCCGGCGCCGGGCCAGGCCCCGCCGTCCGCGCCCAAGCCGGCCGAGCCGCCCGCCAATCCCAACGATCCGTTGCAGGTCTTCGCGCGCAACCTCGAGCGCGTCCCGCTGGAGCAAAGCGCGATCATGCAGGTCGACGTCGTGTTCGTCCCGAAGCCGCGCCTGGTCAAGGCCGCGCCCGAGAGCGCCTCGGCGCTTAAGAAGGCCCTCGCCCGCCAGATGCAGGACCAGGACCACGGCGCGCCCAAGGCGGTGCGCCGCGAGTATCAGCTGCCGTCCGGCTCTCCCGAGCAGCGCGAGAAGCAGATCGCGAAAGTCATCGACGACCTGCGCGACGTGATGGGGCAGGCTCCGGAAGATTCCGACGTGCGCCTGGGCATGAACCTCAACTACACGCGGCTGGCCGACGCGGGCGGCGGCAAGCCCGGCGGCGCGGGCGCGGGCGGCCGGACCGACGCGGAGAGCCAGCCGAAGGTCACTTATCAGCCGAGAGAAGTCGGCAACGATCTGGGCTTGTGGATCATCGGCACGGGCTGGATGTCGATGGTCGAGGAAGTGCTGCCCGAGCCGGGCGAGACGCCGAGCCATCCCGACCAGAGCGATTGGTGGGTCTCGACCGGCCTCGGCTACGCCACGCTCGGCGACGGACAAAGGGCGCTGACCGCTTTCGAGCGCGCCGTGCGGCTCGACCCGCAGAACGAGGCGGCTTGGCTCGGCCGCGGCGTCGCCGAGGTGATGACCGGCGACGAGAAAGGCGCGGAGACGTCGCTGCAGGAAGCGCTCAAGATCAACCCGAAGAACCGCCCGGCGAGCGAAGGCCTCAAGTGGCTGCTGCGGCCCTCTCCGGGGAAAAAGAAGGCCTCGTGAGAAAAGGCGCCGACCTGATGAAGGGCTTCGTCCGGCGCGTCCATTTCGTCGGCATCGGCGGCGTCGGCATGAGCGGCATCGCCGAGGTCCTGCACAACCTCGGCTACGAAGTCTCCGGCTCGGACGCCAAAGAAAGCGGCATCACCAGGCGCCTGTCCGACGACGGCGTGCGCGTCGCGATCGGGCACGCCGCCGCGCGCGCGCGCGGCGCGCAGGTGGTCGTCGTGAGCTCGGCCGTCTCCGAGGACAACCCGGAGGTCGCGTACGCGCGCGCGCGCGGGATTCCTGTTATCTTGCGCGCGCAGATGCTCGCCGAGCTCGGGCGCATGAAGCGCACCGTCACCGTCGCCGGCAGTCACGGCAAGACCACGACGACCTCGATGGTCTCGATGGCCTTGAACGCGGCGGGCGCCAAGCCCACGATGATCATCGGCGGCCAGCTCAAGAACATCGGCTCGAACGTGAAGCTCGGCTTGGGCGACTACATGGTGGCCGAGGCCGACGAGTCCGACGGCTCGTTCCTCTACCTCTCGCCGCTCGTCGCCGTCGTGACCAACATCGACAACGACCATCTCGACTATCACGGCTCGATGGAGAACCTGGAGAAGGCGTTCCTCGCCCACCTGCGGCGCCTGCCGTTCTACGGGGCGGCCGTCCTTTGCGCCGACGACCCTCGCCTGCGCTCGCTCGTTCCCAAGATCGGGCGGACGGTCGTCACCTACGGGATCAAGGAGTCCGCCCAATACCAGGCGAGGGCCATTGTCATGGCGCGCGAAGGATCGCGCTTCGACGTCTGGGAGCGCGGCAAGAAGCTCGGCGCGATCAAGCTGCGCGTGCCTGGACGCCACAACGTCTCGAACGCCCTCGGCGCGTTCGCGGCGGGGCGCTACCTCGGCTTCGATCCCGGGAAGCTGATGGCCGGCCTCTCGGCGTTTCGCGGCGTCGGCCGCCGGCTCGACAACCTCGGCGCGGCCGGGGGCATCGACTTCGTCGACGATTACGGGCATCACCCCACGGAGATCGCGACGACGATCGCGGCGGTCTCGGGATTGTGGCGCGCGCGGCGCTGCGTCGTCATCTTCCAGCCGCACCGCTACTCGCGCACCAAGCTCCTCTCTCGCGAGTTCGGCCCCGCCTTCCGCGGCGCCGATCAAGTCTACGTCATGGACATCTACGCGGCGGGCGAGAAGCCGATCAAGGGCGTCTCGTCCAAGCTGATCGTCGATTCTCTCGGGAAAGCCGGGGTGCCCGCGGCCGTCTACCCCGGCGCGCTCGAGGTCATGCGCCAGCTGCGCCGCGGCGACGTCGTGCTGACCCTCGGCGCCGGCGACGTCTGGAAAGTCGGCGAGGACTTGCTGCGCCGCGCGAAGGAGAATTTGACCAGCCCCGCGTGAAATCTCGACTCTCCTCGAGAAGAGTCGAAAATTTCGACTTACCCCTGGGTGAGTTCAAATCGCTTTAGAATGCCCGCTCGACTTGGACAGCACTTCCTCAAAGACGAGAGCGTCCGCGATTCCATCGTCGCCGCGGCGCGCATCGCGCCCGGCTCGAAGGTGCTCGAGATCGGCCCGGGCCGCGGGTTTCTGACGCGGTCTCTGCTCGAGCAAAAAGTCGAGCTGACCGCCGTCGAGCTCGACGAGCGCCTGGCCGAGGGCCTCGACGCGCTGCCGATGCGCCTGATCCGCGAGGATTTCCTGAAGCTCGACCTTTCGACCCTCGGCGAAGGCCCGTTCACCGTCGTCTCGAACCTCCCGTATTCCGTCGCCTCGCCGATCCTACAGAAGATCCTGCGATGGGAGCGCTGGACGTCGGCGGTGCTGATGTTCCAAAAGGAGGTCGCCGACCGCGTGACGGCGGCGCCGGGCGGGCCGGATTACGGCCTGCTCACGCTCTCGGTCGTCAACCGCGCCGAAAGCGAGCGCGTGATCGAGGCGCCGCGCACGGCGTTCTCGCCGCCGCCGAAGGTGGCGTCCGGCGTCGTGCGTCTGATCCGCCGGCCGGCGCCGCTCGTCGCCGACGAGGGCCGTCTCTTTCGGATCGCCAGGCCCGCCTTCGAGCAGCGGCGCAAGATGGCGGCGGGGACGCTGTCGCGCGCGCTCGGCGTCGCGCGCGAGAATGTCGCCGCGGCCTTCGCCGACGCGGGGATCGACGCGTCGGCGCGCCCGGAGGCGATCACGTTCGCTCAGTTCGCCGCGCTTTCGGAAAGCCTGTGAGCGAAAGGCGCCGTATCGCGCTCGTTTTATCGCTCGCGATCGCCGCGTATCTCGTCTGCCTGCGCGCGTATTACGTCGGCTTCTTCAACGACGACGCGTACTACGTCATCGGCGCGCGATCCATCATGCACGGCCGATACGCAGAGTTGAACGCTCCCGGGATGCCGCCGCTCGTCAACTTCTTGCCGGGGTACTCGCTGCTGCTCGCGCCGGTCGCGGCCGTCGCCGGCGGCGCGCTGTGGCCGTATCAGCTCCTCTCCGTCGCGCTCATGGCGGCGGGGGTCTTTTTCGCCTGGCTCTATTTCGACGAGGCGCCGCCCGAGGCGCGCTCGGCGGCCGCGCTCGCCGCCGCGTTCTGCCCCCTTTGCCTGAGCATGAGCGGGACGGTCTTGTCCGACGTGCCGCTGCTCGCGCTCTTCGGCGCCGCTTACCTGCTGGCGCGAGAAGTCTGGCAGCGCCGGGAGGTCGCCCCTTGGCTCGGGTTGTCCGCGTTATGCGGCTTCGCGTCGCTCGTGCGGCCGACGGGCTTCGTGCTTTCCGCCGCGCTCGTCGCGGCGCTGTGCTTGGAGGGGCGCTGGCGCAACGCCGCGCTGGCGGCGGCTCTCGGCGCGGCGCTCCCCGGCGCGTTCCTGCTGCGCAACCGCCTGCTCACGGGCCGCAGCCTCATGTATTTCGTCGAGGCCGCCGATCCCGCGGCGCGCGGCGCGCTCGGCCGCGTTTTGCTGCGCAACGCCGCGTTCTATCCCAAGTTCCTGTTCGTGACGACGCTCTTTCGCTGGCCGGCGGGCGGGCGCTTCCTCGAGGCCTTCACCATCGGCTTGTGCGTCCTCGCGATCGCCTGCGCGGTCCGCGAGGAGGAGTCGTGGGAATGGCGCAAGCTCGTCCAACTCTCCCTGCTCGCGTTTATCGCCGTGCATCTTCCGTGGTCGAAGCAGGCGGGCCGCTACGTCCTGCCGCTCGTGCCTTTCGCCGCGGGCTACGTCATGTGGGGGCTCGCGCTGCTCGCGCGCGAGTACGGCGGCGGCGCGGGCGCGTGCTGGTGGGCGGCGGCGCTGAGCGTCGCGCTGTCTTTGAGTCCCGCGCTCAAGATCGCGCGCGCCTCGCTTCACGGCGGCGGCGAGCCCGCGCGGCCGCCGGCGGAGACTTTCGACTGGCTCCGCGCCCATGCGCGGCCCGCCGATGTCGTCGCGTCGGAGATGGCCGGCCGGGTCTTCCTATATACGGGGCTCAAGACGGTGCAGCTCAAGCGCCTTTCGCAGGCGCGCTGGGCCGTGCTGCTGCCCAACGACGCCGTCATGCGCACGGCTTCCGGAGGCACTCCCTTCGATCCGGCCGATCTGGCCGACGTCGAGCGACGGCTGTCGCGCGATCCCCGCTGGCGCCGCGCTTTCGCGTCGCATAGGGACGGCTCGCTCGTCTTCGAGAGCGCCGCGCCGCGCTAAGGGAGGCGGCCCGACCGGACCTTGTTCACCCTGTCGCGCAGCGCGAGGTAGGCCCGCGGCATGAAGGATCTGACGGCTTTCTTGACGCGCCAAGCCAGGTAATGGCGCGCGTGCTCGGAGCGGTCGCCCCCGACGATGCGCGCGACCGTCCCGCGGCTCATCCCGTTGAGGAGCGTGAAGCGGCCTAAGACGCGGCATCCGCCGACCTCCCAGGTCGGAACGACGGGCTCGGAGGTGAATAAATGCTTCAGTCCCGCCGCGTCGGCCGCGCGGGCCACCCTCGGACTATAAAAGCCTCCCGGCACCGAGCCCGTCGTCACCGCCTGTCCCAGGATATCCTCCAACGCGGCCTTGCTCCGGGTCCATTGGTCGAGGATGAACGCGTCGTCCTTGCCGGAGAGCGCCGGGTGATCGACCGTGTGCGACCCGATCACATGACCCATCCCGGCGAGCTGCCTGATCGCGGAGCGGTCCAGCGCTCCCGGCCTTCCGATGCCCTTCGTCACGATGAAAAACGAGGCCTTCCAGCGCAGTTCGTTGAGCGCTTCGGCCGCCTTGAGCCAGCCTACGTGCCCGTCGTCGAACGTCAGGGCGAATCCTGACGCGCCGGAGTCGCCCGGGATCGCCGGGCCGTGGCCCACCGTGTTCTTGATCGCGGCGAGATGCTCCTTGAATTCCCCGATGCTGAAGGCATAACGCAGACGGGTCCGCGTCGTCTCGATGTCGTGATACATCAGCGAGATCAGCTTCATTAGTAGATGATACGACGCGCGGACGCGGCGTCGTATTGCCGGCGGGAAACGCTTATGCGTCTAGGGCTTGGCCAGCAGCTTCTTGAGGCTCTGCGTCATGGCCTCGCGCGCGGCCTCGTCGGTCTCGTCGTGCAGGGACGCGGCGAGCAGGTTGATGCTGTCGAGACCCGAGATGCCGCCGAGCTCCGTCGCCGCCGCCGCGCGGACCGCGCCGTCCTTGTCCTTGAGCACGCGGCCGAGCGCGAGGGCCGCGTCGCGCGAGCCGATCTCGCCCAGCGAGCGCACGGCCTGCGCGCGCACCTGCCATTCGCCGTCCAAGTCCGCCGCGGCGCCGAGCGCGTCGACCGAGCGGGGATCTTTATCCTTTCCGAGGGCGACGGCGGCCGCGAAGCGCACCCACCAGTCCGAGTCGTTGCCGAGCGTGCCCGCGAGGAGCGGCAGCGTCCCGGGAGCCTTGGTCTTGCCGAGCGCGAGCGCCGAGGCGAAGCGCACCTCGCGCTCCGAGTCGCGCAGGGCTTGCTTGAGGAAGCCGGCCGCGCGCCAATTGCGCACGCGTCCGAGGGCCGTCGCCGCGGCGGCGCGGACGTCGACGGGCTCGCCGAGCTTCAAAAGGATCTCGCCGAGCAAGGGCACGGCGCGCACGTTATCCTGCGAGCCGAGGGCGCGGATCGCCGCCTTGCGCGTCAAGGGATTCGCCGACCGCAGGCCGCGCGCGGCCTTCTCGAAATCGACGGGCTTGCCGGACGGCAGCTCGGCCTCGGCGGCGAGCAGGCGCGCCGGCGTGGGAAAATTATTGGGCCTCTGCGCGGGTTCTTGCGCGCAGACGCCGGCGGCGCACGACGCGATCAGCAAAGCCAGGAGCTTTCTCATACGCACGATTTTAGCATAGGTGGAGTCCGCCAGCGTGCATCTTTTTACTATTTCGTGCCGTTTTTTAGCAGGGGGGCGAGGGCGGCCCAAGCTTCTTCGACGGAGATGTCGCGGCACGAGGTCCACGACTTCGACACCACGCCGCGGTGAAGGTCTCCCGGGGGATGCCAGACGGCGTTCGTGTAGCCCGCGTAGAGCCCGAAGGTGGGCGCGCCGAGCGCGGCGGCCAGATGCGTCGTGCCCGTGATGTTGAGCACGACCAGGTCCATGCGCTTCATCAACGCGCCGCTCGCGCCGAGCGAGGGCGGAGAAACGACCCTCACTCCGCCCTTGCTCCTTTCGGCGATCGCCGTCACCGGCTCGAGCTCGCCGGGACCGGCGAGGAGTATCGGCCGAACGCCCTCGACCTCTTTCATCCGGTCGATCAGAGCCGCGAACTTCTCCTCGGGCCAGCGGTTGTCGAACTTCTTGAAGTTGCCCGCGTGGACGAGGACGCGCTTGCCCGGCGCGATCCCCTCGAGCAGCATGTCGGCCTGCTCGAAGTCTTTCGGCCGCAGCGACAGCTCGGTGCGCGGCTCGTAGGGCGCGCCGAGACGCGCGGCCAAACGCGCGTAACGCGCGAGCATCGGCTCGTCGTCTTTCGGGGCCGGGATGGTCTCGGTGAAGACCTTGTTCCACTTCTTTTTCTCGAAGCCGAGCTTGACCGGCGCCTTGCGCACGGCGGCCATCAGCGCGGCGGAGGTGCGCGAGAACGAGGGGTTGAGATCGAGCGCCAGATCGCACGGCCCGCGGAACAGGCTTTCGCAGAGCATGAAGTTCTGTCCGATGTGGTGGACCCGGTGCAAGACCTCGTAGTAGTCGACGAAGGGGATCATCCCGACGGCGTCGCGGCAGAGGCTCGAGACGACGAGCTTCAAGCGCACGCCGGGGTAGCGTTGCTTCAGAGAGCGCAGCAAGGGCGTGGCGACGATGAGGTCGCCCAGACGTCCGATGAGGATCGCCGTAATGTCGCGCACTGGGGGAATATTGTATCATTGAGGACCGCACCACACTATTCAGGAGACCTGTGACATGATCAGCGCGTCCGAGCTAAAGACCGGCAACGTTTTCGAGTACGAAGGCCAGATTTGGGAGGTCCTCGACTACCAGATGCACCGCATGTCCCAATCCAAATCCTCCATGCGCACCACGCTGCGCTCGCTGTCCACCGGCAGCGTCGTCGAGCGCTCCTTCGCCACGCAGGAGAAGTTCCGGGATGTCCCGGTCACCAAGCGCGAGCTCAACTACTCCTACGACGAGGGCTCGATGTCCGTCTTCATGGACAACGAGACCTACGAGCAGGTCTCCTTCCCGAAGGAGAAGCTCGGCGACCAGGCCAAGTTCCTGCAGGACAACATGATGGTCCTCGGCGTTTACGTGGATGAAAAGCTCACGAACATCCAGCTTCCCGCCAACGTCGTTCTCGAGGTCGCGTCCTCGGAGCCAGGCGTCAAGGGCGACTCCGTGTCCAACATGAACAAGAAGGCCGTCCTTTCCACCGGCCTCGAGATCTCGGTCCCGCTCTTCGTCAACGAGGGCGAGTTCATCCGCGTCGACACGCGCACCGGCAAGTACATCGAGCGGGTCAAGCAGGAGCGCTAGCTCGTTGATCAAAGCCGTCATCTGGGACATCGACAACACGCTGACCGACTTCATGAAAATGAAGAAGGCGGCGGTCGACTCCGCCGTCGACGGGATGCTCGACGCCGGCCTGCGCGTCGACAAAGAGACGATGGTCAAGAAGATCTTCGACCTCTACTGGAAAGAGGGCGTCGAGGACCAGAAGATCTTCGACAAGATCCT
>CAZRIP010000102.1:0-14309 GCA_964600165.1 uncultured Elusimicrobia bacterium | reverse complement strand
ATAGTGATCCGGTGGTACCTCGTGGGAGGGCCATCGCTCAACGGATAAAAGCTACCCCGGGGATAACAGGCTGATCTGGTCCAAGAGTTCACATCGACGACCAGGTTTGGCACCTCGATGTCGGCTCATCGCATCCTCCCGCTGGAGCAGGTGGGAAGGGTTGGGCTGTTCGCCCATTAAAGCGGTACGTGAGCTGGGTTCAGTACGTCGTGAGACAGTACGGTCTCTATCTACCATGCGCGTTAGGAAACTTGAGAGGAGTTGTCCATAGTACGAGAGGACCTGGATGAAGCGACCTCCTGTATGCCAGTTGTCCCGCCAGGGGCATCGCTGGGTAGCGGCGTCGCGAAGGGATAAACGCTGAAAGCATCTAAGCGTGAAACCCGCCTCAAGATAAGGTTTCCCGGGCCGCAAGGCCCCTAAAGGACACGGGAAGACTACCCGTTTGATAGGCCGCGAGTGTAAGACCCGCAAGGGTTTCAGCGAAGCGGTACTAATCGTCCGTGCGGCTTGGCCGTATTCTTCGATCGAAAGTCAGCGCTTGTTCTCGGATATCAGCAAAAGAAAATCGTTTGCAACGATTCACTCTATTTGCTACAATTCAGCCTCTGGGATGTTCGTCGCGTTCGTCGCCACGACGGGTCTAGAAAAAAATATTGGATCCGACCATACCTCCCACCTTGAATTTTGTTCAAGGGGTCAATGAGATCGGTGATATTTCCGGCAGGGATACACCCGTTCCCATTCCGAACACGGCAGTTAAGCCTGTCAGGGCCGATGGTACTAACGCCCAACTCGGCGTTGGGAGAGTAGGTCGTCGCCGGTCTCATTGACCTCTTGAACGTAAAGATACGGATGCAGCGGAAAACACGATGGGGCGCCCTTTTGTCTCTGGGTGCTCTGTTCGTCGCGGTGTCGTCGTCGGCGCAAGACCTCGGCACCACGGCGCGTCAGCTGTCTCCAGGTTCTTTGAAATTCCTGGTCTACTACCAGGGGATCAACGAGCAGAAGCTCAACTTCAGCCCGCGCGGCACGACGGGCTGCGTCGATAAAGCCGGCAACAGCTTCGGCTGCAGCCAGACCGGCGATGTCGGCGGGCTGGGCTTCGGCGGCGCGGCGATCGCGAAGCTCCTCTATCAGCCGTGGGACGGTCTTCAATATTACGTCTTCGGCGGCGCCGGCAAATACGATCTCAAGCTGCCCGCGCAAAGGCTGACCGGCGATAATCCCGGGACGATCTTCGGCGCCGGCGTCAAGGCCGTCGTGATGCCGGACACCGTCGTGCAGCCTGGCATCGCCGTCGACGCTTCGGTTTCGGACTCCCGCTACGCGTACAACCGGATTTCTCCGGGAGCGCCCGCGGTCAGCAATCAGATCAACGATCTCTTGGTTCTCTGGCAGTATCAGGTCGCCGTCGAGATGAGCCACTTGTTCGAGCTGCAAGGCTACAAGGTGGAGCCCTACGGCGGCGTGAAGTGGTCGCGGATCCAGTCGGATCTCAACGATCGGCAGGCGGGTAATCACACGGGCGGCGCGCAGGAAGACGCCGTGCCTTTCGTCGGATTGCGCGTACCGGTTTACGACCACGAAGGGATTTTCGTCGAGGGCGCGTTCAATCAGGGCGAAGTGATCGCCGGCGGTCTCGACATGCGGTTTGGAAGCAAGTAATCGAATTTTAGGGGTACGATATAACATGAAGCTGACGAAGAACGAGAAGATCGAGAAGTCGAAGGCTCTAGCGGAGGCGCTCAAGAAGGCGCCGCATCTCTTTTTCACCGAATTCCAGGGCCTCAAGTTCAAGGAGCTCGACGAGCTTCGCGGCAAGCTGCGCCCTCTCCGGTGCCGCTATGCCGTCATCAAGAACTCGCAGATCAAGTACGCCTTGAAGAACGCCGGCGTCGACGGCGTCGACCCGAAGCTGCTCAAGGGCCCGCTCGGCATCGTCGTTTCCGAAAATGAAGACCCGGTCGCGCCGGCGAAGGTCCTGGCCGCGGTCGCCAAGCAGTTCCCGCTTTTGAAGGTGAAGGCCGGTTTCGTCGGCGCCAAGTGGATGACGCCGGCGGACTGCGCGAAGCTCGCCACGCTGCCCGGCAAGCAGGAGCTGATGGGCAAGATCGTCAACGTGGTCTACAGCGTCATCAGCTCGTCGGTCGCCGTCGCGCAGGCCCCGACGCGGGATTTGGTCATGGTCGTCAAGGCCTTGGCCGACAAGAAGTCGAAGGAGGGCGCGGCGGCCGCCTAATTTAGACCGCTGGCAGTCTCGACCGCGGAAGCGGGAGAGGTAAAGCCCTCAGGGCGCTGCTCAACACCAGGAGAGAACAAAGAAAATGGCTACCACCAAGTTGTCGCCCGCCGAGCTCGTCGACGCCGTGGGACAGTTGTCGGTCCTCGAGGCCTCCGAGTTCGTGAAGCTCGCTGAGGAGAAGTTCGGAGTCAAGGCCGCCGCCGCCGCGCCCGTCATGGTCGCGGGTGGGGCCGCGCCCGCCGCCGGCGGCGCCGCCGCCGAAGAGAAGACGGACTTTACCGTTGTGCTCACGAACGCCGGCGCCAACAAGATCGGCGTCATCAAGGCCGTGCGCGAACTGACGGGTCTGGGCTTGAAGGAAGCCAAGGATCTCGTCGAGGCCGCTCCGAAGCCCGTGAAGGAGGGCCTGCCGAAGGCCCAGGCCGAGGAGATGAAGAAGAAGCTCGCCGAGGCCGGCGCCACGGTCGAGCTGAAGTAATGCCGTTCGGTTTCCCGAAAAAATCAGCAAGGTAGCACGGGTAAACCCCGTCCCTGGCCCGCAAGGGTCAGGGATGGGGACCCGTTTTGTCACGAGAAGAACTTACTAAGGAAGCAAAGGGGCTCATCGTGAAACAAATTAAATTCGGAAAGATTCCGCAGGCGATGGAGTTGCCGGACCTGTTGGAGATGCAGAAGAATTCCTTCCGGGATTTCATGCAGCTCGAGGCCGAGCCCGATCAGCGCAAGCTGATGGGGTTGAACGCCTCGTTCATGGACGTCTTTCCGATCGAGTCGGCCGACGGCAGCATGGTCCTCGACTTCGTGCGCTACGAGTTCGCCCCGCCTCGTTACGCCACGCCCGAAGAGGCCCAGTCCCACGACGCGACGTGGTCGCGCCCGCTCAAGGCGATCCTGCGCCTCTCGTCGCGCCAGCCTTCCGGCAAGTTGAAGCAAATCGTCGAGCAAGAGGTCGTGCTCTGCGAGATCCCGATCATGACGGACACGGCGTCCTTCATCATCAACGGCGCCGAACGCGTCGTCGTCTCCCAGCTGCACCGCTCGCCGGGCATCATTTTCGAGGAAGACGACGAGAAGAAGATCTCGTCTCTCGGCAAGAAGCTTTTCTTCGCCAAGGTCATCCCGTACCGCGGCGCCTGGATCGAGTTCGAGTTCGATCTCAACAACATTTTGTTCGTCCGCATCGACCGCAAGAAGAAGTTCGAGGCGACCACGTTCCTGCGCGCCTGCGGCATCGAGTCCGACTCCGACATTCTCAAGCTCTTCTACAGCTACGAGGCCGTGGCCGTCAACGCGGACACGATGGTGTCCCTGCTGCACCGCATCTCGATCGAGGACGTCGTCGATCAGGCGACCGGCGAGGTCTTGCTCGAGGCCGGCAAGAAAGTCACGCATGAAGCGATCAAGCGCATGCTCGACAAGCAGGTCAAGACGATCAAGCTTTTGACCGGCGATCCGGAAAAGGAAGACCCTACCATCCTCGAGACCCTCCGCAAGGACAAGATCAAGTCCGTCAAGGAAGCCCAGCAGGACATCTACAAGAAGCTGCGCGGCCAGGAGTTCATCGTTCCCGGACAGGCCGAGGCTTACCTCGACAACCTGATCTTCAAGAATCTCCGCAAGTACGACCTCTCGAAGGTCGGCCGCCACAAGATCGCGATCAAGCTCAACCACTACCTCTGGCGCTTGGCGGCCCGCAAGGACATCACGCCGCGCCCCGAGAACCGCAAGCACCGCGGGTTCGCGTTGCCCGCCTTCTCTCGCCGCACGCTCTGCCTCGAGGACATCATCGCCACGATGCAGTACCTCATCGCGCTCAACTGCGGCACGACGTTCATGAGCGAGGGCCAGCCGAAGACCTCGCCGATGCCCGTGCGCGGCGCGCAGTGGGAGACGGCCGGCGAGTTCAAGGCGTTCTTCCAGGAGTACTGCAAGGCGGTCAACGGCGAAGCGCTCGACAAGATGCCGCTCATCGACCTGCACGAGAAGGATTCCGACGAGGATTCCGACGCGACCAAGCAGGGCTTGAAGAAGGATCGCTTCTCCTTCGTCGATCTGATCGACGCCATCAATACGTGGCGCGCGGCGGCCCCGACCTTCGTCGACAAGAGTTTCCCGGTCAAGCTCGACGACATCGACCACCTCGGCAACCGCCGCGTCCGCGGCGTCGGCGAGCTGCTCGAAAATCAGATTCGCGTCGGCTTGGCGCAAATGTCGCGCGTCATCCGCGACCGCATGAGCGTCCAGGACAAGACGCTGCTCACGCCGCGCAACCTCCTCAATACGGCGCCCATGGTCGGCATCCTGCGCAAGTTCTTCGGCACCTCGCAGCTGTCGCAGTTCATGGACCAGATCAACCCGCTCTCCGAGGTCACGCACAAGCGCCGCTTGTCGGCCCTCGGCCCCGGCGGCCTCAACCGCAAGCGCGCAGGCTTCGAGGTCCGCGACGTGCACTACACGCACTACGGCCGCATCTGCCCGATCGAGACGCCGGAAGGCCCGAACATCGGCCTGATCACGTCGCTCGCCTCTTACGCGAAGATCAACGAGTTCGGCCTCATCGAGAGTCCGTATTCGAGGGTCAGCAAGGGCAAGCTCACCGGCAGCGTCGAATACCTCGGCGCGGACGCCGAGAGCGGCCAGATCGTCGCGCAGGCCAACACGCCGGTCGAGAAGGATAAGCTCAACGTCGACCTCGTCGCCTGCCGCAGCCGCGGCGACTTCCCTCTCGTCGACCCGTCCCGCGTCGACTACATGGACATCTCGCCCATGCAGGTCGTCTCGGTCTCCGCCGCGCTCGTGCCGTTCCTCGAGCACGACGACGCCAACCGCGCCCTGATGGGCGCGAACATGCAGCGCCAGGCCGTGCCGCTCCTCGGAGCCGAGCCGCCCGTCGTCGTCACCGGCATGGAAGAGCCGGTCGCGCGCGACTCCGGCGCCTGCATCACGGCCAAGCGCGCGGGCAAGGTCATCTACTCGGCCGGCGACTTGATCGCCGTGGCCGCCGACAACGTGAAGGGCAAGGAAGAGCCCATCGACATCTACACTCTCAAGAAATACCGGCGCTCGAACCAAGACACCTGCATCAACCAAACGCCGATCGTCAAGACCGGCGTCTCGGTCAAGCAGGGCGAGGTCCTCGCGGACGGCCCGGGAACCTCGCAGGGCCAGCTTGCGCTCGGCCGCAATCTGCTCGTGGGCTTTTTGCCGTGGGAGGGCTACAACTTCGAGGACGCGATCCTGCTCTCGGAGCGTCTCGTCAAGGACGACATCTTCACGTCGATCCACATCTCCGAGTTCGAGATCGAGGCTCGCGACACCAAGCTCGGCGCCGAGGAGATCACGCGCGACATCCCGAACGTCGGCGCGGAGTCGCTCGAGTCCCTCGACGAGCAAGGCATCGTGATCCCGTCGACCAACGTCCGCCAGGGCGACATCTTGGTCGGCAAGGTCACGCCGAAGGGCGAGCAGCAGCTGACGCCCGAGGAGCGCCTGCTCAAGGTCATCTTCGGCAAGAAGGCCGAGGACGTCCAGGACGCCTCGCTGCGCGTCCCGCCGGGCGTCTCCGGCAAGGTCATCGGCACGCGCGTGTTCGTGCGCCGCGAGAAGCTCGCCAAGCCCGAGGAGCGCAAGCGCATCGACGCGATCCAAGACAAGCTCGAGTCCGAGCTCGCTACGCTTCGCCAGCACCGCAAGGAGTCGTTCGAGGCGCTCGAGGACATGTCGGCCTCCAAGCGCAAGGACGAAGAGGAGCGGTTGACTCAGTTCTACAAGCTCATGGAGAAGAAGCTCCGTGAGGACGCGGCCCGCGACAAGGAGGCGGTCAAGGAAGGCGACGATCTCGCCGTCACCGTCAATAAGGTCGTCAAGGTCTACATCGCCTCGCGCCGCAAGGTGCAGGTCGGCGACAAACTCGCCGGCCGCCACGGCAACAAGGGCGTCGTCGCGAAGGTGCTGCCCGAAGAGGACATGCCCTTCCTGCCGGACGGCACGCCGCTCGACGTCGTGCTCTCGCCGCTGGGCGTTCCCTCGCGCATGAACGTCGGCCAGCTCCTGGAGACGATGCTCGGTTGGGCCGCGCACACGCTCGGCGTCCAGACGATCAACCCGGTCTTCGACTCGGCGACCGAAAAAGAGATCCATGACCTCGTGCGTCAGGCGAAAAAAGAGCTCAAGGACAAGGGGACTCCCGAGAAGTACCTGCCCAGCGACGACTGCCGCATCACGCTCTACGACGGCCGCACGGGCGAGCCGTTCCACGAGAAGGTCTCGATCGGCTACATGTACATCCTCAAGCTCATCCACTTGGTCGAGGACAAGATTCACGCGCGCTCGACGGGCCCTTACAGCTTGATCACGCGCCAGCCGCTCGGCGGCAAGGCGCAATTCGGCGGCCAGCGCTTCGGCGAAATGGAAGTCTGGGCGATCGAGGGCTTCGGCGCGGCGTACGCGCTTCAGGAGTTCTTGACTGTCAAGTCCGACGACGTCAACGGCCGCACGAAGATGTATGAAGCGATCATCAAGGGCGAGGCGCCGGCGCAGCCGGGCGTGCCCGAATCCTTCAAAGTCCTCGTCAAGGAGCTGCAGGCGCTCGGCTTGAACGTCGAGCTCTTGAAGACCGGCGCGGAAGGGACCGTTCCCACTGGGGCGGCCAAGAAGGAATCCACCAAGGAGGCCGCGAGGAAATAACATGGCCTACATCGCTACCGCAGAAAAGAAGCTCTCCCTTGGCGGAAAGAAAAAAAAGCGCCCCGACGCGCTCGACTTCTTCGACTTCGACGCGATCCGTCTCTCGATGGCGTCGCCCGAGCAGATCCTGTCCTGGTCTTACGGCGAGGTCAAAAAGCCCGAGACCATCAATTACCGCACCTTGAAGCCCGAGCGCGACGGCCTGTTCTGCGAGCGCATTTTCGGGCCCGCGCACGATTACGAGTGCGCCTGCGGCAAGTACCGCTGGGTCAAGTTCAAGGGCATCGTCTGCGACCGCTGCGGCGTCGAAGTGACGGAAGCCAAGGTCCGCCGCGAGCGCATGGGCCACATCGAGCTCGCCGTCCCCGTCGCGCACATCTGGTTCCTTAAGAAGACTCCTTCGCGCATCGGCATCGTGCTCAATATGCGCACCACCGATCTCGAGCGCGTGGTCTACTACGCGATGTACGTGATCCTCGAGGATCTCGTCGACTCGACGGGCCGCACCGTCTACAAGTCCGGCGACCTCGTCTCCGAGGAAGAGGTCCGCAAGCTCAAGACCGAGTACCGCTCGAAGCTGAAGGTCGGCATCGGCGCGGGCGCGATCCACGCGCTTCTTTCCAAGGTCAAGCCCAAGGAAGAGGCCGCGCAGATCCTCGAGAACATCCAGGGCGTCACGTCGGAGGCCGAGCGCACCCGGCTCATCCGCCGCCTGCGCATCCTGCAGGGCTTCGTCGAGTCCGGCAACGAGCCGCAGTGGATGGTCACGACCGTTCTGCCCGTCATCCCGCCGGAGCTGCGCCCGCTCGTCCCTCTCGAGGGCGGCCGTTTCGCGACGTCTGACCTGAATGATCTTTATCGCCGCATCATCAACCGCAACAACCGCCTCAAGCACATCGAGGCCTTGCGCGCGCCGGAAGTCATGGTCTTTAACGAGAAGCGCCTGCTGCAGGAAGCGGTCGACGCCCTCTTCGAGAACGGCGCCCGCGGCCGCGTCGTCGTCGGCGCCGGCAACCGGCCCCTGAAGTCGCTTTCCGACATTCTTAAGGGAAAGCAGGGCCGGTTCCGTCAGAACCTGCTCGGTAAGCGCGTCGACTACTCGGGCCGCTCGGTCATCGTCGTCGGCCCGAACCTCAAGCTCAACCAGTGCGGTCTCCCCAAGGAGATGGCCCTCGAGCTCTTCCGCCCGTTCATCATCCGCGAGCTGATGAAGGCCGAGAACCTCACGCTCAAGGCCGCCAAGCGCATGTTCGACAAGGTGCGCCCGGAGATCTGGGACATCCTGGAGTACGTGACGAAGAACCACCCGGTCCTTCTCAACCGCGCTCCGACGCTGCATCGCCTGGGCATCCAGGCCTTCGAGCCCGTCTTGATCGAGGGTAAGTCGATCCAGCTGCATCCTCTGACCTGCGCGGCCTTCAACGCCGACTTCGACGGCGACCAGATGGCCGTTCACGTGCCGCTGTCGCAGGAAGCGCAGCTCGAGGCCCGCGTGCTGATGATGGCCTCGAACAACATCCTGTCGCCCGCGTCCGGCCGGCCGATCGCCGTCCCGTCGCACGACATGGTTCTCGGCCTGCACTATCTCACGAAGTACAAGCTCGGCGAGGTCGGCGAAGGCATGATCTTCTCCGACAAGGCCGAAGTCGTCACGGCCTATCAGAACAAGAAGATCGACCTCCACGCCAAGATCAAGGTCCGCGGCATCAACAACGTCGTCGAGACCGAGGGCGAGGGCAAGAAGGCCGAGCCGGTCGCCATGAAGGACTGGAAGGACTGGACGACCGTCGGCCGCGTGCTCTTCAGCGAGATCATTCCGCAGGAGCTCGGCTACATCAACAAGCCGCAAGGCAAGAAAGAGCTCTCGCAGCTCGTCGAGCTCTGCTATAAGCAGCTCGGGCATTACCGCACCGTGACCCTTCTCGACGACTTGAAGAGAATGGGCTATCACTACGCCACCGCCGCCGGCTTGTCGATCTCGATCTCGGACATGCACATTCCGCAGGTCAAGAAAGAGGCGATCACCGTCGCGCGCAAGAAGGTCAAGGAGATCGAGCTCCAGGCCAAGAACGGCGTCATCACCGAGAACGAGCGCTACAACAAGATCATCGACATTTGGACTCACGTCACCGACAAGATCTCGGACGTCATGTTCGACGACATGAAGAAGGAGGAGTTCGATCCGTTCGTGGCCGGCAAGGCGCGCTTCAACTCGGTCTTCTTGATGGCCGATTCCGGCGCGCGCGGCAGCCGACAGCAGGTCCGGCAGCTCGCCGGCATGCGCGGTCTGATGGCCAAGCCCCAGAAGAAGCTGACCGGCGGCGTCGGCGAGATCATCGAGCAGCCGATCATCTCGAACTTCCGCGAGGGCCTGACCGTCCTCGAGTACTTCATTTCCACGCACGGCGGCCGCAAAGGTCTCGCGGACACCGCCCTTAAGACCGCCGACGCCGGCTACCTGACGCGCCGTCTCGTCGACGTCGCCCACGATCTCGTCATCACCGAGACCGACTGCGGCACGATCAACGGCGTGCGCTTGGGCAGCCTCGCCACGGGCGATGAGGTCATCGAGCCCTTGGACGAGCGCCTGCTCGGCCGCGTCGTCTTGGAAGACATCGTCGTTCCCGTCACCGACGCGAAAGGCAAGACGACCGAGAAGGTCGTTTGCGAATCCGGCCAGCACGTCTCCTCCGAGATCGCCGTCCAGATCAAGGCCGCCGGCATCGAGATGGTCCGCGCGCGCTCGGTCCTGACCTGCGAGGCGCGCCAGGGCGTCTGCGCCAAGTGCTACGGCATGAACAACGCCACCGGCCGCATGGTCGAGGTCGGCGAAGCCGTCGGCATCATCGCCGCGCAGTCGATCGGCGAGCCCGGCACGCAGTTGACGCTGCGCACGTTCCACATCGGCGGCACGGCTTCCCGCGTCACGAAGCGCTCGCAGATCGTCGCCACCAAGTCCGGCAAGATCGAGTTCAAGAACATCCGCACGCTCAAGAACCGCGAGGGCATGATCGTCGTCGTCTCGCGCACGGGCGTGCTCAACCTCACCAACAAGGACACGGGGGCGGTCGACGAGCATAAGATGGTCTACGGCTCGCGCCTGAAGGTCGAGGACGGCGACAAGGTCGAGCCCGGCCAGATGCTGGCCGAATGGGACCCTTACACGATGCCGATCGTGGCCGAAGGCGAAGGCGAGATCCGCCTCGTCGACGTCCGCGAGGGCGTCACGCTGCACGAAGAACGCAACAAGATCACCGGCATCATCGAGCGCAAGATCATCGAGCAGGAAACCCGCCGCACCGCGGGCGAGAAGACCGAGGGCGGCCCGAAGCGGCTCAACCCGCGCGTCGTCATCGAGAAGAACGGAAAGGACGTCGCGACCTATCCGCTGCCGACCGACACGATCCTGATGGCCGAAACCGGCCAGAAGGTCGAGCCCGGAGACATCGTCGCGAAGATCCCGCAGGAAGTCACGAAGTCCAAGGACATCACGGGCGGTCTGCCGCGCGTGTCCGAGCTCTTCGAAGCCCGCAAGCCCAAGAGCTCCGCCATCATTTCAGAGATCGAGGGCATCGTCAGCCTCGGCATCGGCGCCAAGGGCCTTGTTCAGGTTTCTGTCCGTAACGAAGAAACCGACCTCGTCCGCGAGTACCTGATCCCGCAAGGCAAGCACTTGGTCGTGTATGAAGGAGACCGCGTCGGCGTCGGCGAAGCCATCACCGACGGCGCGATCAACCCGCACGACGTCCTGCGAGTCAAGGGCATCAAAGAAGTCCAAGAGTTCTTGGTCAACGCCATTCAGGAAGTGTATCGCCTCCAGGGCGTCACGATCTCCGACCGCCACATCGAGTGCATCGTCCGCCAGATGCTCGAAAACGTCAAGATCGCGACCTCAGGCGACACCTCGTTCCTCAAGGGCGAGATCATCAACCGCTTCGGCTTCGCCGATTCGAACCGAGAGATCAAGGGCAAGGGCGGCAAGGAAGCCCAGGCGGAGCCCGTGCTCCTCGGCATCACGAAGGCCTCGCTGGCGTCCAACAGCTTCGTGTCGGCGGCCAGCTTCCAAGAGACCACCCGCGTCTTGACCGAAGCCGCCACGACGTCGAAGATCGATTACCTCAAGGGATTGAAGGAGAACGTCATCATCGGCCACATGATCCCGGCCGGCACGGGCCTGCAGGCTCGCGACAAAGTCCTGGAGCTGGCGAACGTCCACTCCGGAGAAGAGAAAACCAAGGAGTAGGAGCCGTCATGCCCACGATTAATCAGCTCATCCGCATCGGACGATACAAGGACAAGAGCCGCTCGAAAGCGCCCGCGCTTCTGAGCTGCCCCGAGCGCCGCGGCGTTTGCACCCGCGTCTCGACGACGACCCCGAAGAAGCCGAACTCGGCGCTGCGCAAGATCGCGCGCGTCAAGCTCACGACGGGCACCGAAGTCACGGCGTACATTCCCGGAGTCGGCCATAATCTCCAAGAGCACTCGATCGTGCTCATCCGCGGCGGTCGCGTCAAGGACCTGCCGGGCGTGCGCTACCACATCATCCGCGGCGTGCTGGACACGGCCGGCGTCGACGGCCGCAAGCAGGGTCGTTCACTTTACGGCGCGAAGCGGCCCAAAGCGGCCGCCGCCAAGTAAGAGGTTCATCGTATGCCCAGAAAAGGTCTTCGTCCCCGTGATCGCCGCGAGGCTCCGCCCGCGGACTATAAGTACAGCTCGGTGCTCATCTCGCGCCTGGTCAACAAGCTCAATTATCAAGGGCGGAAGTTGGCCGCTGAAAATGTCGTCTACGACGCGATGACCATCATCGCCGATAAGACCAAGCAGGACGCGCTGAACGTGCTCACGCAGGCGATCGAAAACGTCCGCCCCCTGCTCGAGGTCAAGGCGCGCCGCGTCGGCGGCGCGACGTATCAAGTCCCGATCGAGGTCCAGCCCACGCGCTCGACCACGATCGCCATGCGCTGGATCATCGACGCGGCCCGGCAAAAAACCGGCAAGCCGATGGCCGTGCGTCTTGCGGATGAACTCCTCGCCGCCAACAAGAAAGAAGGCATGGCCTTCAAGAAGCGCGAGGACACGCACAAGATGGCGGAAGCCAACCGCGCGTTCGCGCATTACCGCTGGTAGCCCTTATAAACGGATCACCCCTGAACCTCTAATGGCCCGAGAATATCCGCTGGAAAGAGTCCGCAACATCGGCATCATCGCGCATATCGACGCCGGCAAGACGACGACGACGGAGCGCATCCTCTATTACACCGGCCGCATCCACAAGATCGGCGAGGTGCACGAGGGCGCGACGACGACGGACTGGATGCCCCAGGAGCGCGAGCGCGGCATCACGATCACCGCGGCCGCGACCTACTGCAAGTGGAAGCGCCACGGCCTCCCGGGCGATCCCGAGTACCAGATCAACATCATCGACACGCCCGGACACGTCGACTTCACGGCCGAAGTCGAGCGCTCGCTGCGCGTCTTGGACGGCGCCGTCGTCTGCTTCGACGGCGTGCAGGGCGTCGAGCCCCAGTCGGAGACGGTGTGGCGCCAGGCGGACAAGTACCACGTGCCGCGGGTCGCTTACATCAACAAGATGGACCGCATGGGCGCCGATTTCTACATGTCGTACGAGTCGATCTTGAAGCTCCTCGGAGCCAACGCCGTGCCGATCCAGCTGCCGATCGGAGCCGAGGCCGAGTACGAGGGTCTCGTCGACCTCATCGAGATGAAGGCCTTGGTCTGGCACGGCGAGGAGTTGGGCGCCAAGTGGGACGTCGTCGAGATTCCGGCCGACATGAAGGAGAAGGCCCAGGAATATCACCACAAGCTCGTCGAGAAGATCGTCGAGTTCGACGACGCGCTGATGGAGCGCTACCTCAACGGCGACGAGAAGTTCACCGCCGAAGAGCTGCGCAAGACCCTGCGCAAGGGCGTCCTGCAAGCGAAGATCTTCCCCGTCCTCTGCGGTTCCTCTTATAAGAACAAAGGCGTGCAGCCGATGCTCGACGCCGTCTGCGACTATCTGCCCTCGCCGCTCGACCGCCCCTCGACGCAGGCGACCGACGCCTACAAGGGCGAGCCGCGCGAGCGCAAGGCCGACGACAAGGAGCCCTTCGCGGCGCTGATGTTCAAGATCCAGACCGACCCGTTCGTCGGCAAGCTGATCTTCTTCCGCGTCTACTCCGGCGTGCTCAAGGCCGGCGACACGATCATGTGCGGCAACAACCGCAACACCGAGCGCATCGGCCGTATCCTGCGGATGCACGCCAACCAGCGCGAGGAGATCAAGGAGATCTACGCCGGCGAGATCGGCGCCACCGTGGCCCTCAAGAACGGCCGCGTCGGCTACACGATGACCGACCAGAACAGCCCGGTCGTCCTCGAGCAGATCACGTTCCCCGAACCCGTCATCTCCATCGCCATCGAGCCGAAGTCCAAGGCCGACGAAGAGAAGATGGCGCACGCGATGTCGCGCCTGGCGGAAGAAGACCAGACCTTCCGCATCAAGACCGACACCGAGACCGGCCAGACCATCATCTCCGGCATGGGCGAGCTGCACCTGGAGATCATCGTCGATCGAATGAAGCGCGAGTTCAACGTCGACGCCAACGTCGGCACGCCGCAGGTCGCCTACAAGGAGACGATCAAGGCGGTCGTCACCGAGGAAGGCAAGTTCATCCGCCAGTCGGGCGGCCGCGGCCAGTACGGCCACTGCATCATCAAGATCGAGCCGCAGGGCGCGACCAAGGGCTTCGAGTTCGTCAACGAGGTCAAGCAGGGCCGCATCCCGCGCGAGTTCATCCCGGCCGTCGAAAAAGGCGTGCGCGAGGCCTTGGACGGCGGCGCGCTCGCGGGCTATCCGCTCGTCGACCTCAAGGTCACGCTGCTGGACGGCTCGTTCCACGAGGTCGACTCGAACGAAATGGCCTTCAAGATCGCCGGCGCGATGGCGCTGCGCTCGGGCTGCAAGAAAGCCAATCCGACCATCCTCGAGCCGATCATGAAGTGCGAAGTGATCACGCCCGAGACCGCCATGGGCGACGTCATCGGCGACTTGAACAGCCGCCGCGCCCAGATCCAGGACATGGGCGATCGCGGCCACTTGAAGTTCGTGCGCTGCCACGTCCCGCTGTCGGAGATGTTCGGCTACGCCACCGTCGTTCGTTCGATTTCACAGGGACGCGCCTCGTTTACGATGGAGCCTTCCCACTACGCCGAAGTTCCGTCGAACGTCAAGGCGATGATCGTCGAGAAGAACGCTGCGGCTATGGCCCAGCAGAGATAAGGAGACCGCCCACCATGGCTAAAGCGAAATTCGACCGCACCAAGCCCCACGTCAACATCGGCACGATCGGGCACGTCGACCACGGCAAGACGA
>CAZRIP010000101.1:847-14662 GCA_964600165.1 uncultured Elusimicrobia bacterium | reverse complement strand
CCGTTGACCTGGGGGATGCGGATGTCCAAGATCAGAAGGTCGGGGGCGTCTTTACCGATAGCCATCAGGGCCTCGAGGCCGCCGACGCAGGTCTCCAGCTCGACGCCCGGGAGCGCCTGCAGCGTGCGGACGAGCATCCGCTGGACGGCGGGATCGTCCTCGACGATCAGGATCTTCTTGGCGCGCCCCACGAGGTCGCCGGGGATCGGCATTTCAAAACGGTTCATGAAATCGACCAAATCGGACAGCAGGATGCGGCGATGGCCGCCCGGCGTCGTGCGCGCCTTCAGCTTTCCTTTATTGACCCAGTTGATGACGGTCGTATGGAAGACGCCGCAGGCTTTGGCCACTTCGAAGGTGGTGAAAGTCCGTTCTGTAATTGTCATAAGTATTGTAATTTTAGTAATCTTCTGTTATATTGTCAACATCTAAAAGACAAAAGATGAATAAGAGTGGGACCATGTCGCCTTCTGAGCCCGACTTTCGCGCCCTGTTCGAGTCCTCCCCCGGATTATCCCTCGCCCTCACGCCGAACCTGATCATCTCCGCCGTCAGCGAGGCGTATCTCCAAGCGACGATGACGCGTCGCGAGGCCATCGTGGGCCGTCCCCTTTTCGACGTATTCCCCGACAACCCGGACGATCCCGCGGCCGACGGCGTGCGCAATCTGAAGGCCTCTTTGGCGCGCGTTCTCGAAAAAAAGACGCCCGACGAGATGCCGATCCAGAAATACGACATCCGGCGCCCGGAGTCGGAAGGTGGAGGCTTCGAGGTACGCTATTGGAGCCCCCGCAACATTCCCGTTCTCGCCCCGGACGGCGAAGTCTCCTGGATCATCCACAACGTCACGGACGTGACGCGGCGCCGCGAGGCTGAACGCGGACTGGAGCGCTACGCGCGCTTCTTTTCGCTGTCTTTGGAGATGTTCTGCATCGCGGGCTTCGACGGCTATTTCAAAGAGGTCAGCGGCTCGTGGGAAACGATCTTAGGTCACGCGAAAGAAGATCTGCTCAAATCCCCGTACATCGACTTCATCCACCCCGACGACCGCGGCAAGACGGCCGACGAGGCGGAGAAGAACGCGGAAGGCGAGCGCACCCTGTCGTTCGAAAATCGCTACCGCTGCAAAGACGGGACCTACAAATGGCTTCTTTGGACGGCGCGCCCCATTCCCGATGAGCGTCTCATTTACGCCGTGGCGCGCGACATCACGACGCGCAAGAACGCCGAGGAGACGCTGTGGCGCTACTCCGAGCGGCTGGAGCTGGCCAATCGGGAGCTCGACGCCTTTTCGTACTCCGTCTCCCACGACCTGCGCGCGCCGCTGCGCAGCATCGACGGCTTCAGCCAGGCCCTGCTGGAGGACTGCGGAGGCCGGCTCGACGCCCAAGGCGCGGAGCACCTCAATCGCATCCGCAAGGCCGCCCAACGGATGGGCCAGCTCATCGACGACTTGCTGGCGCTCTCGCGGCTGACGCGCGTCGAGATGCGCCGATCGACCGTCTCGCTCACCTCACTGGCCGAGCTCGTCGCCCAGGCGCTTTCCGCCGCCGAGCCCGAGCGGAAGGTCCGCTTTTCCGCGGCGCCCGGAGTCCAGGCCGAATGCGATTCGCATCTCGCGCGCATCGTCCTCGAGAACTTGCTGGGCAACGCCTGGAAGTACACGTCGAAGCGCGCCGAGGCGTCGGTGGAATTCGGCGCCGAAGCCCAGCCGGACGGCGCGCCCGCCTATTTCGTCCGCGACAATGGAGCGGGCTTCGACATGTCCCACTCCGACAAATTATTCGGGGCTTTCCAGCGCCTGCACACGGCGGACGAGTTCCCTGGAAACGGCATCGGCCTGGCGACGGCGGCGCGGATCGTCCATCGGCACGGCGGCCGGATTTGGGCGCGCGGCGCCGTCGGCCGAGGGGCGACGTTTTACTTCACGTTATAGAGAGACGATCCATGAAAACGAACGACGGGATGGTCCTGCTGGTGGAAGACAACAAGGACGACGAGGATCTGACGCTGCGCGCCTTCAAGAAAAACAACCTCAAAAACGAGGTCAACGTGGCGCGCGACGGCGCCGAGGCGCTCGATTTCCTGTTCGGCGCTGGCAAGCACGCGGGGCGCGATCCCGGCGTCATGCCGACGGTGATCCTGCTGGACCTGAAGCTTCCGAAGATCGACGGCCTGGAGGTCCTGCGGCGCATCCGCGCCGACCCGAGGACCAAGCTCCTGCCCGTCGTCATCTTGACGTCGTCCAAGGAAGAGCAGGACCTCATCACGAGCTACAGCTTGGGCGCCAACAGCTACGTGCGCAAGCCCGTCGATTTCAACGAGTTCGTGGGCGCCGTCACGCAGCTCGGCTGCTACTGGCTGTTGATGAACGAGATGCCGCCGCGAACCTGAAAAATCATGGGACTACCGCTGCGCCTGCTGCTGGTCGAAGACTCCGAGGACGACGCCGCGCTGCTGCTGCGCGCGCTCAAGAACGGCGGCTACGACGTCGTCCATCAGCGCGTGGACACGGAGGCGGCGATGGAAGCCGCCCTGGCCAAGGAAGCGTGGGATCTCGTCGTCTCCGACCACAGCATGCCGAACTTCAGCTCGCACGGCGCGCTGGCCGTCCTCAAAAAGCGCGGCTTGGACATCCCCTTCATCCTCGTCTCCGGCTCGATCGGCGAGCAGTCCGCCGTCGCGGCCGTGAAGGAAGGCGTCTCCGACTACATCATGAAGGGCAGCCTGACCCGGCTCGTCCCCGCCGTCGAGCGAGAGCTGCGCGAGGCCTTGGCGAGAAAGGAGAAGCGGATCACCGAGGCTCAGCTGCGCCAGATCCAGAAGATGGAGATGGTCGGCCGCCTGGCCGGCGGGATCGCCCACGACTTCAACAATCTTTTGACCGCGATCTCCGGCTACAGCGAGTTCCTGCTCAAGAGCATGGCCCCCGAAGACCCCAACCGCGCCGACGTCGAGGAGATCCGGACGGCGGGCAAGCGCGCGGCGGCGCTGACGCGGCAACTGCTGGCGTTTAGCCGCAAGCAGGTGCTGCAGCTGCGGCTCTTGGACGTCAACGACGTGCTCAAGGAGCTCGACAAGATGCTGCGCCGGCTCATCGGCGAGGACATCGAGCTCGCCCTCGATCTCGCCGCCGACCTCGGGACCGTCAAGGCCGACCCGGGGCAGATCGAGCAGGTCGTCGTCAACCTCGTCGTCAACGCGCGCGACGCCATGCCCAAGGGCGGGCGCATCTCCATCCAAACGAAGAACGTCGAGCTCGGCCCCAGCTTCGTCAAGACGCACATCGACGTCACGCCGGGCCCTCACGCCATGCTGGCGGTCAGCGACACGGGCACCGGCATGGACCAGGCGACTCTTTCTCATCTTTTCGAGCCGTTTTTCACGACGAAGGAGCGGGGCAAGGGCACGGGCCTGGGCCTCTCCACCGTCTACGGCATCGTCAAGCAGAGCGGCGGAAGCGTTTACGTTTACAGCGAGTTGGGGCGAGGAACGACGTTCAAGGTGTATCTTCCGATCGTCGGCGAATCCGCACCGCCGCTGAAAGCCCGCGTCGAGGCCGCCCCGCGCGGCGGCTCGGAGACGGTGCTGCTCGTCGAGGACGACGAGCTGGTGCGCAATTTCGCCGTGCGCGCGCTGCGGCAGTACGGCTACGAGGTCCTCGTGGCGAAGATCCCGGAAGAGGCGCTCTCCTTCTGCGCCGACCCGCCCGCCGCGATCAAGCTGCTGCTGACCGACGTCATCATGCCCAAGATGCGCGGCACGGAGCTCGCGGAGCGCGTGCGCGCCGCGGTTCCCGGGGTGAAGGTCTTGTTCATGTCCGGCTACACCGACGAAGGCGTCGTCCGCGACGAGCTCATCGCCCCGGACGCGCCGTTTCTGCAAAAACCCATGACCCCCGACGCGCTGGCCCGCAAAGTCCGGGGGATCCTCGACGGCCCCGCGCCCATGACATGAAGATCATCGTCGTCGAGGACGAGGCGCCGATCCGGCGCTTGTGCGAGCGCGCGCTGACGCAAGCCGGCTACGCGTGCGCGACGGCCGCTTCCGGGGAGGAAGCCCTGAAAAAACTTTCGGCGGATTGCGACCTCGTCTTGACCGACCTCACCATGCCAGGCGAGGTCGACGGGCTCGAAGTCCTGCGCCAGACCAAGGCGCGCACGAGCGCCGACGTGATCTTGATGACGGGCTTCCCCGAGCTCGACAGCGCCGTGAAGGCGATGCGCGACGGCGCTTACGATTATCTGATCAAGCCGGTGAGCTTGGACGGGCTCATCCTGACCGTCGACCGCTGCCTCGAGAAGCGCCGGCTCTCCGCGGAGCTCTCCCGCGAGAAAGCCTTGAGAACGGAGCTCGAGCGCGCCCACCTCGGGCTCTTGCAATTGGAGAAGGTCAAGGAGACTTTCGGCCGCTTCGTCACGCCCGAGGTCGTCAGGCTGGTCCTGGAGAAGCCGGCGGACATCTTGCGCAAAGGCGAGCGCCGGACGGTGTCCACGTTGTTCGCGGACGTCCGGGGCTTCACGCCGTTCGCCGGCCGCGTCTCCCCGGAAGAAGTCGTCGAGACGGTCAACGAGGTCTTCGAGATCGCCGTCGAGGAAATCAACGCGGAAAACGGCGCCGTCAATCAGTTCCTCGGAGACGGGTTGATGGCCGTTTTCGGCGCGCCGATGCCTCTTCAAGGCCACGCGGCTTGCGCCGCGCGCGCGGCGCTGAAGGCCGGCCTGCGCTTGAACGATCTGAGGGACAAGAACGCCGCGCGAGGCCGCGAGCCGCTGGAAATCTGCATCGGCGTGCACACCGGCGAAGTAGTGGCCGGCTGCCTCGGCACGAAGGAGCGGACGGAGTATCGCGTCGTCGGCCACGCCGTCAATCTGGCGTCTCGCATCGAGGGCGCGAACCGGTTCTTCGGCTCGCGCGTCCTCGTGAGCGCGGAGGTCTACGCGCGCGTCGAGAACGAGATCGAAGGCCGCGCTCTGGGGCCGATTCGAGTCCTCGGATATAAAGCGCCGCTCGTCGTGTTCGAGCTCGTCGACTTCAAGAAGACGCTCAATGCCGGCAAGAAGGCCGGCCTGAATCTCTTCGCCCGCGGGCGAGATCTCTTCCTCGAAGGACGCTATCGGCAGGCGGCGTCCGCGTTCGAGAGCGCCCTCTCGGAAATTCCGGACGACGCGCCGGCGCGCAGCTACCTTCGTTTTTGCGAAGATTACGCCGCGGCGCCTCCGAAAGGCTGGGACGGGGTTTTCACGCTGACTTCCAAATAAATGGCGCGCATCCTGATCGTCGACGATGAGGAATCGATCCTCGCTCTGCTCAGGCGGCTGTTCACGCTGCACGGGCACGAGGTCGACACCGCCGCGGACGGGGCGCAGGCGGTCGATCTCGTCCAGAAGAAAAAGTACGAGTTGATGCTGATCGACCACTATATGCCCAACATGACCGGAGTCGAAGCCGTGGCCCTGATTCGCTCGAGCGATAAGTTCAACGACATGAAGATCCTCATGGTGACGCAGGCCAGCGTGACCAAGGAAGTGGACGAGGCTTATCAAGCCGGCGTCGACGGCTACGTCGTCAAGCCGTTCGAGATGGACCGCCTCCTCGAAAAGGTCCAGGAAACGCTGCGCGGCGGCGGGAGGAAACCCCATGAGGACGCCTAGCATCCTGCTCATCGACGACGAAGGGATCGTCCGCGGCGCCTTGAAGGCCGTGCTGTCCCAGCGCGGCTACGACGTCCGCACGGCGTCCAGCGGTCCCGAAGGCCTCCGCATGCTGGAAGAGGCCCCGCCGGACCTCGTGATCCTCGACCGCGAGATGCCGGTGATGACGGGCTCGGACGTCCTGCGCCGGATCCGCAAGATCAGGCCGGAAATTCCCGTCATCGTCCTGACGGGCTGGGCAGACGACGACGGGGAGAAAAAATACAAGTTCCTGGGCGCGGCGATGTTCCTTTCCAAGGACCTCGAGATGGAATCGCTGATCGGGGCCGTCGAGACCCTGGTCCCGCTCGCCGTCAAGGGCGCCGGCGCCGAATCCGGCGACCGGATCCTGGTCGCCGACGACGACGACGTCATCCGCAGGCTGCTGCAGCGTTTCCTGGAGGGCAAGGGCTATCAAGTGTTGGCCGTTTCCGGAGGGCAAGCGGCCCTGGACGCCCTTCCCCGCTTCGCGCCGAAGATCATTCTCCTCGACCTGGACATGCCCGGGATGAGCGGCCGCGAGGTGCTGAGACATCTGCAGAAAATACCGAAACGCCCGGGGGTGATCATGATCACGGGCAACGAAGACGTCGAGATCGCGCGGGCCTGCTTGAAGGAAGGCGCCGACGACTACGTCACCAAGCCCTTCTCGCTGGAAAACCTGGAAACGAGCATCTGGGCCAAGATCATGACGCTCGAGCCCTGAGCGCTTAATGCGAAAGCGTTTCCAGCAGTTCCGCTAATCTGGCCTTGCCCATCTTATTGGAGCCGAGCGCCATCATCGCGCCGTAAAGCCTGCTTTTGGGATCGTGAATCTCGACGCCGTTCATATCCAAGAAGATCAGCGCCGCGGCCAAGCCGACCCGTTTATTCCCATCGATAAACGCCTGGTTCTCCGCGATGTGGAAAGCATAGGCGGCCGCCATGTCGAAGAGCGAACGGTGATGGTATTCTTCGCCGGATCCGCTTTGCGGCATCGCGATCGCCGACTCAAGCAGGTCGAGGTCCCGAATCCCGGCACGCCCGCCATGGCTCTCGATCTGGTTTCGATGAATCTCCAGGATTTCGGCCAAGGTCAGGAACAGCGGCTCGCTCACTTGGCAAGCTTGGCGAACGTCTTCGCGTGTTTGGCTGAAACTTTAGCGAGGGCGCCCCGAAATTTTTTCTCTCGCGCCGGATCCGCCACCGGAGAAATTACCAGGCTCTTCCCATCAGTCGAGACCTCGAGCGGTGTCCCCATCTCGATGTGCAGCAACTCCATAATGGGCTTGTCGATCACGAGCGCCGCGCTATTGCCGTGCTGGGTCAGGTATTTCACCATATCAGCCTCCGTTTATACATTGTTATTATAATGTACTAACAGATGATCGTCAAGGGCAGGGCCTTACTCCCCAAGAAGGGAACGGGTTCCGTGCGCATCTGGAGGATGCAAGTTGTATCCTACCGCATGCTCGCCGCATTCCTGATCGTCGCGGTCCCGCTCGCCGCGCTGGTCTTCTTCAGCTTCTACGCGGCGTACCGCAACGTGACCGGCAACGGACGCGTCCCGCTGACGGTGCGCCCCGAGGATTTCGGCTTGACCTACGAATCCGTGACGTGCGGAACCGGCGACGGGCTCCTGCTCAAAGGCTGGTTCGTGCCCGCCAGCGCGCCGAGCTCCCGTACGCTGCTGCTCTGTCACGGTTGGGGAACCAACAAGGGCGAGATCCTCAAGTTCACCCACGCGCTGGCCGGCCTGGGCTTCAACCTGCTCTACTTCGACTTCCGCTGTTGCGGCGAGAGCGAGGGCCGCCGGCTGAGCGTCGGCTACCTCGAAAGCCGCGACTACGACGCCGCCGTGGCCTTCATGAAGGCCCATCGGCCCGGCGATCAGTACGGCGCTTTCGGTCTTTCCATGGGCGCCATGGTCGCGTTCTGCGGCCTCGCGCGGCATGCCGGGTTTCGCGCCGCCGTTCTCGAAAGCCCCTTCAGATCGCATGACTCGTCCGTGAGGCGCTACATGCGGGTCAACTACGGCGTCCCCTATTTCCCGTTGATCCCGATGATGCTTTTCTGGCTGCGCGTGCTGCTGGGAGGCGATCCCGAGCGCGTCAGCCCCGAGGCGGTGGCGGCGCAGGTCGCCGTGCCGCTGCTCGTCATCTTCGGATCCGAAGATCGCATGGTCCCGCCGGATGAGTTCCGCGCCCCTCTAGAGCGGGTGCGGGCGGCCAAGGACGTCTGGGTGGTGCCCGGGGCCGGCCACGCCCTCTGCGCCGAGATCGCGGGACGGGAGTACGCCGACCGCCTGGCCCGATTCTATCTCGCCCACATGCCCGAGAAGAGACCGGTCTCCGTCAGAGAGATTGGCTTCTATTCTCGTCCGTAGCGCAGCGCCACCGCGCCGGACTTGAAGCGCTTGGCCTCGATGAGGCGTCAATTTGTCGGTCTAACATAATATCTGGACAATGCCGCGATAGCCTTTCTCGGGGGTAACGCATATCTTATCCCCATGGAGATATTTGAGCGAACTCTGATTGACGGGTATCAGACGGCTTTGGGCGCGTTTTTGGCGCAGCCTGAAGACGAGTCCAGACGCGCCGCCTACGACGCGGCCTTATTCGCTTTGGGAGCTCGCTGCCGGAGGCCGGACGCGACCGGGGATGAGAGCGAAGCGACGTCGTTTGCCGCCGCCGAGTTCACGATCGAATGCATCACCGCGTTCGAGCTGGCGCTGCAAGGCTACGAGCGAACGTTGATCGCGCTCAATCGCCGGACGATCGAGCTCATTGAAAGCAATAAAATCCTCAAAGACTCGAATGGCAGGCTCCAGGAGTTCAACTCCATTGCCGCGCACGACTTGCGCGCTCCGCTGCGCAGGATCATCGGATTTGGAGCGATCTTGAAGCAGCGGGCCGGGTCCCATCTGCCTCCCCCCGCCGCGCTGGCGCTCGATCGGATCCAAACCTCGGCGGCCCGAATGAACAGCCTGCTCGACAGCTTGCTCGCTTATGCCAAAGCCGCGTCATCGGGAGTTCTGTCGCGCCAGCGCGTCAGCCTTCGCGGCTCGGCGGAGGAGGCCATTTCGGACCTGGAACTGCTCGTCGCCCAGAGCCAAGCCGCTATCGAGCTCGGCCGCCTCGACGATGTGGCGGGCGACCCCGTTCAAATCCGCCAGCTGTTTCAGAACCTGCTGGAGAACGCGCTCAAATTCCATAAACCCGGAACGAAGCCCAAGATCGGCATCTCATCGGTTTGCTTGGAAGACGGACGCATCGAGCTCTCCGTGCGCGACAACGGGATCGGGTTCGATGAAAAATCACTCGCCTCTATTCTTAAGCCGTTCGAGCGGCTCAATCCGGCGGGAGATTTCGAGGGGAGCGGCTTGGGCCTTTCCGTTTGCGCGAAAATCGCCGCCCGCCACGACGCCGCCATCTCGGCTCGCAGCGCTCTCGGACAAGGGGCCGTCTTTGTGATCACGTTTCCCCCGGTGGCCGGGCCGCAACAAGAGCAGCGAGCGTGAAGAACTCAATGCGAACACCAATCCGGTGAAGGTCCAACGAGGACGACTACAGATCGTCGCCCGTTTCTAAGGACTGGGCTGCCTGCCGTCCTTCCCCGCCTCGCTCATCGAGCCGGCTCCCATCAACTCCCGAATCCTGCTCACGATCTCGGCATAAGCATCGAGATCGGACGGCTTCATGAAATAATAGTTCGCGCCGAGTCTCATCGCCTCTTTCCTGTCAGCCTCGTGGTCGGATGATGTAAGAATGGCGATCGGAATCGCTCTCAGGCGCGGCTCGCTCCTGACCCGGCGAAGAAGCTCCAGCCCGTCCATTCGCGGCATCTTGATATCCGTGAGGATCGCCAGCGGGAGCGGGCGCGAGTCCTCGCAGTCGGAGATCAGGATGTCGAGGGCTTCCTTGCCGTCCTTAGCCAAGACAACTTGAGGCTCGAATTTTTGAAGGCGAAAACCCAGCAAAGTCAGCTGGATGTCTCCACTATCATCATCGACGAAGAGCAGGTTCTGGCTCATGCTTCGGTATTGAGGGTGAAGAAGAAGGTGGCGCCCTTTTCGACGGCGCCCTCGGCCCAGACCCGTCCGTTATGCCGGTGTATGATTCGCTCGACCAAGCCTAGGCCGACGCCCGTGCCGGGAAACTCTTCCTCGGGATGGAGTCGCTGGAACGTCCCAAACAGCTTGTGAGTGAACTGCATGTCGAACCCGGCCCCGTCGTCTCGAACGAAATAGACCGGATCATTTCCGATCGTCGTTACGCCGAACTCGATGCGCGCCGTCGGATGCTTGCCCGTGAACTTCCAAGCGTTAGCGAAAAGATTCCCAAGAGCGATGGCGAGCAGCTCGCAATCACCGCGCGTCCGAGCGTCGCCGGAGATCACGATTTCGACCTTCCGTTCAGGCTCGCTTTTTTGCAGCTCCTCGATGACAGTTCGCGCGATCTTGCTGAGATCGCAATCAGCAATGGCCAACGGCTTGCGCGTGACTCGCGCCAGCTTAAGCTGGTCGTCGATCAAGCCCTGCATCTTGCCGGCAGCTTCCCGGATGGTGTCGAGATAGCCTTGCTCCTCCGCATTGAGCTTTCCTTCCGCGCTCTTGATGACCGCATGGCTGAACGCCGCGATCTTCCTTAATGGGGCTCGCAGGTCATGCGAAGCGGAATAGGCGAAGGTCTCCAGTTCCTTATTAACCTCCGTCAATCGCGAAGTCCTGTCCTTGACCTTGGTCTCGAGTTCCTCCTTGACCTCCTGAGCCTCAAGCCGTTTCCGTCGACGTTCCGTGACGTCGATGACGGTGCCGATGAGTCGATCCGGCTGCGCATGCTGCCGCCCCGGATCGTCGACGAAAGCCGCCGCTTTCGTTAAGACCCATCGAATATCGCCGGAGCGCATCGGGATCCGAAATTCCATATCCTCGTAGCACCGCGAGTCGAGGGCTAGGCAATGCTCCAACTTTTCAACGACTGCCGGACGGTCTTCGGGATGGACTACCTGGAGAAACTGCTCGAGGCCGACGGATTTCGCCTCATTCCCGAGATCAAAGAGCTCCACGGCGCGTTTTGAAAGCGTCAAGGTCTTCTTAGCGACGTCGTAATCCCAAGTGCCGAGTCCGGTGGAATCTCCCGCCAGGCGCAGGCGTTCCTCGTTATCGCGCAACAGCTCGTCCTTGTTCTTGCGGACGGTGTCGTCGCGGATCAGCTTCACGAAGCCTCGCACTTCGCCGCTCTCGTCCTTTAGGGGAAAGGATAACCCATAGCACCAGAGGCGCCGGCCATCCTTGCAAACATGCCAGCGTTCATCGTCTTGCCTGCCTTTTTTGAGCGCATCGACGAACTCTTGCTTATCGACGCCTTTCGCGATGTCTTCGGGCGTGAACAGCATGGTGACGTTCTGGCCGATGATCTCGGCTTCGGTGTAGCCGAACATCCTGGCCGCGGGCCCGCTCCAACTGCTGATCACGCGATTCTTATCCATCGTGATGAGGGCATACTCGTTTAGGCTTTCGACCGCCAAACGGTAGAAATCCGGGACGCCACGGAAGGTCCGGTGGTGGCCGCCTTTGGATTTGTCCGACAACCGGAAGGAAAACCACCCTCTCGACCGCCGGCTGGGCGCCTGCGCTTCGGATGGGTGCGCGGGGCCGCCTGGGAATCGAGATGAAAACCAGCCTCTTAATCGCCCCATTCGTGAATGCTTCGTCGGTGCTTCCATCGGCCCCTCCTCTGACACTTCCAGTCTAACACCAGGGACCCGCTTTCCAAAGAGTCGGACCTAGACGCCCATGTGGCGTTATCATGACCAACATTTTGACCCGTGTTCGAGTCCTAGTCGATCGCCGTCGGTGGGCAAGAAGAAAGCCCTTCCGATGGAAGGGCTTTCTTTTCGACGAGATTGGCTGCCTGAGTCATGTCATAGAAAGAACCTTTGAGACCCGCTTCCAGCTACTTCTTCCGACGAGAAAGTCCCGACGATGGCGAAGATGGAGCAGCTTGAAGTGGTCTTGACATCGGAGTCTCTCTGGGGCTATATACAGCGAGATGCGCTTAGTGATATTCCTCATATTGAGTTTCTTGTTTCCGGCCGTAAATGCGGCCGTCGACCCGCAGCTTTGCGCGAAGCTCGCCCAGTGGCAAGCGTCCGGTCTCGATCGCGCCGACATCGAAGGCAAGCTCCAAGGGCTTGGGTTGGACACGAAGGTGGCCGAGAGTTGCAACCGCGCCGCCGCGAAGGGTCGCCCCGTACCGACCCCAACAGAGCAAGCCCATGGTGACCGCACACAGAAGACGATACGCACCGCAAATGAGCTCGCCGCAGCCTTGAAAGGCAACACCGATGTAGGCGTTTCCGCACCGAACAATGGAGCGCAGAACACCATACGCGGCGACCGCCCCGTGCGGCTTGCCGTCGCGGTCGCCAGCGACCTGTCCCGGACGCCTCCGCCGGCACCCGAGGGCCTGATCCAGATGGCGCAAGACCGGATGAACCCAATTTACGCTCAACGGAAGTTCGAGACTTCCCGACAGCTCGAGCTCGATCAAGCCCGGCGCGCCGTCACTTGCGCCTCCTGGACCTCTCTGGCCTGCGCGCGCGGCACATTGGATGTCGGGGCCGAGTATTTGTCTCTGGCCCTGGATGCACTTGGCGAGAAGTTCACAGGGAACTCAGGCAATGCGGAGGTCGCGCGCTTCGCCTATGACAGCACGCCAATTGGCGGTGCCCATCGCGGTCTCGAGGGCGTGTATCAGGAGCCGGCATCGAAGATGGCCTGGGCCGGTCTCGGGCTCGGCCTCATCGGGCTCGGCGGCCTGCGCGAGGGATTGGCCGTTGAGCGCGCCGCCGTCACCGCGGCCCGCGAGGTCGCGCCAACCGCTGAAGCTGCGCGGGTGGCGGCCTCCGTTGCGCGCGTCGAGACGCCGATTGAAGGCGGGCTTGGTATCGTCATCGATGGCAATCTATACCACGGCTCCGCCACCAGTGGCATGAAACAGTTCGATTCCGCCGCAGCTGCCGCCGAGCGCACTGTCAAGAGCGACGGCAGCGCCACGCTGGGACACGGGATATACCTGGCATCTGATCGCAAGGCCGCCGAAAGCTATGCCCACATCCGAGCGGAAGACGTCAACGCGACGACGCCGGGTGCCGGGCGTGCGCCTATCGTTTATTCCGTCGCCTCCGAGAAACTCCGCTTCCTGGATCTCAGCGTTCCCGGGAACAAGGCCATAATCAGGGATGAGTATAAGGCATACCTATTGGCACGCGCCAACGGCGCGGGAGGCGCGACGGCTCAAGAAGCCAGTTTGGCTAAAATCCTCGCCTCCAGCATCGACCGCAATCCCAATGGGTTCGACGTACATATCAACCGAGCGGAGTTTACGACATTTCTCCGTTCGCGCGGCTACGACGGCATCGTCGGAGTCGCCTTTGGAGAGCCCACGGTCGACGGCACCAAGGAATTCTTCGACCATGATCAATACGTGGTCTTTAATCCAGCCAAAGCGAAGATCACCGGAGAAGCAAGGCTGCCGTCTCGCACGACCGCACCGGTGGCTATCGCGCGCGAGGTCGAACTCGACGGCGGCTTCGTGGTCAAGCTCGAAGGAAAGCACCTGTTCCATGGCTCGATGATGGCCGGCGTCAAACAGTTTGACCTCGCCACCGGCGAAGCGAAGTTCGATTCGTTCCGTCCATCGTATACTTTGGGACGAGGCCTGTACGCCACTTCGGACGCGGGTGCCGCGGATTGGTACGCCGCGAAGCGCGCGGGGGACCATGCCGTCTACGAGCTCTCTACAGATGGGATGAAGTTCATCGATCTCCGCAAGAAGAACAACTGGGCGAAGTTCCTTGTCGGCTTCAAGCCCAAGCTCCTTGCTCTCAGTGCCGAGATCGACGCAAAGCCGTCATACGCAGCCTATATGAAGTCCAGCGATAAAGGGATGATCAACAGCCTGCTTCGCGCCATCGACAACGAGCGCTGGGATTTTGCGCGGGATCACTTCTATCAGGCGAGCAAGCCGGCCGGCTTTGACAACTGGTCCCCCTCTCTTTTTCAGAAACCGCTTGCCGATCACGTTCTCTCGCTGGGGTATGACGGCATAGTCTCCATCGAAGGCGGCGAAGGCGGTGG
>CAZRIP010000101.1:0-837 GCA_964600165.1 uncultured Elusimicrobia bacterium | reverse complement strand
CTGCTCTCCCGCCTTTGGCCCATGGACGAGGAATTCGACGGCAAACTGGACTTTGCTGTCTCCATCGAAGGCGGAGAAGGCGGTGGCCTGCACGATTCGTGGGTGATCTTCGATCCAGAGCGGGTGCCGATCGTGCGTGAATATCCCGCAGAGACAGCAAAACATTAGAGTCCGCGTTTTGCTGGCGCACGTCGAGCGACAACGGAGGGGCGATCAGTGCGAGTAGCGTCACGAGTCTATGCACAATATGATCCGATTTCTGTTGTGACGCGTTGTCTGGAATGTCTGCCTGAGTCATTCAATAGAAAGAACTTTCCGGGTCCGTTTCCAATTGGCTCCCGCGACTAGGAAGCCTCGGCGTTGGCGACGACGGCCAATCGACTTTCCCAACGATGCAGCACGGTCTTGAACGGGCCAGCGCTACTCGATCTTTACGCCGTTTTCCTCTAAGATTTTTTTCAGCTCGGCAGCGTTAATCTCGATCTCATGGTGCCATTCGATCAATTTCACTTTCGCCTTCTTGCACTTCAGGCGCTTGCGCTGATCCCGTTCCTGGCTTTCTTTTCGAACTCGCTACCTTTGGTTTTATTATTCATGCCGACGAACGGTCACTCTTGGCGCACAACTTCCCAGCGCCCTCCACGATCCGGGCCAATTCGCTTCAAGAAGCCGCTCGCTTTTAGAGTGCTGAGATGCTTCTTGACTGCGCGGGTACTGATCCCGACTTTTTTTGCGATCTCATCAATCGTAATGTCGGGATTCCCGGCGATAGCCGCGATAATCTTCTGGGAACTTTTCTGGGAACCTTTCTGGGAACGTTCACTGATCCCAGGAATA
>CAZRIP010000100.1:0-14930 GCA_964600165.1 uncultured Elusimicrobia bacterium | reverse complement strand
GCCGACATGGAGGTCAAGACCGTCTTCTACTCTCCCGACCACAGCATCGTGACGACGATGTCGCTCGTGACGCCCAAGGTCACCAAGCATCGTCCGATGATCGCGATGCCGAAGTTCGACGACATGTACCCCACCCTCGTCGAGTCGGCCGGCAACGCGCTCGACTCCGCGCTCGAGCACTCCACGGAGCTGCGCCAGTACGCGCTCGGACTCAAGCAAAGCGGCGTCGCCGAGGCCGCGGCCGCGCCGGCGCGCGCGACCGCCAAGAAGATAATCGACTCCGACGTCGACAAGCCGTCCTACTCCCTCGACGAGCGGGCCGACGACTACGCCGTCGTCGTCGGCGTGGAGCAGTACGCCAACGTCCAGGAAGCCAAGTTCGCCAAGCGCGACGCCGAGGCCGTACGGGCCCACCTGCGCGGCTTGGGCTATCCCGGCCAGAACATCGCGCTGTTGACCGACGCTCAAGCCACCGGCAACAAGCTCAAGTCCTACGTCGAGTCTTGGCTTCCCCGCAACGTCAAGGCGGGCTCCACGGTCGTCGTCTACTTCGCGGGCAACGGCGCGCCCGATCCGGAAACCAAGCAGGCCTACCTGCTTCCCTGGGACGGAGATCCTCAGTTCGTGACGGATACGGGCTATCCCCTCAAGCGGCTCTACGAGAAGCTCGGCGCGCTCAAGGCCAAGAAGGTCGTCGTCATGCTCGACTCCGGCTTCACCGGCGCGGGCGGACGCTCGGTGCTGGCCAAGGGCGCGCGGCCGCTCGTCGGCGTCATCGACGCCGGGGCGGCCGGCGACATGGGCAACATGATCGTTCTCAACGCGGCCGGCGCCGACGGCGTCACCGGCCAAGACGATTCGCAGGGCCATGGTCTCTTCACTTATTACCTGCTCCAGGCGCTCAACGAGACGTCCGGCGCGGGCAGCGCCAAGCAGCTTTACGCGGCGCTCTCGCCGAAAGTCGAGGCCGCCGCGCGCCGCGACAATGTCGGCCAGAAGCCCCAGCTCATCGGTGTCGACGCCGACGGCGCGCCGCTGCGCTGAGCGTTTCCTGGAATAGCCCCGGCTTCCCCTTGACGCTCTCGGGGGCCGGGGCTATCCTTTTCGGGCATGCGGCGCTTGCCCCTCTGCCTCGCCTTGCTCGCGACCACCACTGTTTCTGCGCGCGCGACCTGCAGCACCGCGCTGGAGTGCGCCGCCCACATCAAGGCCGCTTTCGCGGAGAAAAATCGCCTCACGGCCGCGAATGCGTCGGAAGCCGCGATCGATCGTGCCGTCGACGCGATCGAGCAAGCGATGCGCGATGCCGACCACCCGACGGCGCCGAACGCCGGCCCCCCGCCCTGCGCGCCCTCCGACTGCATCGAGGCTTTGCGTCAATCGCAGCTGCGCATGGCCGAGCTTAATCGAAAGCCTCATAACGGCCCGGACGCCCCGACGGCGCAGCAGATCCAGGCCGCGCTGAACGCCTTTAACGAGGCCAAAGCCAACGCGCGCGCCTCGCTCGCGACGGTGGGAGACAGCATGCAGAAGCAGTCCTTGACCAGCGCCCTCGCCGGCCAGACCCTTGGCGGAGCCGCCGCCGAGGACGAATTGACGGACCGGCTGCTGGATGGAGGCGTCTCAAGACCGAGCATCCCCGACACGAGCCCGCCGTCCGGCCGCATGCCGGTCTCGCCGCAAGTGCTCGCAGGCCAGACGAGCCTCGCCAACGGCCGGCCCGACCAAGCCAACGACGCGGCCGACCAGGCCATCAAACAGAGCCCCAATGACCCGCGCGCCTTCGATCTCAAGGCCCAAGCTCTCGAGAAGCTCGGCCGCCACGAGGAGGCCGTCGCCGCCGCGAGGCAGGCCGCCGCGCTCGATCCCGACGATCCCGTCGCGCGTCTTCTCGCCGGGCACGGCGACGCCCTCTCCCGGGCCGAAAGCGCGACGCGCAAGGCGAGCGGATTGTCTTTAGGCGAGTCGAGCGAGCCCGGCTCCGGGCCGCGGGCCGCGCAAACGACCGCCGCGCGTCCCGGCTACGCGGCCGCGACGATGATCGCCGTCGGCAGACAGCTTCCCGGCGCTCAGGCTTCGGCGCCGGGCGCGGCGATGACGGCGGCGAAATCCCCCTCGCAGCTCCTCGTCGAGAAAGCCTGGCAGAAGTTCAAGCTCGGCGACAAAACCGGCGCGCTGCTCGCCGCGGCGGCGGCGATCGACGCCGACCCGAAAAACACGTGGGCATGGACGATCCGCGCCGAAGTCGAGAACTCGATGGGCAAGTTCCCCCCGGCCGAGGCCGACGCGGGGCGCGCGATCGGGATAGACGCCGGCAACGCGCGCGCTTACCGCGCCCGCGCCTACGCCGAGCTCGAAGGAGGCCGGCTCAACGAGGCATTCGCCGACGCGCAAATGGCGATCGAGCTCGAGCCGGGCGACGGACTCGGCTATCTCTATCGCGCGATGGCTTTGGATAAGCTCGGCCGGACCGCCGAGGCGCTCGCCGATTATCAGAAAGCCGTCGCGCTCGATCCGACGCTGCACGCCTTGGCCGACGACGCGATCGCGCGGCTTTCCGGCAAGGCCGCGCCCGCCGGCGTGGTCGCCGCCTCGAGCCCGCTCAAGAAGCCGCTCGTTCGCGGCGGCCTGATCGCCGGCTCCCTCGCCCTGATTTTGTTCGGGCTGCTCGGCACCGAGGCCGGCCGGCGGCTGACGACGCGGCCGGCGCGCGGCGTCCCGGCCGAGGAGACCGCGCCGGCGCTCACGCGCGCCGACCTCGCCCCGGGGCTCGTGCTCGCGGGCAACTACCGGCTCGAGCGGGAGATCGGACGCGGCGGCATGGGCGTGGTCTTCGAGGCCATCGACCAAGCCCTGCAGCGGCGCGTCGCGATCAAGCAGCTGCAGCGAGACGGCGATTCCGAGCGCTTCCTGCGCGAGGCGCGCCTCGTCGCCCAGCTCAAGCACCCGAACCTGGCCGAGATTTACAACGTCATCGATGAAGGAGAGCTTTATCTCGTCTTCGAGTACGTCGACGGGCAGGGCTTGGACCGCGCGCTGGCCTCGAGCCGCAAGCTTTCGCCCGCCGCCGCGGCCGGCATCGTCGCCGACGTTTGCGCCGGAGTCGCCTACGCGCACGCGCAAGGGATCATCCACCGCGACCTCAAGCCCTCGAACGTCATGCTCGCGCGCGACGGCAAGGCCAAGGTCATGGACTTCGGCATCGCCCATCAATCGCGCTCCGGCGCGGCGCTGACGCTCACTTCGGCGTCGGGCACGCCGCCCTACATGGCGCCGGAGCAGGCGCTGGGCTCCACCTCGAAGGCGTCGGACCTCTACGCGCTCGCGGTGATGGCCTACGAGATGGCGACGGGCGCGCGCCCGTTCGAGGGCCCCGATTTTCTCGAGCAGAAGCTTCAGCGGCAGTTCGCCGCGCCGACGCGCCGGGACGCCTCGCTGCCCGCCGCGCTCGACTCGTTTTTCGCCGTCGCCCTCGACCCGGACCCCACCAAGCGCCACGGCGACGCGGCGAGCTTCGCGCGCGCCTTCTCCGCCGCCATCGGCTGAAAAAATCTGCTAAGATACCTCACTTTTTAAGGAGAGCCATGCAACCACAGCCCAATCCGATCATGAGCCTCGTCCCGATCGCGGCGATCTTCCTGATCTTCTACTTTCTCTTGATCCGGCCCCAGCAGAAGCAGCAGAAAGATCACGAAGAGATGCTTTCCAAGCTGCGCGAGGGCGACAAGGTCCTGACGACCGGCGGCCTCTACGGCACGATCGTCGGGGTCAAGGGCGACGATCTCCAGGTCAAGTTCTCGCAGACGGTCACGCTGACGGTCGCGCGCTCGGCCGTTTCGAAGAAGATCTCGGCGGATTCGACCGCTCCGGCCAACAACGGCGCGCAGGTCTCGTAACCCATGAGCAAGCTCCAGGTCAAGTGGCTGGGCGTCCTGGCCGCGATCGTCCTCGCGGTGTTCTTCTTGTACCCGTCGATCAACTGGTACTCGATGAGCTCGACCGAACGGGCCAAGCTCGAGGCCTACCGGCTGCGCCCCAAATGGCTGTTGAATCTGGGGCTCGACCTCAAGGGCGGCACGCACTTGCTCATGGAGCTCGACGTCTCGAAGCTCCCCGCGGGCGAGGACGTCAACGACGCGCTGCAGCGCGCCATCGAGATCATCCGCAACCGCGTCGACCAGTTCGGCGTGTCCGAGCCGCAGATCGCCAAGCAGGGCGACCGCTGGATCCTCGTGCAGCTGCCGGGCATCACGAACTCGCAGCAGGCCAAGGAGCTCATCGGCAAGACGGCGCTGCTCGAGTTCCGCATGGTCGACGCCTCGGAAGGCGCGCAGAAGGCGCTCAATAAGATCGCCGAGCTGGGAAATCCGTTCGTGGGAGAAGGCGCCTCGGCCCAGATCTCCACGGCGGCCGTCAAGCTCGTGCCCGCCGAGGACGCGCTGTTCAGAGGCAAGGACAACTCTCTTTATCTCTGCTCGAAGACGGCGCCGCTGACCGGCGCGCAGCTCGAGACCGCGCGCGTCGAGACCGGCGGCGACTACGGCATGCCCGTCGTCGCCTTCAAGTTCAAGCCCGAGTCCGCCCAGACCTTCTCGAACCTGACGGCCGCGAACGTAGGCAAGAACATGGCCATCGTCCTCGACGGCATGGTCTACTCCGCGCCGACGATCAAGGGCCGCATCCCGGGCGGCTCCGGCATCATCGAGGGCCAGTTCTCGATCGAGGACGCGCGCTCTCTGGCGATCGTGCTGCGCGCGGGCGCGCTGCCCGCGCCGGTCAACATCATCGAGGAGCGCACGATCGGCCCGACGGTCGGCGAGGACTCGATCCGCAAGGGACTGACCGCGATGGGCATCGCGGCGGTGTTCATCTTCATCTTCATGGTGGTCTACTACCACGCCGCCGGCCTCGTGGCCGACGTCGCGCTGGTCTTGAACATCCTGCTGCTGCTCGCCTGCATGGCGTACTTCGGCTTCACGCTGAGCTTGCCGGGCATCGCGGGCATCGTCTTGACGATCGCCATCTCCGTCGACGACAACGTGCTGATCTTCGAGCGCATCCGCGAGGAGCTGGCCCTGAACAAGCCCGTGCGCATCGCGCTCGAGCACGGCTACGACCACGCCTGGACGGCGATCCGGGACTCGCTGGTCGCCACCGGCATTTCCTCGGTGTTCCTGTTCCAGTTCGGCAGCGGGCCGATCAAGGGATTCGCCGTGACGCTTTTCCTCGGCATGATCATCGGCCGCTTCACCGCGATCTCGTTTACGCGGCTGATCTTCCAGAGCTATCTCTCGAACCGCGACGTTCAGTCCTTGTCCATCGGATAAACCATGCACTTATTCCCGAAGACGCACTTCGACTTCCTCGGCCAGCGCTGGCACTTCTTCATGCTCTCGGGCCTGCTGCTCGGCGCCAGCGTCGTCTCGCTGGCGACTCGCGGCATCAAGTACGGCATCGACTTCACCGGCGGCACGACGATCCAGCTGAGCTTCGACAAGCCGATCGATCTCTCGAAGCTGCGCGCGGCCTGCGACAAGGTCGGCTGGAAGAACTCGAGCCTCCAGACGTTCGAGGGCACGGCGCGTCCGACCTACGAGATCCGCGCGCAGGCCGACATCAACCAGACCGGCGGCGCCGAGGCGATCGAGGGAAAGCTCAAGGACCTTCAGACGCAGATCGGCGACGCGCCTTTCAAGGTCGAGAGCAAGTCCTACGTCGGCCCGTCGGTCAGCCAAGACCTCTCGCGCAAGGCGCTGTGGGCGATCGTCTTGTCGCTCGCCGGCATCATCGCCTACCTCGCGTTCCGCTTCGCGGATCCGATCTGGGGCGTGGCCGGCATCATCGCGCTCTTTCACGACGTGCTCGCGACCTACGGCCTCTTCTCGATCTTGGGCAAAGAGGTCGACCTGCTGATCATTTCCGCCATCCTGACGATCGGCGGCTACTCGATCCACGACACGATCGTCATCTTCGACCGCATGCGCGAGAAGATGAAGATCATGCGCCGCGAGCCGCTCGCGCAGATCATGAACGAGTCGATGAACGAGACGCTGTCTAGAACGGTCATTACTTCGATGACCGTTCTGGTCGTCGTGCTGATCCTCTACTTGTTCGGCGGCGAGGTCATCCACAGCTTCGCGATGGCGATGGTCTTCGGCGGCATCGTCGGCACCTATTCGTCGGTGGCCGTCGCCGCTCCGCTCGTTTACGAATGGACGCTGCGCCACGGCGGCGGGCGCGCCGAGCCGTCCTCGGTGAAGGTCAAGGCTTCCGCCAAGAGGTAACTCGATGCGCAAGGTGATCGGTTTTAAGATTTCTGTCCGTTTCAAGGAAATCCAGAGGAGGGCCAAGAAGGCCAAAGTCGACCTCGCCGCGCTCTCGCTCGGAGACGTCGAGCTGCAGGCGCTGGCCGACGAGGTCCTCAAGGCGGCCAAGCCCGCCGTCGTCTTCGACACCTTCTCGCAGTCCGACCCGGAGCAGACGCTCCTGTCGCCGATGCCGGGCCTCGCCTACAGCCTCGTGCTCGCCACGCTCGGCGAGGGCTACGTCAAGCTCGAGGCGGCCAAACCGGAGCTTTCCGCCGCGTGGCCGCTCGTGCGCGAGCACGCCCTCGAGGAGACGGTGCGCTTCGCGACGGCGCTGCTCGAGGACGAGGCCAAGACCGAGGCCTGCGAGTTGAGCCCCATTTCCCCGCTCGGCGCCCCCGAGACCCTCGAGGCCGCGGTCAAGAAGCTCGACGGGTCGAAGATCGGCGTGTCTCTCGTCGAGGGACGCCTCGCCCCTTCCGCCTCCGCGGCTTGCAGCCTGAGCTGGCTGTCCAAGTCGAAGGCCAAGGGCAAGCAGAAGTAGTGCTCCGGGCGCTCGCCCCGTATCTCGCCTACTCGTATCTCACCTTCGTCAAGTGGACGACGCGCGTCGTCTGGCGCGACGCCCATTATCGCGACGACCTGCGCGACGCGGACAAGCGCTTCTGCTACGCGTTCTGGCACAATCGGCAGGTCTTCATGACCGTCACGCACCGCGACGCGAACACCTCCGTCATGGTCAGCCGCAGCGCCGACGGCGAGATCATCGCGCGCGTCATGGAGCTCTCGCGCATCGACGCCGCGCGCGGCTCGTCCTCGCGCGGAGCCTCGGCCGCCTTGAAGACGATGGTCGACGCCGTCGAGCGGGGTCTGGACGTCGGCATTACGCCCGACGGGCCGAAGGGCCCCGTCTTCGAGGTCAAGGCCGGAGCTCTCTTCCTCTCGCAAAAGCTCGGCATCCCGATCGTGCCGATCACCAACGCCTTGTCGCGCAAGCTCGTCTTGAAGCGCTCCTGGGACCAGTTCCAAGTCCCGCTTCCTTTCGGCCGCGCCGTCGTGCGCTACGGACGACCCATTTACATTAAGAATGGAGATGACTTGCGCGAGAAAGCGCTCGAGATCAAACGGGAGCTCGACCGCATCACGGCTGAGGCCGACGCCGAGGCCGCCGGGTGATGTTTCTCGTCCTGCTCGCGGAAAACCTCCTTTTTCCCTTCGTCGCGCTCGGCGTCGTGCTCAAGTTCCTGATATCGCCCCGGCGAAGCGTGCTCAAGGGGCTCGGCGACGAGCTGGAAGAGCGCTTCGGGGGCGGCGTTTTCCGCGGCGAGGCGCTCTGGGTCCACGCCGCGTCCGCCGGAGAGGTCAACGCGGTCCGCCCGCTGCTCGCCGCGCTCCGGAAAGCTCGTCCCGGCGACAAGATCCTGCTCACGACGCTGACGGCCGCGGGCCGCGAACGCGCCCGCGCGCTCCCCGAGGTCGACTCCGGCGCGCTGGCCCCCCTCGACTTCTGGCCCGCCGTCTCGAGGTTCCTTTCCAGAGTGCGGCCCAAAGCGCTCATCCTCGTCGAGACTGAGCTCTGGCCGCACTTGATCGCCCTGACCGGCGCGCCCGTCGTCCTCGTCAACGGCCGGCTCAGCGAGCGCAGCTTCGGCCGCTACCGCCTCATCGCTCCGCTGCTGCGGCCGTTCGTCTCGCGCCTGGCCGCCGTCGGCGCGCAAACGGAGGCCGACGCCGGGCGCTTCCGCGCGCTCGGCGCGCGCGACGTCTCCGTGACCGGCAATCTCAAGTACGACGCTTCCGCCGAACCCGCGGCGGCTTTTCCGCTGCCCTGGGACGAGCCGTTCATCGTCGCCGCAAGCACCCATCCCGTGGAAGAAGAAGCCGTCGTCGACGCTTGGCTCTCGGCGCGCGCGGCCGAGCCGCGCTTAAAGCTCATCCTCGCGCCGCGCCACGTCGAGCGCGCCGATCAGGCGGCCGCGCTCCTTGCCCGTAAGGGCGTGAGCTTCGCGCGCGCGTCGGACCCGGAGTGGCCGGCGGACGCGCTGCTGCTCGACCGCCTGGGCCTCCTGCGCGGGCTCTATCGGGGCGCGCTGGCCTGCTTCGTGGGCGGCACCTTCGTGCCGATCGGCGGGCACAGCCTCATCGAGCCGGCGCTCGCGGGCTTGCCCGTCCTGTTCGGTCCGCATACGGAGCATACGCGGGAGCCCGCGCGGCTGCTCGAGAGCGCCGGAGCGGGGTTTTGCGTCGCGGATCGGACGGCGCTGGCCGAGAAGCTCCTCGAGCTGGTCCTAGACCCGGCCCGGGCCAAGGCCCAGGGCGCGCTCGCCCGCAAGACCGCCGAAGCCCTCCAGGGGGCGACGGCCCGCACGATGTCCCTCCTTGGTCCGCGGCTTTAAAGCCACGGACCAGCGGGCGCGAGAAACGAGGTCGTCCCCGCCGAATTGCTATAATAGCGTCTTCCTTTGATGGGACAACGCATTCTCGTCGTGCGCCTGTCGTCCCTGGGCGACGTCATCCTGACCGCGCCGGTCTACCGGGCCCTCAAATCGCATTGGCCCGACTGCCGGATCTCCGCGCTCGTCAAGCCGCAGTTCGCCGACGCCCTGCGCGGCAACCCGATGATCGACGAGGTCCTGCCGTTCCAAGGCCTCGGACCCGCCCTCGCGGCGATACGGGCGGGCGGCTTCACGCATCTGCTCGACCTGCACGCCAATCTGCGCTCGCTGATCCTGCGCAAGGCGGCGGGCGTCCCGAACACTTCCGTTTATAAGAAGGACGCGCTCGCGCGGCGGCTCTTCGTCGCGCTGCGGCTGCCGTCCCCCGCGCTCGAGCGGCACACGGTGGAGCGCTATCTCGACGCGCTGGCGCCTTGGGGCGTGGCGCGCGGCAGCTCGGCGGTGCGGCTCAACGAGCTCGGCTCGCCGGCCGGCGGCGCCTCGGCCTCGAACGTGCTGCTGATCCAAACGGCGTTCTTGGGAGACACGCTGCTGACCTTGCCGCTCGCCGCGCGCTTGAAAAAAGCCCTCCCAGGCAGCCGGCTGACCGTCCTGACCCTCGAAGGCATGGCCGAGCTCTTCGCGCGCGCGCCCGAGGTCGACGAGGTCCTGATCGATCGCAAGCGCGGCCCGGACGGCGGGCTGCGCGGAACTTGGCGTCTCGCGCGGCGCCTGCGCGAGCGCGGCTTCGACCTCGCCGTCATCCCGCACCGCTCGCTGCGCAGCGCGCTGATCGCCTATTGGGCCGGCATCCCGCGCCGCGTCGGCTTTTCGACGAGCGCCGGGCGCTTCCTTCTGACCGACGCCGTCCCTTTCGCCTGGCTCATGCACGACCTCGAGCGCAACCTCTCGCTTCTGCGCACCGTCGAGCCCGGAGCGACGGTCGAATCGGGCGACTCCCGCTACGTCTCGATCTCTTCCGATGAAAAGGCCTCGATCAACGAGCGCCTGGGCGCGGACGGCGTGCCGCCCTCGCAGCGCTTGATCGGCGTGCATCCCGGCGCGGCCTGGGCGACCAAGAGATGGCTGCCGGAGCGCTACGCCGAGCTTTGCCGGCGGCTGGCCGCCGAGGGCGCGCGCTGCGTGCTCGTCGGAGGACCGGCCGACAAGGCGCTCTGCGCCGAGATAGCGGCGGCCTCGGGCGCGCTCGATTGGTCGGGCAAGACCGATCTGTCCGCGCTCAAGGCGCTGATGTCGCGGTTGTCGCTTTTTGTGACCAACGACTCCGGGCCGATGCACCTCGCGGCCGCCGCGGGCGTGCCCGTCATGGCTTTTTTCGGGCCGACGAGCCGCGAGCTCGGCTTCTTTCCTTACGGCGAGCGCCACCGCGTGCTCGAGCACGAGCTGGCCTGCCGGCCTTGCGGCCTGCACGGCGGCAAGACCTGCCCCGAGGGACACTTTCTCTGCATGAAGCTCACGACGGTCGACTCGGCTTGGAAAGCCGCCCAAGAACTCTTATCGATGAAGGTGGCGACATGAGGATCGTTCAAGCGCACGACGAGACGTGGGACTCGGGCATCGCCCATTACGCGCTGACGCTGGCGCGCGGACTGGCCGACCGCGGGCATCAAGTGCAGTTCTGGGCCCGCAAGGGCTCCTTCGCGGCCCAGCGCGCCCGCGCGCTCGGGCTCGTCACGCGCGAGATCGCCCAGGGCCCGGCCGAGCTTCCCGTGCTGCGGCGCGCGCTCCGGCGCAAGGGCGTGCAGCTCGTCAACGCCCACACCGGCCAGGCGCAGACGATGACCCTTGGTCTGACCGCCGGCACCGCCGTCAAAGTGGTGCGCACCTGCGCCGACGCGCGGATGCCGCGCGCCTACATCCTCTCGCGCCTGCTGGCGCGGCGGACCACCGCGTTCATCGCGGCCAACAGCGCTATCGAACGCCATCTGCGCGCGAGCTTTCCCCAGGCGCGCGTCGAGCTCGTGCTGCCCGGCATCTCGGCGCCCGCCAACGAGGTCCCGCCGCTGCCGCCGGGCGCCTCCGTCGGGCTCTTGGGCCGCTTCGACGCCGTCAAAGGCCACGAGGACTTGATCGAGGCCGCCGCGATCTTGCGCGCGCGGGGCGAGGAGGTCGTCTTGCGCTTCGCGGGCAAGGGAGAGCTCGAGCCCGCGATGGCGAGCGCCGCCGCGCGGCGCCTGGAGCCTCTGACCGCGGAGTTCCTGGGGCACGTCCCCGACATCGTCCGCTTCATCGCCAGCTGCCGCGTCGGCGTAGTCCCATCCCGCGGATCCGAGGCCGTCAGCCGGGCCGCGCTCGAGTGGATGGCGATGGGCCGGGCGGTGGTCGCGACGCGCGTGGGCGGCCTTTCCGACGTCGTCGCGGACGAAGAGACCGGCTTGCTCGTGCCTCCGGAAAGCCCCGAGGCTCTCGGCAAGGCGATCGGCCGCCTGCTCGCGGACCCCGCGCTCTGCGCTCGAATGGGCGAGGCGGGCCGCCGGCGCTGGCAGACGAGCTTCACCGTCGACAGCCTGGCCGCGCGCACGGAGAAGATCTACGAAAAGCTCGTATAGCGTGTTCCACGTCGACGGAGAGCGCGGCTTTCGCGGCGGGGAGCGCCAGCTGCTCTATCTCGCCGCGGCGCTCAAGGCGCGCGGGCACCGCAACGTCATCGCCTGCCGTCGCGGCGAGGCGCTCGAGGCCGAGGCGGCCCGCCAGGGCTTCGAGACGCTGCCCTTGCCGTTTTACTGCGAGCTCGATCCGCTGACGGCGCTCCCGCTGCGCGCGCGCGCGGCGAAAAGCGAGAGGCCGGTGCTGCATGCCCACACCGCGCACGCGGCCGGCGTGGCCATGCTCGCGTCCTGTTTCGGCGGCCCGGCGCGCGTCTCGCACCGGCGGGTCGATTTCGCGCTCGGCGGCGGGTTGAGCCGCCGCTGCAAGTACGGCCGCGCCGGCGGCGTCGTGGCCGTCTCCCGCGCCATCGCCGACGTCATGAGCGGCCCCGGCCTCTCGCGCGAGAGCATCGCCGTCGTGCCGGACGGCTTGCCCGTCGACGTCGAGGAATGCGGCTGGGCCGGCGTGGACGCGGCGCGCTTCGCGCCGCCCTCCCCTGAGGAGCGAGCCGAGTTCCGCAGCCGGCTCGCGGCCGAGTTCAACCTCGGCGACGACCTCTTCTGGATCGGGAACGCGGCCGCGCTCGTCCCGCACAAGGACCACGACACGCTGATCGCGGCGGCCTTGATCGTGCTGCTCAAGCGGCCTAAGACCCTCTTTCTCATCGCCGGGGAAGGCCCCGAGAAGGAGCGGCTTTTTACCTCCATCAAGCGGACGGGCCTGACCGGCCGCGTGCTGCTGCTGGGCCACCGGCCGGACGCGCTTCCCGTCCTCAAGGCCTGCGACGCGTTCTGCCTCTCTTCGTGGGGCGAAGGAATGGGCAGCGTGCTGCTCGAGGCCGCGGCCTGCGGCTTGCCGATCGCGGCGACGACCGCCGGCGGCATCCCGGAGGTCGTCGAGGACGGGCGCTCCGCCTTGCTGTGCCCTCCGAGAAGCCCCGAGGCGCTCGCGCAGAACTTGTTGCGGCTCATCGATGACGCGGCGCTGCGCCGCCGCTTGACCGACGCCGCGCGCGCCGACCTGCCCAAGTTCGGCCTCGCGCGCATGGCCGAGCAGCTGGAGAAGGTCTACGAGGCGGCGCTCGCGTGAAGCCCACCGTCAGCGCGCTGATCATCGCCAAGGACGAGCAGGAGGACCTCGCGCGCTGCCTGATGAGCCTGGCGGAGACCGCGGCCGCCGACGAGGTCGTCGTGCTCGTCGACGCGGCCAGCGCGGATAAGACCGAGGAGCTCGCGCGCCGCTCCGGCGCCAAGGTGGCGCGCCGCGCCTTCGACGACTACGCGCGCCAGCGCCAGGCCGCGCTCGAGCTGTGCACGAAGGAGTGGGTGCTCTGGATCGACGCCGACGAGCGCGTCGACGGCGCTCTCGGCGGGGCGATCGCGACGGCGACGGCCGCCGGCGGCGCGGACGCCTTCCCTATCCGCTTCTCGGTGGAGTTCATGGGAAAGACGCTGCGCTTCGGCGGGCTCGGCTCGGAAAAGCACGTCCGCCTCTTCCGGCGCGCGAAGGCGAAGTTCGTCGGCGGAGCGCTGCACGAGGGACTCGAGATCGACGGGGAAGTCGGCGCCCCGCTCGCGGGGCGCATGGTCCATCGCCCTTACAAGGACCTCTCGGAGTACGTCGCCAAGCTCGACCGCTACACCTCGCTGGCCGCGCAAAAAAAGCGCGACGCGGGCATGAAGTTCACGCCGCTCTATCACCTGGTTTTGCCGTGGGAGCTGCTCAAGCGGATCGTGCTCAAGGCCGCGTTTCTCGACGGAGCGCCGGGCCTGGTCTGGGCCGGGCTGTCCGCGTTCCATCACTGGCTGAAATATGCCAAACTGAAGGAATTGGAGCGATGAAGACCGTCATCGTTTGGAAAAGACTCGATCCTAAAAGCCGAAGGGCTCCAGTTTCCTGGAGCCCCACGTGGGATAGCCAACGGCGCCAACTGTCACTTGAATCAACTTTAGCAGCCGAAACAAATTCTGTCAAGGCGATATGGTCGACGACGGACTGCGGGAGCGGGATTCGAACCCGCATCGTCCAAGTGACAGTTGGCCATTCTACCGTTGAACTATCCCGCAGTCGTCATAGCGGATACGATTCACCCCCCAAAAAAGTTCCATGCTGATCCCGGCTCTCGTCGGCGGCGCCGCGGCGATCGGCGCGAGCTGCCGCTGGAACTGGTGGCGGCGTCCGGTCAAGAACGGGCTGCCGATCCTGACTTATCATAAAGTCGGCGACTATCCGAAAGGCTCGCGCTTGAAGCCGCTCTGGGTCACCGCGAAGCAGTTCCGAGAGCAGATGGAATACGTCAAGCGCAACGGCTACACGACGCTCACGTTCTCCGAGTTGCGCGCCATCGACGCCGGGGAAAAGCCCATGCCGGAGAAGCCCCTCCTCGTCACGTTCGACGACGGCTACGCCAACAACTACGAGCTCGCCTATCCGATCTTGAAAGAGCTGGGCCTCAAAGCCAACATCTTCCTCGTGCATGATACTCTCGAGGGCAAGAACGCCTGGCACAACCCGGCCACCGAGCCGCAGATCCCGATGCTGACTTGGGCTCAGGTCAAAGAAATGCAGGACTCGGGCGTCGTCGAGTTCGGCTCGCACACGATGAGCCACAAGAACCTCGCGCGGATCCCTCTCGACGACGCGCGCCGGGAGCTGACGGAAAGCAAGATCAGGCTCGAGCAGCGGCTCGGCCGCGAGATGGTCGGCTTCGCGTATCCTTACGGCGCGGGCGCCTTCGTGCCCGAGGTCCGCAAGGCCGCGCGCGACGCGGGCTATCGCTACGATTTCGCGTTCCGCCGCGGCCTGACGCCTTGGCCGTGGAAGCCCGAGCACGGACCCATCCTGCGCATCTACGTGCGGGGCGACGACAACGCGCTCGATTTCTATCTCAATCTCTCGCGCGGGCGGGCGCGCTTCTGATGGCGGAGCCTCGCTCGATCCTCGTCATCCAGCTGCGCCGCATCGGCGACGTCATCCTCACGACGCCGGCGGCGGCGGCGCTCAAAAAGCGTTTCCCGAACGCCGCGATCGACTTCCTGGTCGAGCCTCCGGGAGCCGAGGCGCTCCAAGGCAACCCGCACCTGCGCGAGATCGTCGTCTACGACGCCTCGGGCGTCGTCTCGACGCTAGCTTGGCTCAAGAAGATCCGGGCCAGGCGCTACGACTGGGTGATCGACTTCCTCGGCAACCCGCGCAGCGCGATGCTGACGGCGTCCTCGGGCGCGGCGGTCAAGGCCGGCCCGGCCCACGTCGCGCACCGCTGGGCCTACAACACCCCGCTCACGCAGTCACTGACGACTCATTACGCCGGGCTCGAGAAAATCCGCGTCTTAGAAACGCTCGGCGTTCCCGGCGCCGGCGCAGACTTCGTGCCGAGGATCTACATCGCCAAGCGCGCCGCGCCGCGCAACGTCATCGGGCTCGTGCCGGCCTCGCGCAAGGACACGCGCCGCTGGCCGGCCAGCCATTACGCGCTGCTCGGCCGGCTGCTGCGCGAGCGCCTGGATTGCGAGCTGCGCGTGTTCTGGGGGCCCGGCGAGCGTGCGCTGGCCGAGGGGATCGCGCGCTCGATCGGCGAGGG
>CAZRIP010000099.1:0-15107 GCA_964600165.1 uncultured Elusimicrobia bacterium | reverse complement strand
ATCGGCAAAGCGTCCGATCTGATGTCGAAAGGAGGCGCTTTCGAAGGCTTGCTCTACATCACGACGGCGGCGAGCGAGATGGCCCTCGGCTCGATGCTCGTGGCGACGGCCTTCGGCGGCCCGGGCGCGGCGGCCGTCGCCAGCGCGATGTTCTGGCCGGCTGTGGTCTTCCTGATCGGCTTGCTGACGGTCGCGGTCTCCTCGATGGTCGGCGGCTCGATGCCGCAGACGCCGGCGGTCGACAACCCGGTCGACGACGCGCGGGAGAAGGACGCCAATCTCAACACCCAAACCGGCGGCGCGGACACCGGCTTGCCCCCGGCGCCGGTGGACATGCACTACGAGACGACGCCGGACGGCACGCAGCAGCTCGAGTACAATTACAACACCTTTCCCGCGGGCCAGACGCCGCCTCCCAGCGTCGAGCAGGATCTCAACAGCCAAAAAGGCGGCGGCGACTCCGGCCTCCCGGCGGCTCCGACCGGCGAGCACTACGAGGGCGTGGACTCGAGCGGCAAGCCGAACCTCGTGCCCGATTATCCGATCGGCGTCGCGGCGCGCGAGGACGCCAACAGCTTCACGGGCGGCCCGCCGACGCAGCTCACGCCCGCTCCGTCGGGCCAGCATTACGAGCTCTTGAACAACGGCGGCGACCCGACCCAGCCGAGCAGCTGGAAGCTCATCGGCAATTACACGATCCCGACGTCCGATCTGCAAGCCGCGAACGCGGACAAAGGACAGGTCGGCTCGGCCGGCTCGAGCTGCGGCCCGTCACAAACCGGCTATCATTACGAAGGCTATCAGTGCCAGCAGGTGAAGGATTACCCGATCCCGAATTAAATAAAGGAGCCGCGCCATGGACCAGAAAAAAGACGACGACAAGAAGCCCGCGCTTCCGATCCCGACGCTGAGGGACGCGAAGAACGCCCCGCAGCTCAAGATCAAGGGCGTGGCCCAGGGCGGGCTGTCGCTGCTGGAGCGCATGAAGCAGTTCAAGAAGAAAGACCTCGCTTTCATCTTGGCCGGCCTCGGCGTGCTGTTTTTGGCGCCGCTCGCCGAGCACTTCATGATGGCTCCGGATAGCGACCAAGGCCTGCAGGGCGGCTTCGGCGCGCGCGACGGCGGTCTCTTCGGCAAGGGCGGCTCGCCGTACGAGCCCGGCGTCAACGGCTTGGCGCCCGGCGGCCTGGCGGGCGGCGGCTCGGACGTGATCACGCCGCTCAACGTGCGCGACCCTTCGGCGCTGATCATGGGCCCCGGCGGCACGCAGCAGCCTCCGGCGACCTCGACTCCCGCCCCGGCGGCGCCGGCCAAAGCCGACAACAACGATTGGAAGGACGCGCTCGCGCAGTCCGCGGCGAAAGCCGCCGGCGCGGCCGGGCCCAAGGCGGCTTTGCCGGTGCCGAAGATCCCGCTGTCGGCCGGAGGCCTGCGCGGCTTGGGAGCGGTGTCCGGCGGCGGCGGCGGCAGCTACTCGCTGCCGCCGATCAGCGCGGCGGGCGTGCCTAATAGGGGAAACGTCGGCAACTCGCCGAGCCCGACCGGCGGCGCCGGCATGCGCGGCGCGCGCGGCGACTCCCAGGGCGGCAACCCCAACAGCTTGGACGCTTTGAAGAAGGCGGCGCAGAACGCGGCCAATCTCATGAACGGCCCGGGCTCGGCGTCGAGCAACCTCGAGCAGGCGGCCAGCCAAGCCATGCCGGGCGGCGCGGCGGGCGGCGGCGACGGAGAGGGCTCCGGCTCCGCGGACAAGGCGTCGGGCGCGAGCGGCGACAAGGGCAGCAAGAACGCCGACGGCCAGTCGCTGGCGTTCTTGAAGGCCAAAGAGGAGCAGGAAAAAGCCATCGAGTTCGAGTGGAAGAAGAAGGAAGCCGGCGACCTCGATCTGATGTGGTACAAGCTGCGCGACAAGATGGCGGAAGAGGCCATCATGACGCCTTTTAAGGCCATCACCGGCTTGATCGCCAAGCAGATCACGAACTTCGGCACGAACAGCGGCGACTCGGTCTACTGCGTGCCGCACCAGAGCGGCGCTCCCGCCGCGGGAAGCAATCCGACGACCGGGCTCTTCCTGGTCCAGGCGGGCCAGATCGGGCTGTGCGGCTCGACGCAGGCGCCGAACACGGACGGCTCGCAGACCGGCAACGTCAACTACTGCGGCATTCCGGCCTCCAACGGCACCGACCCGCAGACCAACAGGCTTTGGTACTGCAGCGCCCAGGACTGCGGCCAGATCGCGGGCTCGGGCGGCTTCGATTGCAGCGGCACCTCCGACGGGACGAAGCCGAAGGCGCAGACGCCGCCGAACTACACCAGCGGTAGCGGCCCGGGGACGGCTCCTCAGGCGCAGATCGGCCAGTTGTGCACGCAGTTCGCGGGAGCCGGCGCCACCTCGGTCGCGGCGTCGGGGACCAGCGTGGCGGGCACGGCGGCGCCGGGGTCCGGCGCGGCGTTCAGCGCCGTCGCCGCTCAACTGCAGACCGCGGGCGCGAACATGATCGTGGCGCAGCAGGCGATGGAGCAGGGCAACAACGTCGGCGGGACCAATCCGTGCAATAACGCGAGCGCCACGCCGCCGGTCAACGTCCCGTGGATCAGCATGAGCCAGAATGTGAAGCTCCAAGACCAGCTCGGCAGCAACTCCAACAACGTGGACAATTCAACCTATAAGGAGCTGCTGACGGCCTTCAACAGCATCAACGCGCTCTACGTCCGCGACTCGGGGGCGACGGCGAAGGTGCTGGGCGTGCAAACGGTGTCCGCGCAGCCCGATCCGACCAGCAGCCCGCTGGTCACGAACACCAGTAAGATTCGCCAGTACTTCACGGACGCGGCGGTGACTCCGCCGGTCGACGCGACCCTGCAGACGGACGCCCAGGCGGCGGTCACGGCCTCGGCGGCCATCCAGAAGGTCTATACGGACATCAACGGCACGTCGGGCGGAGCCGCCAACGCCACGGCGAACTACGGGCAGAACAGCTCCGTCGACACCGCCTTCAACGCGAACGTCGGCAACAACGGCCTGATCCCGAAGGCGCAGCAGCAGCTCACCGGCATCAAGACGTCTCTGACGGCGGTGGGAAGCGCTTTGGACGCGGCCAACCGCTCGATGACGGCGGCCACCGCGCAGGCCGGCAACGTGGGCAGCACCAACCAGCAGTACCTGACGCAGTTCCAGTCGCAAGCGTCGGCCTTGCAAACCGAGTATCAGGGCCTGGTCGGCGAATATAACCGGCAGGCCGCGGCGAGCAACGGTCTCTGGAGTCAGGTCAATGCCCTCCAGACGCAGATCACCCCCGTGAACACGACCCACGAGCAGAATATCACGGGCACGGCGAACACGGCGCTAAACGGCTTCGGCACTGCGATGGGGAACGTCACGGGCTCGGCCGGCGGCACCGGCGGCGCGGCCGCCACGCCGAACGGCACGCTACCGGTCACGTCGGCGCCGCCGGGAACGCTGACCCCCGTGCTGCAAGGCGGGAACGTGTTAAACCAGTTCACGAGCGCCGCGGGACCCTTGGCCAACCCCGACAACGCGAGCAGCCCCTACATACAGCCGCACATGAGGGATGCGGCGGCGGAGTTCAAGCTGCAGACGCCGATCAACCAGGCGCAGACGACGCTCAACACTACGCCGACGGCGTCAGCGACGCTGCAATGACTGATCTAGGCCCTTTGGCCCTTGCCGGGTCCTAGCCCCGGGAGGTACGCTGGAGTGACGGAGAGACAACGAAAAGGTAGCCATATTAAGGTATAGACTGACGGTCGAGAAAAAACCATGACCCCCAAGTCCCTCATGGCTTTGGTTTTTGCCATCGCCTGCGCCCTCCCGGCGTTCGCCGCCGATACCTGGGTCGCGTTCCCGGTCGCCAATCATCCCTACTTCGCGCATACCTCCGAGCGCGACGCCTTCGTCAAGGCCGACAAGCCCGCCGATCATCTCGATCTTTTCGATAGCCGCAAGGACAAGCAGCCCAAGGCCAAGCTCGTGCGTCAGGGCAAGATGATCACGCTGCAGCGCGACAAGACCGTCACGATGGTCGACGGGATCGCCGCCATCGCGCAATCGGCCTCCGTGCTGCCGGCCGAGGCCCCTCCCAAGCCCGCGCCGCCCAAGCAAGTCCGCGCGCAGACCGCCGATCCGGATATCGACGCCCTGCTCGCCCTCGAGTCGCGCCTCACTCCGGCGTACAAGCAGAAGCTCATCGACATGCTATCGGCGGTCAAGGCGAGCGATCCGGCTCTCTTCGCGCGACTCAAGGCCGCGGCCGGCGACGCCACGAAGAAAGCCGTGGTCCCGGCCCTTCTCGACATGGCGATGCAGGTCCCCGATAACGGCGGCGACCGCGTCGATTTCCTGCGCGCCGAGACGGCCAGGGAGTTCAGCGGCAACGCCGGTCCCGCGCCGGCCGGCGGCAACGCGGGCGGTCCGGCTCCCGACGTGCACGGGAGCGACACCGGCGCGGCCGTGCAGGACCAGGGCGTCAACCCGATCATCCAAGCCGTCATGCAAAACACGCCGGCCGCGGCGCGCGACCAGGCCGTCAAGGCCGTCGTCGATTTCATCGTCCTCGACGCGAACAAGTTCGTCATCGACAAGATCCGCTCCGACGCGCAGGCGATGAATGGGATCAAGGGCAGCCTGGCGGTCGGGCTTCAGAAGAAGGTCTCCGACCCCGCGACGGCCAACGGCGTCGGCATCATCTACGCCGCCTTGCTCACCGGGCCTCAGGCGGCGGCGCCGGATTGGGTCGCTGACGACTCCAAGGACCAGATCGCCCAGGCTCTCCGGGCGTACCCGGGCGCCAAGGACATCTTCACGCAGAAGATGGCGGCGTGGTCGGTCGGCGGTCAGGCCCAGATCGGCGACCGCAAGGACGTGCTGGGGCCGTGGGCCGGCGGCAGCGCGGGGTCCGGCGAGACGAGCGGGCAGAACACGACGATCGACCAGTGGGAGGCGGCGTTCCTCGTCAGCGCGGCCACGGAGGCGGCCGCCGCGCTCAACGCCGCCAACGTCAAGAAGGGCACGACGCAGGACATCGCCCGGAAGGACGGGTGGATCGACCCGCCGGGCTCGGTGCCGGTGCCGGGCGCGGGCACGGGCGCCGGACAAGGGCTCAACCTCAATTTCACGTCGGCGAACTTCACGAACCAGGAGATCTACCGCAACGGGGCGATCCTGCACACGATGAAGATGACGCTGGCCGACGGGACGCAGACCGACGTCACCGTCGCGCTCAAGCTCAAGTTCCGCCAGTCGAACGGCGTGATGGTGCCGATGCTCGACGTCGTCGACGTCAGCAACGACAACCCGTCCGGCCCGGGCCAATCGCCCCACATCTACGGCCAGGCCTTCGACGTGCAGCAGATCCCGAGCGACGGCGGCGACGTGCGGCTGCAGAACGACCAGAACTCCTATTACGACAAGGCCAAATACGACATCAAGTACCAGCTCTCGCGCGACCCGCAAGGGAACTTCGCGTTCGGCGTCGACGGGCAGATGAAGACCTTCACGCAGGCGGACCTCTACGCCGCCTATACGAGCAATCTTCTGCAAAACGGCCACACCGTCAACACCAACGGGCACCAGTTCCAGCTGGTCTGCCAGGGCGGCGCCGGCCTGCAGTACGCGGCCTGGGAGATCAAGGACGGCCAGCTCGTCAACGCGAATCAGCCCTCGCTGCTCTCCGGCGCGGTCAAGTCGGTGAGCGTCGACCCGACGACCGGGCTGCCCACGGAGAAGCTCAACACGGCCGCGGACCTGGCGTTCGGCTTTATCGGCAACAAGGCGGACGGCACGCCGCAATACTACGGGCTCAAGTGGAACGCCGCCGCGAGCTATTTCGACATCGTGCCCGAGGCCGCGGAGATCCAGGACGCCCCGCCGGCCAGTCCCGCGAGCCCGGCGACTCCGGTGACGAGCACGGGAACGGACACCACGACGCCGACGGATACCACGACTCCGACGACGACGACGCCGACGACGACGTCGCCGCCGGCGGGCAGCGGCTCGCAGACGACGACGGCGACGGCGAACGCGTCGGACTGCAAGGAAAAAGGCGCCTTCAGCAGCTCGGGCAACACCGCGTACGACTTCGGCGGGAAATACCATTACTGGGCCGGCGACTCGGGCGATACGTACTACTGCCTTTACGGCGACAAGTACCTTCACGCCGGCGGCTATCTTGCGAACATCGAGCTCAAGGGCAAGGAGCTGCTGATCACGGTCGTCACGGTCACGAAGGGCGCGACGGCCGGCATCGATAAGATCGACCGGGCCAAGATCTCCAACGGCCACGTCGACGTGACGATCCCGGGCCGCTCGGGCGCGACGACGCTCGACGTCGGAGGCGTCACCGTCTACCACATCGAGGGCGACAAGCTCGCCGCGCGCAAGTCTTCGAACAACGCCGCGATGATCGGCACCGTCTCGTGGTTCCAGGAGAATTTCCTCGGCAGCGATCCCTCCATGCGCGACTCCCTGCGCGTCAACTTCGACGCCGACGCGGCCGCCCGGGCGGCGCGCGCGCTCGAGAAGATCGCGTCGTATTCCGCCGACCAAAGCGGCCTCTTCGGCGGCCCGCCGGGCGCGGGCAATCGCGCGAAGCTCAAGAAGTTCCTCGATCAGCAGATCGCCAAGGACACGGGCGCGCTCAACGCCGACAGCCCGCCGTTCGCGTCGATCAGCCTCAACTTGACCGACGCCGTGCGCACCGGCGGCGGCGACGTCGCCAGATACTCGAACCGCGCGCAGGCCCCGATCGGCCTGCGTTGGATGGTTCCCTTGACCGGCGATCCCTACCTCGAGGACCCGCAATAGACCCCTGGCGCGCCGCCCGCGCGCGCCCTATACTATCGCGTCCGGCCGCCTGGGCCTTTAGTCCTAGACCGCCGAGGCCGAGGGCCTAGGGCTTCAAGGACCATAGGTCCCTGGGTCCCGCGTTCTCCTCTAGATACACTTCTCGAGAGCCATGAAACGCCGTCTGAAAACGGTTTTGAAGAAGGTCCTGGCGAGCGCCGTGGCGTTTTGCGTCGCCTTCCTCGGCCCCGGCCTCGACGGCTGGAGCCGCGCCTGGGCCGACGACCCTCCGGCGGGCAGCCACCGCGTCTGGGACGCGGGCGCCAAGCGTTTCTTCGACGTCCACGACGCGAACGTGGCGCAGACGATCCAGCTGATCCAGAAGAACACCAGCCTGAGCGCCCCCGAGCGTCAGCGCGCGATCGATTACCTGCGCCGCATGGACCCCCAGATCGACAAATCGCCGCAGCTCGTCCAGCAGCTGCAGCAGCTTCAGACGGGCCTGCAGACCATGCAGAGCGACCAGAGCTCCGCGCTCGCTCTGATGCGCTTCTACACGAACTCGGCCAACGAGGCGCAGCGCCTCGACGACATGCATACGTCGCAGGAAGTCGTGGCCTCCGGGCCCAACTTCCGCCATATCGTCGCGCGCAACGCCGGGGTCGGCGTGGTCACTCAGGACGTCCAGGTCCGGCGCATCGCGCAGGATTTCCAGGCTTTCACCGTCCGGCAGCCCGATCCCGGCGACCAGCGCGCGCTGCGCATCGAGCAGCTCGGCTTCACCTACAACGACAGCGGCCAGGAGAAGCAGAAGGTCTCCTACAGCCGCGCGTTCAACAGCATGGTCCACATGGTCGTCCGCATCTTCTGGGGCCGCACGGATCTCCAGGACCTGCTCGACGATCCGAGCACGCCGGCCGACTCGAAGACCAAGATCCAGGCGCAGCTCAAGGACATCCAGTCGAAGTTCCCGCAGGACATCAAGGACTTCGACGCGGAGATGCAGGAGCTCAACAAGAAGGTCGACTCCGGCGCGACCTTCAGCCCCGACGAGCTGCGCCAGATGGCCGAGAAGCTCAAGAACATGCAGCAGCGCGTGCTCGCCTATTACAACAACAACCAGCTCGATCTGCTGCAAAAGAGCCTGCTCTCGCAGTTCGTCTACTACTTCACGTCGGTCTCGGGCTTGTCCTACAACCCGTTCGACAAGAAGGACGGCTCGGGCGTCGACATCACGCAGATGAAGCAGGAGGACATTCAGAAGATCCTTCAGGGCTTCGAGTCCGGCCAGACGGTCGCCGCGAACTCGGCGAGCATCCCGTGGCCGTGGTTGTCCGCCATGTCCGACATGAAGCCCTCGCGCGACCTCGATAACACGCTGCCGCCCGAGTTCAAGGACTCGGCGACGCTCAAGGCCATCGCCGCCGAGGCGATCCAGTATCTCGGCTTCGCGGCCGACGCGCAGCAGCGCCTGTTCGTGAAGAGCCAGCTCGAGCAGGGGACCCTCAAACCGGGCCTCAACGATCAGGATCGCCAGGCGATCATGAACGAGATGGACCGATGGGTCCGGCTCGCCCAGCTTCAGATCCAGCGCTTCCAGGTGCAGACGATGGCCGTCGAGGTCTGGCGCCTCAAGAACGACAAGATGAAGGGCGGCACCGGCATCGCGGGCGACCCGAAGATGACGGCCGAGGCGCAGCGGCTGCTCGACCAGGCCGAGAAGGAGATGATCCCGGAGATGGAGAAGCTCCAGAAGCAATCCGTCGACGGGATGCTCCAGGAAGTCGCCAACGCCTTCTCGAACGCGCTGTCGCGCGCGCGCTACACGAGCCGCGAGGCGCCGATCTTGGCCGACGACGTCAAGGAGCTCCTCGCGCAGACCAAGCAGCTGCAGGCGCTCTACCTGGCCAAGCAGTTCAACGTCTTCGCCGGCGACCGCGTGCTCAAGGACGCTCTCGGCGACGTCAACGGGAACCTCTACCAGGAGTTCCTCAAGCCCGAGAACCAGTCCCCCGAGGTGCGGCGCGCGATCGCGCTTTTCCAGAGCATGGTCGCGGCGATCGAGTCCGTTCAGAGGCTCGGAGACGACGTGTCCGCGGTCAAGAACGCCCTGGCCCCGCTGCAGGATCAATCCAAGGAGCTCTTCGCGCTGCTCGGCATGGCCAACGGGCCTCCGAGCGCCGATTCGCTCAAGAAGACGCAGGCCGCGCTCAAGGTCTATCAGACGAACCTCTCGCAGATCCTCGGGAACTTCACGGCGAACATGCAGTCCTTCGACCTGCTCAACCAGCTCAACATGTACGCCACGAAGATGTTGAGCTCGAAGAAGACCGACGACGAGAAGTGGTACGAGTTCCGCTTCATCGACCGCGCGTTCAACATCGGCGGCGGGCGGGACGCGGCCGGGGAGCTCGGCGCCAAGGCGCTCAATTACAAGGCGTGGCAGGTCTTGTTCCAGAACAAGCCGATCCGCGACCAGGCCATGGACGCTCTGGCGGCGGGCGATTACGCGAAGGTCAACGACCTGCTCGCCCAGCTCGATCCCGACGCGACGGCCAAGGCCAAGGCGCGCCTCGACCGCGACAAGAGCGATCCCGACTCCGGCTTCGACATCATGTCGATGCTGACGTCGAACCTCAAATCGGACGCCGCGTCGATCGCGCAGGCCAACCTCAACAGCGCGTTCAAGCTGCTGCCGGACGCCGCCAAGGGCTACATGGGCGGCACGATGGTCTTCGACATCTTCGCGGGCGCGCTGCTGATGGCCGTGGCCGGTCCGGTCGCGATGGCCGCCTTCAAGGCCGTCGGCGAGGCCTTCAAGGCGCTCGCGGAGCTGCTGACGACCCTTTCCAAGCTCGAGGTGCTCCAAAAGCTCGGCGCGGTCGGCAAGCTCGTCTCGATGGCGCTGCGCGGGGCCGCCAAGGGCGCCAACTTCGCCTCCAAGGTCTTCCTGAACGTCAGCCGCAACATCGCGGTCACGCTGGGCCTGCCCTCGCAGGGCACGGAGGCGGCGGTACGCGCGCTCTCCACGCGCGGCGCGACGTCGATCCTGACGCGCTCCGTCGTTTACCAGGTCAAAATGGCGGCGACGATGGCGGCGGCGAGCGGGGGCATGTCGGCGGGCATGTACGCCATCGCCGAGCACCGGCAGCCCGGCAGCTCGTCCTACAAGGGCTACGGCGACGCGATCGCGCAGGGCGCGCTCGGCGGAGCCTCCTTCGGCGCGAAGACCGGCTTCTTGATGCTCTTCAATCCCTTGCCGACCGAGTCGCTGCCGACGACCGGCGTGATGGGCCAAGTCCGCGCGCTCGGCGAGTCGTCGGGTCCGCTCGAGGCGCTGTCGAAAGCGTTCGGCCGCATGTCGGCGGGCGCCGACGCCGAGGCGGGCTCGCTCGCCAAGGCCGGCATGTGGCGCTCTCTGGGTCAGGGCGTCGAGTCGATCCGCCCGAGCCCCGGCATCGCCGGCCTGGCGACGAGCGCGGGCCGCCAGCTCGCCAAGCTCGCGCTGACGACGGGGGGCTTCGCCGACGGCGCGCTCAAGTATTTCCTGGTCGCCGAGGTCAGCAAGGAAGTGCTGCGCGACGTCTCTTACGGCGTCCAGGCGGCTTTCGGCGGGACGCCGGGGGATTTCGGCGGCTCGTCGCACGTCAACGCGTTCGTGGCGTCGGAGGCCTGGGGCGACATGGCCCAGCAGACCTCGTGGCTGCTGCTGCCGCAGGCCCCGCATCAAGACGCCGCGTCGATGGACCAATACAAGGAGCAGATGCGGGCCATGCGCACGCTCGACGGCGACGGCGACCTCATGCGCGTGTTCAGCTCCGAGGCCGGCGTCAGCAACGAGCTCAAGGTCGACCGCCCGTTCCTGGGCATGTCCTTCGGCGAGAAGATGACGTTCGGCTGGGGGAAGGTCAAGGAGTTCTTCGGCGGCGAGGCGCCCGAACGCCCGAAAGACACGCTCAAGGTCGGCTCCGACATCTACCTCGAGGCTTTCCGCCGGCTCTCGGAGGACGGGCGCAAGGGGAAGATCGAGCTGCCGAAGCTGCTCGCGATGAGCGTCGTCGGCGACGAGCATCTCAACTCCCTGCGCGACATGGACGTCGTCATGCGCGACGTGTTCGCGGACAAGAGCGCCAAGCCGGGGGCGGGCGAGGTCGTCGTCGAGGGCGCGATCGACCAAGGCGAGTCGCCGGAGTCCTTGAAGACGCTGCGCGAGATGATCCTGATGCCCGCGCTGCGCGACGTCGCCGACAAGGCGGTCCGCCAGCGGCTGACGAAGAACCCGGAGCTCTTGCGGGACATCGTCGGCCAGACCAACTCTTTCCCCGAGCGCTACAAGGCGTATCAGCAGCAGCTCGAGCGGTTCAAGAAAGACCCCGCCTCGTTCCCGAGCGGCAAGCCGAAGGCCCCCGAGATCGTCATCGACGGCGTCGGGATCAGCAATCCCGAGGTCGTCGAGAAGCTCTCGAACACGGCGAACTGGGTCGTCATCGAGGACGCTCCGGGCATCAGCGCGTCCATCCTCAAGCGCATCGGCGCCGCCATCTCGACCAAGTCCGTGAGCTCGAACGCCGACCGCGTCACGGACCGGCTCGTCGAGGCCCTGAGCGACGCCGCGCAAGGCGCGCGGGCCGACGGCCGCGAGCTGACGATCCAGGAGATCAAGGACGTCACGTCGAAGACGATGACGGAGATCCTCAAGAGCATCGGCGCGGGCCCGGATCGCCAGATCTATCGCGACGCGATCGAGCACCACCGCCGCTCCTTCGAGGGCGGCGCCGTCGACCGCTACAACGGCGAGAACTTCGTGCGCGACGCCATGGCCGGCAAGATGTCCGGCGAGGGGAACAAGGATTATCGCGAGGCGCGCATCAACGCCTTCGCGGAGCTCGCCGACGAGGCCCTGCGCATCCACGACGTCACGCGCATCCCGAACTACAAGGCCATTCAGACCGACGCCGCGAAGAACTTCCTGGACCTGCTCGCCCAAAACGGCGGCGACGCCAAGAAGGCGCTCAAGGCTTTCCTGCTCGTGCATACGGGCGCGGGCAAGACGAGCTTGGCCATGATCCTCTTGATGCCGATCATCCGCGGCGTGGTCAAGGAAGCCAATCTCGACGGCGTCGACTTCAACACGCACGGCGAGCTGCTGCGCGCGCAGGCCCAGGCCGATTATGCGAGCTACTTCCACGGCAAGACGCCGGACTTCCGCATCCAGACGCTCTCGGACCTGGCCGCCGAGCACCTGACCAAGAAGGCTCAGAACGGCTTGTCGCCGCTCGAGCGGCGCTTTCAGATCTACGACGAGTTCGACCAGCTCTTCCTCGACCCGCCGACCTCCCTCGGCAAGGACCGCGGCACCGTCGAGATCGGCAGCCCGCTTTACAAGACGCACCAAGGCCTCAAGGAGGCCGTCGACAACCTCTGCCTCAAGTACGGCATCAGCGGCGAGCGCATGGAGCGTGAGCTCAAGACCCCCGGCAGCGCCTTCGCCCAGGAGCTGCAGGCGATCGAGACGGATTTCGCGTCGAACCTGCGCCAAGCCATCGGCGAATCGACGCCGTGGTTCGGCGGCGACGCGAAGACCAAGACGGACGCGAAGAACTTCCGCGACGTCGTCGAGGGCTCGCAGCGGTTCTCGTTCAGCATCGACGGCTACGCGCGGACGATGGCGCAGGACTTCTACAAGACCGCGGCGCTCCAAGACCCGTCCGAGCTCGTGATGAAGAACCCGAACAAGGGCGGCAAGCCGCTGCAAATCCACGGCGGCTCCCAAGTCTACACCGACCTCGACACCGGCGGCCAGCGCACTTACTTCGAGCTGGCCCAGGACGCGCGGATCACGAATCCTTTCGAGAACCTCGAGATGACCAACGCGGGCGACGTCGTGCGCAGCACGCGCTACATGGTGGCGCTGTCGGGCACGCTGCCTGAGGCCCTGCGGCCCATCCTCGAGAAAGCGAACGTCGTGATCAAGGGCGAGGGCACGCGCACGGCCGACGGCCAGTACACGATCGCGGCCGGCCGCGACGCGGCGGTCCAAAGCCTGACCGACGCCGCCTTCGACCACGCCATGCGGGGCAAGGACAAGCTTTCCGTCGTCGTCATCAACACGCCCGGGGAGCTCGAGCGCGTCGACGAGCTGCTGCAAAAGAAGGGCTTGACCAGCGCCGAGATCGTGCGCTACAGCGTCGGCGACACGTTCAAGGCCGAGAAGCTCTTCCGCGCCGACGAGGTCCGCGAGAAGCAGAACCTCAAGGCTCTGGAAGAAGGCACGGCCAAGATCGTGCTGTTGACCGTCGGCGCCAGCCGCGGCCTCGACATGAAGCTCAAGGCCTACAGCGAGGTCAACATGTACGGCCTCGACCCCCAAAAGACCTCGCTCGTCAATTTCACGCAGGGCCAGGGCCGCATCGACCCCGACCGCCTCGGCGACAAGGCGACGCGCGACTTCTTCTACTTCACCGACGCCGGCACGCTGATGAACGACCCGATGTTCCGCGAGGTCGCGTCTCCCGTCTTCGAGAGCGCGCGGCTCGGCGACGAGGCCCGGCTCATCAAGCAGATCGCCGCCGGAGCGCGCGACAAGTGGGCCAAGGAAGGCGGCGCGCCCGAGGGCGTCGAGACCATGACGGATCGCCAGGTCCTCGACCATTTCCTGGCCACGGTCGCCGAGAACTATCACGAGTTCCTCGTCGACGGCATCGTCGAGGACCTCGTGCGCAAGAGCGTCGTCGACCGCGGCGGCAAGAAGATCAGCGGCAAGTTCGCCAACGAGGCCGAATGGAACGCGCTGGCGGAAAAGGTGCGGCCCGCGGCCGAGGCGATGACCGACGCGCAGCTCTCGCACATGTCGCGCGACGAGATCCTCCAGCGCGGCCTCGAGGACGCCTCGGTCGCCGACCTCGACACCTTGGGCTCGGCGCGCGAGCTGATCCTGTCGCGCCGCGTGCGCGAGATCTTCGGCTCGGACCTCGCGGCGTTCAAGGACGATCCGCGCGGCGCGCAAGAGACGCTGAGCAAGATCCTGAAGAGCGACGAGACGATCAATTGGAATGGAAGAGAAGTCGCCAAGCGCGAGGTACTGATGGAGCTCCTGCTGCGCAACGTCCAGCGCCAAGTCGAGTACAACGCGCTCAACAGCTCGCAGATCTTCATGCCGGAGCGCTCGTTCAAGCCGGAGACGTTGCCGACGCTGGGCGTGCTTTCGATCGGCATCGTCGGCGGCGTGATGACCGCTCTCACGATGGCGCACTGGCTGCCGACGATCGGCGCGCTGAGCATCCTCAACCCGGCCTGGCAATGGCTGGGCGGCTACACCCCGGGCTGGCTGCTGCAGAACCCGATGATGCACGAGCCCTTGATGCTGCTCGCGATGTGGCTGTCCCTCAAGATGCAGACGAAGATGACCTTCGTCAAGAAGCCGCAGCCCTACGGCTCCTCGGGCGGCGGCCTCAAGGACCTGTTCAAGAGAAAGCCCGCGCCGGCCGCGCCTCCGCCGCTGCCCGGTCCCGACGACGAGACGGATGGCGGCGGGGCGGCCGCCCCCGACGCCGTCCCGGCCGCGCCTCCCGCCCCCGTCGCCACGCCGAAGTAACGCCGCTGCACGTCACCCTTCGCGAATACATAGTGTGTCCGGACACACTATGTATTCGAGCTCGAATTATCTGTCTTGCGGCCGCGGGCCAAATCTCTTTCTTCCCAAACGCTGATTGTGGGCCCGGCAAAGCAGACGAATATTCGCGGGAGTGTCCGATCTTCCGCCGTCGGCCCACGGAATAATATGGTCGTATTCGAGTGCGTCTCGACTCTCGCAGCGTCTTCCATCGAGCGCGATGAAGGCGCACCGCCCGTCGTCGCGTGCCCAAACTTCACGTTTGACGCGTTTTGGGACGATGCGGCTTCCAAGCCGCTGACCTTTTGGAACGCTTCCGGCTTGGCGTCGATTCATCGGCTTAGAATTTGGCAGGCGATCCCGCTCGATCTTCTCAAGCAACGCCGACGCCGCATCTCTGAAGATATCCGCTAACAGACCGCCAGGGTATTTGTGCCTCAGCAGTCCACGCAAACGTGTCACCAACGAAAGCAGTTGTCCATCCCCGGTAAAGTGAAAGCGATGTTGAGGAGGAGGAATGACATCAGGCCCGGCATTTGGCGAGGAATCCGTGGCATCGTTAACTACTGCTCGGATCGGCGCGACAGGCGTATACAACGTCGATCGCGTCGCTCGATTCTTTGACAGCCTGACGCGGGAAGTGCGCAACGCGGCGATGCAGTGGCTGGAACCTGCGAGCGCTGGCTGGAATGA
>CAZRIP010000098.1:0-15135 GCA_964600165.1 uncultured Elusimicrobia bacterium | reverse complement strand
ATACTTCATGCTGCGCGTCGCCTGCGGCCTGGCCGAGAACGTCGGCGAGGCCGTTGAGCTCTACAAACTGATGTCGGCCTTCGAGTACATGCCCTCGACGCCGACGCTTTTCAACTCGGGCACGCGCCACCCGCAGATGAGCTCGTGCTACCTGCTCGATTCGCCGATCGACGACCTGGAATCGATCTACAAGAAGTACACGGACATCGCCCTGCTCTCGAAGTTCTCGGGCGGCATCGGCGTGGCGTATCATCGCGTGCGCTCGCGCGGCTCCCTGATCCGCTCGACCAACGGCCAATCCAACGGCATCGTCCCGTGGCTCAAGACGCTGGACTCCTCGGTCGCCGCCGTCAACCAAGGCGGCAAGCGCAAGGGCGCCTGCGCCGTTTACCTCGAGACCTGGCACGCCGACATCGAGGATTTCCTCGAGCTGCGCGACAACACGGGCGACGCGGCGCGCCGCACGCACAACCTGCACACGGCGCACTGGATCCCGGACCTTTTCATGCGCCGCGTCGAGGAAGACGGAGTCTGGTCGCTCTTCGACCCGAAGGCCGTGCCTCACTTCTGCGATCTTTATGGAAAGGAGTTCGACGAAGCCTATCTCAAGGCCGAAGGCGAGCGCCTCTTCATGCGCCAGGTCAAGGCCCGGGAGCTCTACGCCAAGATGATGAAGTCGCTGGCGGAGACCGGCAACGGCTGGATGAACTTCAAGGACTCCTGCAACGCGAAGTCCAACCAGACCGCCGTCCCCGGCCAGGTCATCCACTCCTCCAATCTCTGCACGGAGATCCTCGAGGTCACGTCCAACGCCGAGACCGCCGTCTGCAACCTCGGCTCGATCAACCTCGCCAAGTACATCCTCGACGGGCGCTTCGACTTCGAGAAGCTCTCGGCCAACGTCAAGACGGCCGTGCGCTTCCTCGACCGCGTCATCGACATCAACTTCTATCCGACCCTGGCCGCGCAGGCGTCCAATAAGAGGATGCGGCCGGTCGGCCTCGGCATCATGGGCCTCCAGGACGCGCTGTTCCTGCTCGGCCTGCCCTTCGATTGCGACGAGGCGCGCGTGCTCTCCCGCAAGATCCAGGAAGAGGTCTACTTCCACGCGCTGTCGGCCTCGTGCCAGCTCGCCGTCGAGCGCGGCCAGCACCCGTCGTTCTCGGAGACGCGCGCGGCCAAGGGCGAGCTGCAGTTCGACGCGTGGAACGTGGAGCCCGCGGATATGCCTCGCTGGAACGCGCTGCGCGAGCGCATCAAGGCGCAAGGCCTGCGCAACTCGCTGCTCTTGGCCATCGCGCCGACGGCGACCATCGCCTCCATCGTCGGCTCCTACGAGTCGATCGAGCCCCAGGTCAGCAACCTCTTCAAGCGCGAGACGCTGTCCGGCGAGTTCCTGCAGGTCAACCGCTATCTCGTCAACGAGCTCAAGAGCCTGGGTCTTTGGAGCGAGGACGTCCGCTTGAAGATCAAGATGGCGGAAGGCTCGATCCAGGACATCGCCGAGATCCCCGAGGAGATCCGGCTGCGCTTCCGCACGGTCTGGGAGATCCCGATGCGCTCCGTGATCGACATGGCCGCCGAGCGCGGAGCCTTCCTCGACCAAAGCCAGTCCCTCAACCTCTTCATCGAGAGCCCGTCGATCGGGAAGCTCTCGTCGATGTACATGTACGCCTGGAAGAAGGGCCTCAAGACGACCTACTACCTGCGCTCGCGTCCGGCCACCCGGATCGCGAAGACCGTCGCGCAGGCTCCGGCCGCCGCCCCTGTCCCGACGCCTGTCGAGCCGAAGAAGGAAGTCTCGGACGCTGACAAGATCGCCTGCTCTCTCGAGAACCCGGAGAGCTGCGAGTCCTGCCAGTAATCCGCAATGACGCGCTGACCCTCAGGAGAGCTCTATGCTATTAGACCCAGGACTCAACCTCACGCTGCGCCCGATGAAGTACCCGCAGTTCTTCGACCTCTACAAGGCGGCGATCAAGAACACCTGGACCGTCGAGGAGGTCGACTTCTCCCACGACATCACCGATCTGCACACCAAGCTCACCCCCGCCGAGCGCCACCTGATCAACCGAATCGTCGCGTTTTTCGCGACCGGCGACTCGATCGTCTCGAACAATCTCGTATTGAACCTCTATAAGCACATCAACTCGCCCGAAGCGCGCGTCTACTTGTCTCGCCAGCTCTTCGAGGAAGCCGTCCACGTCGACTTTTATCTGACGCTGCTCGACACCTATATCCCCGACCAGCGCGAGCGCGCGCAGGCCTTCGCGGCCATCGACAACATCCCCTCGATCAAGAAAAAGGCGGAGTTCTGCTTCAAATGGATCGAGTCGATCTACTCGCTCGAGCGCACGGAGACCAAGGAGCAGAAGAAGCAGTTCCTGCTCAACTTGATCTGCTTCGCCAGCTGCATCGAGGGCCTGTTCTTCTTCGCCGCGTTCGCTTACGTCTACTTTCTCCGATCGAAGGGCCTGCTCAACGGCTTGGCCGGGGGAACGAACTGGGTGTTCCGCGACGAGAGCATGCACATCCAGTTCGCCTACGAAGTCATCAAGACGGTCCGCGAGGAGCAGCCGGACCTCTTCGACGCCGATCTCGACGCGCGCGTGACACAAATGATCAAGGAAGCCGTCGAGTGCGAGATGGCCTTCGGCGAGGACGTGCTGCAGTTCGGCGTCGCCGGCCTCTCGGCGCGCGACATGCGGCAGTACCTGCAGTTCATCGCCGACCAGCGCCTGGCCGTGCTCGGCATCCCGCCGGTCTACGGCTCCAAGAACCCGTTCAACTTCATGGAGCTGCAGGACGTCCAGGAGCTGGCGAACTTCTTCGAGCGGCGCGTCTCGGCCTACCAGACCGGCGTGACCGGCGAAGTCGGCTTCGGCGAAAGCTTCTAAAGGGGAAAGCCCGGGCCTTGACAAGCCCGGGCTTCTCATGGTATTATTTGGTTACTAACCGACCGGTTAATCAAATATGGGACGAAAACCCGACGTCGCCTGCCGCCAGAGGATTTTGGAGCAAGTCGAGCACCAGCTCCATCTGCACGGCTATCACGCGACCTCGATGGAGACGATCGCTCAGTACTGCGGGATGACGAAGGCGAACCTCTTCCATCATTTCGGGTCCAAAGAGGAGATGGCGCTGGCCGTCCTCGATTGGAAGCTGCAGGAGTTTCGCGAGCGGCGCGTGGAGCCGCTCTGCGCGCAGGGCGATCCCGTCGCCGCCGTCGGCGCGATGTTCGAGCGCTGCGGCGAGCTGTTCACGGGCAACGGCTGCAAGGCCGGCTGCTTCATCGGCAACGTCGCCGTCGAGATGAGCGACGTCAACGAGAAGTTCCGCCAGCGCGTCGGCGACTTTTTCAAGGAATGGGCGGGCGGGATGGCAGGATGCCTCTCGCGCGCCCAGAAGGCGGGCATGTTCGGCCCCGGCCTAGACCCCAAGGGGACCGCCGAGGCGATCTTGTCGCTTTATGAAGGAGCGATCCTGCTGGCCCGCGCCGAGCGCGACGCCACGGTCTTCGCGCGTGTCGGCGCCGTGGCGAAGAGCATTTTGACGCAGCATAAGACGGCCGCTTCGGCCGAATCCGTAAACACGGAGGGATAATACCATGGGTCCGAAGACTCCCTGCGGGTGCTAACGAAGTGAGCATCCAGCCCCTGTGCGCTGCGCGCACAGGGGCTTTTTATTGTTTGGTATCATGAACCGATGCGCCGCAACCTCCTGACCCTCGCCGCGCTCGCAGGCCTGGTCGCCGCGGTCTCGATCGCGCGGCGCCCGGCTCGTTCGGCGGACCCCATCGCCCTGGCGCCGGCGCCCGATTTCCAGGTCGCGGACCTGGGCGGCCAAGTCGTCTCGCTTTCGCGCTATAAAGGCCAGGTCGTGCTGCTCAACTTCTGGGCCAGCTGGTGCGGGGCCTGCAAATACGAGATGCCGGACCTCGACCGTCTCCATGCGCGGCTCAAGGACAAGGGGTTCACGGTCCTCGCGCTGTCCGTCGACGAAGGCGGCCGCAAGCCCGTGATGTCCTTCATCGCGCGCTACAACCCGTCGTTTCCCATCGCGCTTTCCGACCGCGCGACGGCGGTGAGCTACGGCGTCTACGGGCTGCCCGTGAGCTACCTGATCGACCGCAAAGGCGTGCTGCAGCGCGTCTATCACGGCCCCATCGACGAGCCGGCCGTCGAAAATGATATTCTCAATCTGATCTCGAAAACGTGACGAAGGAGAAAAACAGGATGAAAACCACGCTCGCCGTCCTCGCCGCCTTGCTCCTCTCTTCCGCCGCCCATGCCGCCGCCGCCGCCGCGCCCAAGAAGAAAGCCGCCGCCAAGGCCGCCGCCGACGACTCCCTCAAGAAGGAGCTCGACGCGCACCCGCAGGCGCTCCTCGATTTCATCCGCGATCACCGCCAAGAGGTCTTCGAGATCGTCAGCCAAGCCGCGCAGGAAGAGAACGACAAGCGGCGCAAGGACGAGGAAGAGCAGGAGAAGAAGGACTTCGAGGATTCCTTCAAGAGCCCGAAGAAACCCGTCCTGCCGGACGTCTCGCGCATCCGCGGAAACAAGGACGCGAAATACACGCTCGTCGAGTACTCGGACTTCCAGTGCCCGTATTGCGGCCGCGGCTACCAGACCGTCGAGGCCCTGCGCAAGAAGTACGGCAACGACCTGCGCTTCGTTTACAAGGACCTCCCGCTGCCGATGCACCCGCAGGCCCTGCCGGCCGCGAAATGGTTCGAGGCCGCGGCTCTGCAGTCTCCCGAGAAGGCCTGGGAGCTGCACGACAAGATGTTCCAAAACCAGCAGGCGCTCGGCGACGACTTCTTCAAGAAGACCGCCAAGGAGCTGGGCCTGGACGTCAAGAAGCTCGAGGCCGACGCCGCGAGCCAGAAGGTCATGGACAAGATCCAGGCCGACGAGGACGAGGCGCACTCCTACGGCTTCCAGGGCACTCCGGGCTTCCTGCTCAACGGCATCCCGGTCAAGGGCGCCTACCCGGTCGACTACTTCGAGATGATCATTCAGCGCCTCGACAACCCGTCGGCGGACGTCGGCGCCAAAGAGCAGAAGAACTAGCGCGTCCGCGCTGGGCCTTATTGAGATTGCATTTCAATAAGGCTTCATGCTAAAATCCTTATTGAGAATGAATCTCAATATCAATAGGGACTCGGCCGAGCGTCGCTGCTGCTGCGGCCAACTGCTGGCCCGAGTCACGAGCTCCGGCGTCGAGCTCAAGTGCAAGCGCTGCCGTCGTCTCCAGATCATCCCCTGGGACGGCGGCGCTTTATTAAAGGAGAAAGTGGCATGACCGAACTGTTCAAGAAGGCCGCGTTGGCGGGCGACGTGTGGGTCCTCTGGGTGCTGATCGCGGCGAGCGTGGCCTCGCTGTCGGTCATGATCGAGCGCTGGCGGGCTTTTCGCGAGGGCGCCGACGGTTTCGACTCTTTCCAGGACGAGCTCGCGCGGCGGCTCAACGCCTCCGATCTGCACGGCGCGCGCCGGGCGGCCGAAGGCGCCGCCGGGATGGAGGCGCGCGTGGCGCTGGCCGGCCTCGAGAACGCCTCCAAGGGCGCGGCCGCGGCGCAGGAAGCGATGACGGGGCGGCTCATCCGCGAGCGCTCCGCGCTCGAGAAGAACCTGATCGTGCTCGGAACCCTCGGCAACAACGCGCCTTTCGTCGGGCTCTTCGGCACGGTCCTCGGCATCATCAAGGCCTTCAACGACCTCGCCGTCACCGGCGCGTCGGGCTCGGCCGTCGTGATGGCGGGCATCTCCTCGGCGCTCGTCGCCACGGCCTTCGGCATCTTGGTCGCCATTCCGGCCGTCGCCGCCAACAACTACTTCCAGACCCGGCTCAAACGGCGGCTGTCCGCCGCCCAAGGCGTCGTCCACCTCGTGCTCGTCTTCCTCAAGGACTCTTCACGCAAGGACGCGCCGCGCCCCGCGCGCGAGGCGGTGCAAGCATGAGCGCGCACGACCTCTCGGAAGACGGCACGGTCACCGGGATCAACGTGACCCCGATGGTCGACATCATGCTCGTGCTGCTGATCATCTTCATGGTGACGGCCAAGCTCGCCTCCGACTCCGAGCTCAAGGTCAACATCCCCCAAGCGGCGACGGCGGAGGCTCCGGCCTCGGCCGCGTTGACGGTCTCGATCGAGGCCTCGGGCGCGATCAAGCTGATGGACCGCGCCGTAGACGTCGCCGGGCTCAAGGAGAGCCTGTCGCGCGAGTCGAAGGCCAACCCCGGCGTGCGCGTGACTCTCGCCGCCGACGGCAAGCTGCCTTACACCAAGATCGTCGAGGTCCTCGACTCGATCCGGCAGGCCGGCGTCACGCGCGTCGGCTTGGCCGCGGAACGCACCGGTGCTTAGGCTCCTCCCGGGCTCGGCGGTCGGGCAGTCCGTCCTCGCGCACGGCGCGGCGGCGGCGCTGCTCCTCGGCTGGGTCCACCTGGGGAAGAGCCTCCCGCCGGTCGTCGCCGAGCTCGATCTCTCCATGATGCCGATGACCGCCCCCAACCGCGGCGGCGGCTACGCCAAGCCCGCGCCGAAGTGGACGCTGCCCAAGGCCGGCAAGGCCCCGGCGCCGGCCCCCGCGCCCGCCGCGCCCGAGCCCGAGGCGGCCGCCTCCGCGCCGGCCGGCGCCCCGGCGGGAACGGGCGGCGGGGGCGACGCGACGGGCCGCGGCGACTACGTCCCGGCGTCCCAAACGGCGCGCAAGCCGCGCTGGCTCTCCAATTTCATCACCTCGCGCGATTACCCGAGCGTGGCCCGCCAGCAGGGAAAGGACGGCCGCGTGCTTCTCTCCATCGTCATCGACGCCGAGGGCCGCGTGCGCGACGCCAAGCTCCTCGAGGGCAGCTACCCGGTCTTCAACGAGGTGGCGCTGCGCAAGATCCAAGAGGCGGTGTTCTCCCCCGCCTACGACGCCTCGGGAAAGCCCGTGGCCTGCCGCGCCACGATCCCGATCCGCTTCGAGCTGCGATGAACCCGATCTCACGGCCAGAGTCCCCCGAGTCCAGAGCCATCCCCTAGACTGAGAGGACTCGATGAAACCCCGCAAACTCCGCCCGACGTGCTTTTCGTCCCTGCTCGCCGCCTCCCTCGCTTCGACGGCCTTCGCCGGCGAAGGCGGCGCCGACGACGCCGCTAAAAAGGAGACGCCGCTCTCCGAGGTGATCGTCACCGGCGAGCGCGGCTACAATCCCGGGACTTCCTCGCTCGGCAAGAACACCCAGCCCCTGGTCGAGACGCCGCAGTCGATCGTCATCCTGCCGCAGCAGCTGATCCAGGACCAAGGCGTCACCCAGATGCGCGACGTCCTGCGCAACGTCTCCGGCATCAGCATCGCCGCGGGCGAAGGCAGCTCGCAGGGCGACAACCTGACGATCCGCGGCTTCTCGGCCCGCTCCGACTTCTTCCTCGACGGCATGCGCGACTTCGGCAGCTACTATCGCGATCCTTTCAACCTGCAGGAAGTCGAGGTGCTGCAAGGTCCGGCCTCGCTGATGTTCGGACGAGGCTCGACGGGCGGCGCGATCAACCAGGCCACGAAGCTTCCCCTCGAGAGCCCGCTCGACGAGGCCACCTTCGCCGTCGGCAGCGACGCCACGCGCCGAGCCACGGCCGACATCAGCCGCCCGCTCGAGTTCGCTCCCGGCGCCGGGTTCCGGCTCAACGTGATGGGCCACAAGTCCGAGGTCGCCGGCCGCAACGTGGCCGAGAACGGCCGCTACGGCTTCGCGCCGGCGCTGACCATCGGCATGGGCACGCCGAGCCGCCTGACGCTGACCTACCTGCACCAGTCGGAGAACGACGTCCCGGACTACGGCTTGCCGTGGTTCTACGGGACGCCGGCGCAGGTCGACCGCCGCTCGTTCTACGGCTTTCCCAACGACTACTTCAAGGCCACGGCCGACGTGCTGACGGGCAAGGCCGAGCACGACGTCAATGAGAAGGTCACCGTGCGCGACCAGCTGCGCTACGCGGACTACGAGCGCGACGCGCGCATCACCGAGCCGCAGATCGCCGGCGCGTTCGTCAACGGCGCGCCGCAGGCGTCGATCTCCGTCAACCGCAACGAGCTCACGACGAAGAGCACGGAGCGCAGCCTGCAGAACCAGGCCGAGGTCTCCGCCAAGTTCGCGACCGGCCCCGTCGGCCACGCCGTCGTCGCCGGCACGGAGTTCGACCACGAGACCTCGGCGCCGACGCGCACGACCTACACGAACGTCCCGGCGACGACGCTCGTCGCGCCCAACGACGGCGCGCAGTTCGCGGGCACGGCGGCCGTCGCCTCCGTCACGCGCGCGACGGTCGACACCTTCGCGCTGTACGCGTTGGACACGATGTCCCTCGGCCCGCGCTGGGACCTCATCGGCGGCGCGCGCTGGGACCGCGCCGCCTCCTACGTCACGCAGGACGTGACGCCGTCGAGCTTCTTCGAGCGCGTCGACCGCATGGTCAGCTGGCGCGGCGGGCTCGTCTACAAGCCCGTCGACTACGGCAGCGCCTACTTCTCCGCGGGCACGTCCTTCAACCCCTCGGCCGAGCAGCTCGCCTTGACCGCGGCGACGGCGAGCCTTCCCCCGGAGAAGAACCGCTCCTACGAGCTCGGGACGAAGTGGGAGCTCTTGGACCGGCGGCTGAGCGCCGACTTCGCCGTCTTCCGCGACGAGATGCTCAACGCGCGCGAGACCGACCCCAACAACGCCGCGCTGCAGATCCTCTCGGGCGATCAGCGCGTCGACGGCTTCTCCGTGGGGCTGCGCGGCGCGATCACGCGCGCCTGGCAGGCCTTCGCCGGCTACACGTTCCTCAAGAGCAAGGTGATCGCCTCGGTGACGCCGGGCGTGACGGGCCGGCCGCTGGGCAACACGCCGAAGAACACGCTGACGACGTGGACGACCTACCAGCTTCCTCACGACGTGCAGCTCGGCGCGGGCGCGGACGCGGTGTCGGCGCGCGCCACCGGCACGACGCCGGCGACCGGCACGACGGCCGAGGCCGGCTTCGTCGGCCAGGCGCCCGGCTACGTGACGTTCAGCGCCATGGCCAAGTGGCAGGCCACCAAGAAGGTCTCCGTGCAGCTCAACGTGACGAACCTGACCGACAAGTTCTATTACGACGGGATCCACCCGGGCCACGTGATTCCGGGCGCGGGCCGGACGTTCCTCGTCACGACGGACTGGAAGTTCTGATGCTCGTCCACGTCCCCGGTCTCCTGACCGCCGAGCAAGTCACGCAGGCGCGCGCCAAGCTCTCGCAGGCTCCGTGGGTCGACGGCCGCGTCACCGCGGGCCACCAGTCCGCGCGCGCCAAGAAGAACAAGCAGGTCCCCGAGGATCATCCGGCGGCGCGCGAGCTCGGCGAGACGATCCTCGCCGCGCTCGGGCGCAACTCCTTGTTCGTCGCCGCGGCGCTGCCGAAGACCGTCTTTCCGCCGCTCTTCAACAAATACGAGAGCGACGAGGCTTTCGGCACGCACGTCGACAACGCCATCCGCCATCTGCCCGGGACACCGGTCCGCATCCGCACGGACCTCTCGGCGACGCTGTTCTTGAGCGACCCGCACGAGTACGACGGCGGCGAGCTGACCGTCGAGGACGTCTATGGTTTTCACCAGGTCAAGCTGCCCGCGGGCGACTTGGTGCTGTACCCGGCCTCGAGCCTCCACCACGTCAAACCTGTGACGCGAGGCGCGCGGGTGGCGTCTTTCTTCTGGATCCAGAGCATGATCCGCGACGACGGCAAGCGCTCCCTGCTCTTCGACATGGACTTGGCGATCCAAAAGCTCTCGGCAGATCATCCCGACCACCCCTCGGCCGTCCAGCTGACCGGGGTCTATCACAACTTGCTCAGGCAATGGGCCGAGCTTTGAACGCCAAGGCCTGGCGCGACCGACACGGGACGGCGGGAGCGATCGGCGGGCTCTTCCTCGCCTCGAGCGCGCTGACGGGCCTTTTGTGGGCCAACGCCGGAAGGCTCTATCTTTCCGAGGGCTTCAAGAAGATCAAGACGCCCGTCGAGGCGCCGCCCCTGGCCTCGGCGCGCCTGAGCCCGAGGCAGGCGCTGGCCGCCGCCGGCCTCGAGGACGCGACCGGGCTCAACCTGCGCGCCGAGGCCGGACGGCTCGTCTACGAGGCCCAAGCCAAGAAGACGGCGGTCCTCGTCGACGCGCAGACGGGCGAGAAGCTCTCTCCTCTGGCGGAGGACTTCGCAGGCAAGATCGCCGCCCAGTACGTGCCAGCGAGCTGGACGCGCGCGGCGCTCGAGCGCCGCGACGAATTCGAGGGGCCGGACGGCCGCAAGAAAGGCTCGGTCTGGATCACCTCCTACGCCGAGAACGGAGGGACGCAGGTCGTCGTCGACGCGCGCTCGGGGCAGCTTGTCGACGTCTACGATCGCGCGCGGCGCTTCCACTTCTGGGTCATGCGCCTGCACAAGCTCGACTTCTTCCGCACCGACAAGGCCCTGACGGCGATCCCCGGCTTCTTCCTGCTCTTCCTCGTGGCCTCGGGCTTCAAGCTCTGGCTCCAGACGCGCAAGGGCAAGAACGGCAGATGACTAGCCTCTGGGCCGCGCTCGCGCTCGGCTTCTGGCTCGGCATGAAGCACGCGACGGACTCCGACCACGTCGTCGCCGTCTCGACCATCGTCGCGCGCGCCAAGCGCCTCGGCACGTCCTGGCTTCTCGGGGCGTTCTGGGGGCTCGGGCACACGATCACCATCTTCGCCGTCGGCGCCGCCATCATCGCGTTCAACGTAGTGATCCCTCCCCGGATCGGGCTCGGCATGGAGTTCTGCGTGAGCCTCGTCCTGATCCTCCTCGGCGCGCTCAACATGGCGGGCTACGGCCTCGGCTCGCTCGGGCTTCCCATGCACGCCCATCCGCACTCCCACGACGACCCCGAGCACGCGCACGCGCTGCTGGAACGCTCCCACGGCGAGCACGGCAGAGCGCACGCGCATCTGGTGGACGTCGAGCTCGGCTGGCTCAAGGGACACGTGCGCGACGCGGGCGTCTTTCAGCTCGCGCGCTCGCTCGCCGTCGGCCTCGTCCACGGCTTGGCCGGCAGCGCGGCGGTGGCGCTCCTCGTGCTCGCCACGATCCGGGACGCGAAGCTCGCGATCTGCTACCTGCTGATCTTCGGCGTCGGCACGATGGCCGGCATGCTGATCCTCTCCGCGCTGATGGAGTTCGCCATGTTCAGGCTGGCGCGCTCATGGGACCGCAGCGAACGGCTGCTCACTTTCGTCACGGGCCTCGTGAGCCTCTCGTTCGGCCTCTGGCTCGCTTATCGGCTCGGCGTCGTCGACGGGCTGTTCTCGTCCGCGCCGCGCTGGACCCCCGAGTAGGGCGTGCCGCTGCTCGTATCCGCGTTATTTTTTCCGGCCCTAAATCTCTGGGCCCAAGATCAACCCGCGGACCTGCCTCCGATCGTCGTCTACGGTCGCGCCGACAGCCTCCTCAGAGCGGCGGACTCCGCCTCTGAAGGCGTCGTGGGCCAAGAGCAGCTCGCGCAGCGACCGCTGGCGCGCACCGGCGAAATGCTGGAGACGGTCCCCGGCATGGTGATCACGCAGCATTCGGGCCCGGGCAAGGCGAACCAGTATTTCCTGCGCGGCTTCAACCTGGACCACGGGACGGACTTCGCCACGAGCGTCGACGGCGTTCCAGTCAATCTGCCCACTCACGCGCACGGTCAAGGCTATTCGGACCTCAACTTCCTGATCCCCGAGCTCGTCGAAACGCTGAAGTTTCGTAAAGGCTCCTATCGCGCCGATCAAGGCGACTTCTCCGCGGCCGGCTCGGCCGACTTGGAATACATGGACTCGCTGCCCCGCGCCATGCTGAAGGCGGAGGGCGGCAGCTTCGGCTACGGCCGAGCGCTCTACGCCGGCTCGTCTTCGCTCGGCGCGGCTCATGTCCTCTACGCGCTCGAGCTGATGCGCGACGACGGTCCTTGGACGCGGCCGGACGACAACGACAAGGCGAACGCCGTGCTGCGCTATTCCCGCGGCGACGACGAGAACGGCCTGAGCGTCGAGGCCATGGGTTACAAGGGAAAGTGGAACTCGACGGACCAGGTCGCTCAGCGAGCGCTCGACGAAGGGCTCATCGGACGCTTCGGCTCGCTCGACGAGAGCGACGGCGGCGACTCTCAGCGCTACAGCCTTTCCGGGCGGTGGCGCGCCGGAGACGAGCGCGGAAAGACCATGATCTCCGCGTACGCCTTCTACTACGATCTGCATCTCTGGTCCGACTTCACCTATTTTCTGAGCGACCCGGTCCACGGCGACCAGATCGAGCAGCAGGATCGGCGCTTCGTCTCCGGCCTCAAGGCCAGCCGCGAATGGGACGCCGACTGGAGCGGCAGAAAAACCGCGAGCACGCTCGGGCTTCAAGTCCGCGACGACGAGATCTCCAACGGCCTGTTCCAGACCCAGGACCGGCGGGTCCTCTCAGTCACGACGCGGGACCGCGTCGGAGAGACGTCCGTGTCTCCCTACCTCGAGAATCGAGTCGAATGGAGCGAGGCGTTTCGCAGCGTCGCCGGCTTGCGCGGCGACGTCTACCGCATGAACGTCCGCAGCGCCGTCGCTCCCCAGAACTCCGGCGATCTGACGCCGGGCCTGTTCAGCCCGAAGCTTTCCTTGATCTTCGGGCCCTGGGCCCGCACCGAGTTCTATCTGAACGGCGGCTACAGCCTGCACTCGAACGACGCGCGCGGCGCGACGACGCCAAGCCCCGTCACGCCGCTCGTGCGCACGGTCGGCGGCGAGGTGGGCGCCAGAACGCTGCTCGTCCCGGGCCTGCAGAGCACGGTCTCGTTATGGGTCCTCAAGATCGGCTCCGAGCTCGTCTGGGACGCCGACTCCGGGACCACGCAGCCCAGCGGCCCCAGCCGCCGCTACGGCGTGGAGTGGGCCAACTACTACACGCCGGTGAAATGGCTGACCCTCGACGCCGACGCGTCGTTGTCCCGCGCGCGGTTCATCGACGCGGAACCTGACGGGAACTACGTTCCAGAGGCGATCGAATCGGTCGTCGCGGCGGGCGTCGCGGTCAGGTCCGGGCGTTTTTCAGGTGAGCTCCGCGAGCGTTACTTCGGCCCGCGCGCGCTGACGCAGGACGACGCCGTCCGCTCCAAGGCCTCGAGCCTCGTCAACGCGCGCTTGGCGGTCGATCTGAGCGCGTCGTGGAACGTCGCGCTGGAAGTCCTCAATCTACTGGATTCGCAGGCCAACGACATCGAGTATTATTACGCCTCTCGACTGCCGGGAGAGCCCGCGGAGGGCGTCAGCGACCTGCACATGCACCCGACCGACCCGCGCGAGTTCCGCGCCGTCTTGACGAGAAAATTCTAAAGCGCGGCGCTTTTCAGCTCCGCGGGCTTATCCGGCTTCTGCTCCGTCCAGAAGACCTCGAACCCGCCCCCGAGAGCGACGACGCGCGGATGCGTGCCCCGGGCGTCCGCCAATAGCCGCGGCTCGGACCACGACGAGCCCGAGTCGTCCGACTTCGCCGCGTAAACCTTGCCGCTTTGCGAATCCCAGGTCGCGACGAGGCTTTTGCCGTCGGGCGAAGAGGCGATGTCGCCGTGCCGGCTGCCCGGCGGTCCGAGGCGCTTGCGGCGCGACCACGTCGCGCCGTCATTGTCGCTCCAAAGGTAATAGAGCCCCTCGGCGTCCTCGGCGCCGTTGTAAGCCAGCACGTGGACGCGCGGGCGACCGCCGACGGGAGCGACAGCCAGGCCTCCGCCGGCGTGAGGGCAGATGTTGACGTCCCAGTTGAAGCGGCCCACGCCCTTGCTCGTCTTCCAGGTTTTTCCGTAATCGCTCGATACGGCCAGCGCCATGTCGCGCGGGTGCATGGCGCGGTAGAGCACGTAGAGCCTTCCGCCCGGCGCCGCCGCGATCTTGTTCCAGCAGCACTCGCAAGTCCAAGGGTCGATCAGCGCGTCCTTCGACCAGGTCTTCCCCGCGTCGGACGTGCTCGCGTGGTAGAGCGCCTGCTTGCCCGTGCGGTTGTCGAGCCAAACGGCGTGGATCGCGCCTTTGTCGTCGGTCGCCGCCGCCAGGAAGCGGTGGCCGGTCGTGGTGCCGTCGTCGGCCGGCGTCGCGGCGGGCGCCCACGTCTTGCCGCCGTCGCGCGAGGCGGCGGCGACGATCGGCCCGCTGTCCATGTAGCCCGTGCCCTTCTTCGGCCAAAGGGCGAGGAGGTCCTTGCCCGAGACGGCGAGCGGCACGTCGTTGCCGCGGTTGGCGTAGGCGATCGGAGGGCTTTTCGCGTCGACGCGGGTCTTCTCGCCCGACGGGGCCCGATAGAACACCTTCGCCTTGCCGTCGGCGCCGTATTCGACGGTCAAGGCATGGACTCCCCCGCCGGCGACGGCGAAATCGAGGCTCTGCACGCCGAGCGCGGCCGAGCGCTCGTGCCCCTCGTGCGCCGACGCCGAGACCGCCAGAAGGATGATCAAGAATCTCATCGTCTCTCCTTTAGAATGATAGCTTAACGCCGCCGTAGAGGCCGAGCGGCTCGCCGGCGAAGAAGGCCTGCTTGCCGTTGGCGATCGCCGCGGGCGTGTCCGTCGGAGCGTCGGCGACGACGACGGAGGACCCGACGACGCGGCGGTTGAGCAGGTTGTGGGCCTCGAGGTAGACCGTCATCGCCTTGAACCAGCCCTCGAGCTTGCGCGTGTGATGCAGGTTCGCGTTGAAGACGACGGCCTCCGGGGCGTAGAGCGTGTTGCTGTTGTTGAGCACATAAGGCCCCGTCCAGTTTCCCTCGATCCAGCCGCCCGACTTGCCGGGCGTCTCCAAGCCCAGGCGCGAGTTGACGACGTCGCGCTCGACGCCGGGGACCCTGAGCCCGGAGCGGTCGAGGACGACGCCGGGGCCGAGGGTCTCGTTGAAGGTCTTGTAGACGGCGTCGTTGAGCGTGTAGGAGTTGGACCAATAAGCTCCGCCGCCCGGCCGCAGCACGATCATGGCCTCGACGCCGCGGTGGTCGGCGCGCGGCGCGTTCGTCGTGAAGCTCGCGAGGCCGGCGCCCGGGGAGGCCGTCACGAACTCGTCGTAAAAGAGCTCGTAGAAACCCGTCAGGTCGAACTCGAGCAGCCCGGCGGCCTT
>CAZRIP010000097.1:0-15685 GCA_964600165.1 uncultured Elusimicrobia bacterium | reverse complement strand
GACGGCTGCGCTACGAGCTCCCGCGAGGACAGCATCCGGGATGTCGACGAGAACGTCAACCAGCTCGAGATCCAGGCGGGCGAGAGCCGGACGCTCTCGGGCTTGGCCAAGCTCGAGGAGAGCTTGACGCGCTACATCGAGACGGAGAAGAAGATCCCCGAGACCCTCGACGAGATGGTTCCCAAATACCTCGCCGACATGCCGACGGTCGAGATCCACGTTCGCGGCCACCACGATACGGACAAAACGAAGGTCTACCCCTCCTACGTCCTGCGCGACGGCCAGATCGACGGCACCAAGCTCAAGGACACCGGCCGCTGGGGCTACGTGTTCAACGACCGCCAAGTCGTCGTCTTCATCGACTGCACCCACAAGTCGAGCCGCGGCCGCGCCTGGTACCTCGAGCGCGGCGTCTATTGAGCCGGGCCGGCTAAAGACCTAGGGCCGGGTGCCCCAAGGGCTCAGGCTCGCCCCGCCTGATCCGTCTATCCTCATAGCATGAGGTTGACCTGGCTTCTGGCCGCCGCCCTGGCCCTGCCGCTGCACGCGGCCGAGCGACAGGGGCCGCCTCCCGAGGTCCATCCGCTGCTGCTCGGGCCGCTGTCGGACCCGGTTTCCCCGGTCGCGCGGGAGCTGACGACGCAGTCGGCGCAGCTGGCCGCGCTCCAGGCCAACGGCCCGCTGACTCCGACGGATTTCTCCCGTTTTCTAGCGCCGTTGCTCGCGGGCTCGGCCGCGCAGCGCCCGGCGGCGGCGATCCTCGCCAAAGTGGTGGCCGTGCCAGGCGCCATGCGGACGTTGCTGCAGGCCGCGCCGCACCTCAAGGATGCGGCTCTTAAAGACCTTTCCGGCGCCGCCGCCGCTACGGCGTCGGACGAGCGGGAGCGCTCGGCGCTGAGCGACCTCGCGCTGGCGGCGAGCCGCGATCCCTACGCCAAGCTCGTCTTCGACGGCGTCGCCCCGCCGAGCGGGCTAAACGGTCTGGCGATGACCGCCTCCGGCCCTATGCCTCGCGAAGGCGGAGAGCTGTCGCTCTTGGGCAAGGGTACTTTCGGCATGGTCCACGAGCATCCGGAAGTCGCCGGCGCCGTGATCAAGACGATCTTCTTCCCGAAGGATTGGGGCGTCGAGGCGCGGCGCAAGATGTACGAGTTCGCCTCCGACGACGAGCGCAGCGCGCGGGTGCTCGCGCGCGCCGGCGCCGGGCCGCGCCTGCTGGCCCACACCGACGAGCTGGGAAGCCCCGTGCTCATCAAGGAGCGCGTGTACGGCTCGAACGTCCACGACTTGATCCAGGAAGGCCTCTACGACGCGCGGCATCACCGCTTGATCCTGGACCTCATCGACCGCCTCGCCAAGGCGCGCTTGATGCCCGGCGACCTTCGTGAGCCCAACATCATGATCGGCCGGACCCTGCTCGATTCGGAGCGCAAGGCCTACTTGATCGACGGCGGCGAGCTCGAGAAAGCGGACTCCGCGCTCGGCCCGCGGGGGTTGGCGCGCGCGATCTACAACGCGCCGGCGCGCTGGCTTTCGACCGGCTCCGACGGCGCCTCGACGCTCAAGTCCAAACCCTTGAGCCAGATTCTCGAGGAAGCTCTCGTCGACGCCGGCCAGGCGCCGTGGTGGATGCGTTTGAAAGTCGCCTGGCGGCGCCGGGCTGGAACCGACCGTCCCACAGTCGAGCCGAATTAAGCGGCGTAATACGCCGCGAGGTCCTCGGGCGGGCGGTTTTCGACGAGCTCTCGCCGCGCCCAATGGCGCGCGAACGCCCCGCCGAGATAGGCGAGCGCGTGGAGCTCCCGCAGCCGCGGGTGGCGCCTGAGGAACTTCTTGAGGGGGCGCCAGGGCTTAGGGTAGGAGCGGATCTCCCCGACGGGCCCGCCGTCGAGCGTCTCGAGGAACGTCCGGCACGGCTTGCCGCGGCCGAGCTTGTCGCACGCCGCGTCGGCCGCGGCCTCGGCCATCACGCGAAAGTCCGACATCTTGCCGCCCCCGATCGTCACGAGGCCCGGCACCCCGTCGCGGCGCTCGTGATCGAAGACCTCGAACTCGCGGGAAAGCAGCTTCTCGCTGCCGGCTTGGCCGAGGATCGGCCGGGCGCCGACGACCGTGGCGTCGTAGCGCTCGGGAAAATCGGGCAGCGAGCGCCGGACGGAGTCGAGCAGGTATTTGATCTCGTCGGGATGCGTGGAGACCTTGTCGGGATCCTCGGGCGCGGCGATGTCGGTGGGCCCGACGAGCGTGCCTTGGGGCGAGGGGACGACGAACACGTAGCGGCCGCGGTCGACGGCCTCGAGCAGCAGCCCGACCGGCGTCAGGCGCTCTTTGTAGACGAGATGGGTCCCTTTCTGAAGCCGCAGCGGGATCGACAGCCCGGCCAAGCCCGCGACCTTGCCGATCCACGGGCCGGCCGCGCTGATGACGACCTTCGCCTCGAGCGTCTCGCCTCCGACGACGACGCCGCGCACGCGCTCGCCGTCGCGCGCCAGCGCCGCGACGGCGGCGCCGGCGCGGACCTCGGCGCCGTGCTCGCGCGCGGAGTCGAGATTGGCGTCGACGAGGGCGAGCGGATCGATCCACCACTCGTCGAAGACGAGCGCGCCGAGCAAGCCATCGCGCTTGAGCCCGGGGACGTAAGCGAGCGCCCGCTCCGGCGAAAGCCGGACGTGAGGCAGCCCGCCTTTCATCGCCGAGAAGCGGTCGTAGACCTCGAGCAGCGTCTCGACGGTCTCGAGGCCGTGCGTATGGCCCTCGTAGACCGGCCAGACGATCGGCAGGCGCGAGAGCAGCGGCCCGGCGATGCGCACGATGTGGCCAGAGTCCCAGCAGGTCGTGTGAGTCGTCAGGCGGTCGTATAAGAGGTAGCGCAGGCCGCCGTGGATGAGATGAGTGGAGGTGATCGTCGTGCCCATGCCGGGCCGCCCTTTTTCGAGCAGGAGGGTCTTGAGCCCGCGCATGGCGCAATCCCGGGCCGTTCCCGCCCCGGTCACGCCGCCGCCGATCACGATCACGTCGTACATGACGTGATCCTATCAAGTTGACGCGGTGCCTGGCACCGCTGTTGAATCGAAAAGGTATAATTGCGGCGCCGACCCTATGCCCCGCGTTCGCTTCTATTTTTGGTGCGCCGTCGTCGCCTGCGGCCTCGTCGCGGGGGGCTTCGTCTTGCGCAAGCTGCTGATCGGCCTGCCGGATATCAAGACCCTCGAGGACTACACCCCGTCGCTCTCGACGCACGTCTACGACTCCAAGGGCGAGGTGATCGCCGACTTCGCGATCGAGCGCCGCGCGCTGCTGACGCTCAACAAGATCCCGGTCGATCTTCAAAACGCGGTCATCGCCGTCGAGGACGACAACTTCTTCAACCACTTCGGCATCTCGCCCAAGGGCATGATCCGCTCGGCGCTTCGAAACCTGCTGGCTCGAAGGGTCGTCCAGGGCGCCTCGACGATCACCCAGCAGCTCGCCAAGCAGATCTTCCTCAAGCCCGAGCGCAAGATCACGCGCAAGATCAGGGAGGTCCTGCTCGCCGTCGAGATCGAGCGCAATTTCTCGAAGCCCGAGATCCTGCAGTACTACCTCAATCAGGTCTATTTCGGCGAGGGGGCTTACGGCGTGCTTTCCGCCGCGCACCTCTACTTCGGCAAGGAGGTCAACGAGCTGACGTTGGCCGATTGCGCGCTGCTCGCGGGCCTGGTGCGCGCGCCGCGCGCCAATAACCCGTTCCAGCATCCCGAGAACGCGAAGCGGCGCCGCTCGATCGTGCTGCAGCGCATGGTCGAGGAGCGCATGATCACCTCCAAGGAGCGCGACGCGGCCAACTTGGCGCCGATCCCGACGCAGCGGCCGCTGGCGCAGGCGACGCAGGCCCCTTATTTCGTCGAGCACGTGCGCAAGCGCTTGGAAGCGAAATACGGCTATACGAGCCTCTGGCGCGGCGGCTTGAAGATCTACACCACCCTCGACCTCGACATGCAGAAGCAGGCCGAGGCGGTGATGGAGAAGGCGCTCGCCGATTTCGACGAGAAGGCGATGAAGGAGTGGGACCGCAAGCAGAAAGAGATGCAGCAGGTCCCCGAAGGCGTCGAGGTCTCGACCGCGCCGCCGGGCAAGATCCAAGGCGCCTTCGTGCTGATGGACGTCAAGTCGGGCGCGATCCGCGCGATGATCGGCGGGCGCGACTCGGTATTCAACCGCGCGGTCCAGGCGCGGCGCCAGCCCGGCTCGACGTTCAAGCCGTTCGTCTGGGCTGCCGCGCTGCAGTCCGGCTACACCGCGGCTTCTCTCATCGACGACTCCCCGCTGGCGTACTATTACGACGGCCGCGATTGGCGCCTGCTCGAGGGCGCGACGGACCAGTACTCGATCAACCTCGCGACCCAGCCCTTCGCTCAGTCCGAGGACTTCAAGATCTGGGTCCCGAACAATTTCGACGGCAAGTTCTTCGGGACGATCACGCTGCGCACGGCGCTGGCGCACTCGCGCAACATCGCCTCGGTCCGCCTCATCGAGAAGATCGGTCCGCCGGTCGTCGTGGAGCTCGCGCACAAGGCCGGCATCCACAGCGACCTCGACCCCGTCTTGTCGCTGGGCCTGGGCTCCTCGGTCGTCAGCCCGCTCGAGATGGCCGACGCGTTCGGGACCTTCGCCAACGGCGGCATCAACGTGACCCCCTACACCGTCGAGCGCGTCGAGGACTCATCCGGCAAGCAGCTCGAAAGCCACGTTCCGTCGGACCACGAGGCGATGTCGCCGCAGCTCGCGTACCTGATGACCAACCTGCTCAAGGGCGTCGTGCAGGCCGGCACGGCCACCTACGCGCGGCGGCTCGGCCGCCCGCTCGGCGGCAAGACCGGCACGTCCAACGACAACCGAGACCTTTGGTTCATCGGCTTCACGCCCGATTTCGTGGCCGCGGCTTGGATGGGCTACGACGACTTCTCGTCGCTCGGCCGCAAGGATTGGACGGGCGGCTCGACCGTCGTGCCGTGGTGGACCGAGATCATGGGCGAGATCCTGAAAGACTATCCCAAGCGCGACTTCCCCGCTCCTCCGGGGATCGTCTTCTCGAAGATCGACTCGGCCTCCGGGCTGCTCGCGCTTCCGACGTGCCCGAGGAAGAACGTGCTGCTCGAGGCTTTTCAAAAAGGCACCGAGCCCGCGAATTACTGCTCGCTCGACCACGCGCAGCCTCTCGCGGCGCAGCTGCAGGCCCTGGCGGCGGGCAACTCGCCCGCCTCGGCGATCTCTCCGGCGCCGCCGGGCGCGCTCGCGATCTCGACGACGACGGCGATCCAGCAGGTCGCTCCGGTCGACAATGGGCCCGCGCCCGAGCCGCTTCCTGGCGATGAAGAGCTCGAGCAGCAGCCGAGCAAGCCTCAGCAGCCGGCCAAGAACTCCGACGAGCCGATCCTGCTGGAGTAGCCCCGGCCGTTCTTACGGCTCGAGCTCCTTGCCGAAGTTCCCGTTGTCATAGAGCACTTGGCGCACCACGGTCTCCGACTCGCCGTCGGGCCGGCGGACCTTGACGGCCACGTCGTTGGGTCCCGGGCGCAGCTTGATGACGATCGAGAAGCGGCCCTTGTCGTCCTCGACGACCGGGCGGCCGTTGACGGTGACGACGAGCTCCTCGTACTTGGCCTCGCCCTCGACTTGATAGAGCTCGGAGACGACCCTGACGTCGCCGGGCGGCTTCGAGACGACCAGGGCCTCCTTGAGGTCGATCTCCCGCCGCTCTTGAGCGAGGTTTACGGAGAAAAGCCGCGGCGCGGAGAGCTTTCCCTCGACGTGCAGCAGGTCGATGAGCGCGAGGCGGAACCAGTAGACTCCCGGCGGGAGGTTCTGGGCGTTGGCGGTGACGCGCTCCTCGGTGTCGAAGACGCGGTTGAGCACGAGCTTCTCGAAGCCTCGCGTGCGCGAGGCTTGGACGCGGAAGCCGGAGATCGGCACGCCGACGCGCAGGTTGGCGAGCATCGTCTTCAGGTCGGAGACGTCGGCCGCCTTGTTGATCTGGTCGGCGTCGGCGTCGAGGGCGAGCTCGGCGCCGGCCTTGACCTTGAGGCGCGCCTGGCCGCGGACCTGCTCGCCGTTGAACGCCGCCGCGCGGGCCTCGAACTCGGGCAGGTTCGGGATCCTGGCCGGCACCGAGGGGGCCAGCCCCAGCCGGACTTCCGACGCGAGCCCCGCGTCGACTTCGACCGTCCTGCCCGCGCCCTCGACGCCGGCCCGGCCTTTGTACACCTCGACGAGCGTGCTGAGGTCCGGTCTCACGGTGGCCGAATACTGCGTCTCGGGCGTTCGGGGCGTGACGCGCGCCGAGGCCGTCACGACGCGCGCGTGACCCATGAAGACCGAGCCCGCCTCGAGCTTGACGTCGTAATCGGCCTTGGGCGGCTTGATGAGCGCCATCGAGTTCGGATCGAGGCTCAGAACGCCGGCGTCGAGGAACCGCACGCGCGCGCGCGCGTTCTCGAGCGTGCGCAGCGCGTCGCCGCGATAAAGCTCCATGTCGAGCGCGGCCGCGTCCCAGTCGGCCTTGTCGCGCCGGCGAAAGAGCACGCGGTTGGCGACGGAGACCAAGCGCGCGGCGCGCAGCTCCTCCTTGATGAGCTTGATCGGGACCTTGAGCGTCATGCCCGGCAGCGCGACGGTCGGATCCGACGAGGGAAGCTGGTTATACTTGAGGAGCTCGTCCCACTTCTGCGGGTCCTTGAGGTAGGCGTTGGCGATGCTCCACAGCGTGTCGCCGCGCTTGACGACGACCTCTTGGATCGTCTGCTCGGGCAGGTCGGCCGGGCCGGCGGCGCGGGCGAACGCCGAGAGCGCACCCAGGAGCCAGATGACGTGCATCACTCAAGAGGATAGCCCCGCCCCGCGCGCGCGTCAAGGCCGGCTCAAATCCAGCTCAAATTTTCAGGTATAGACGCGCCGGAGCTGCGCGTTGGCGGCGGTGCGGCGGATCGGCAGGCGCACGGGCGTCCCCACGCGGGCCTGCGGCACGTCGGTCACGTCCACCAGGCAATGCGCGATCCCGCAGCGCCCGACGAACGGCGCCTTCTTGTCGCCGATCATCCCCCAGTAGCGGAAGCCCGAGAGGCTGATCAAGCGCTCGGCCGGCTCCATCGTCAAGCCGTCCGCGTAGCCGGCGGGAAGGGTGGCGACCCTCATCGAGCGCGCGGCGACGTATTCGCTCGCGTAGCCGATCGAGCGCCCGCGCACGACGTCGCGCAGCGCGATCACGCGCGCCTGAAACTTCCATGGGTTCTCGAGCGGCGAGGTTTTCGCGGCGCCTACTTTGATCCCGTAGAGCAGGTTGCCGACGCGCGCCATGTCGAGCTGCCAGTGCGGGAAATCCATCAGCACGGAGCTGTTGGCGGCGTGGCAAAGCAGGGCCGGATTCTCGCGCTTGAGAGGCTGGGCGAGCCGGGAGAACTGGCGCAGCTTCTGCTCGGCTTCCACCGAGTTCTTGCCGGGCACGTAGTCGATGTGGGTCGAGAGGCCTTCGAGGCGGAGCTTCTTGAGCCTCTTGAGCGCGGCGAGAAAGGCCGGAAGCGCTTTCGCGGGCAAGCCCCAGCGGCCGAGGCCGAAATCCAAATCGATGTGCACGCCCAGGCCCGACGCCGGCGCGGCGGCGTTCAGGGCGCGCGCCTGGTCGAGCGAGTCGATCGTCGGCGTGGCCTTGACTTCGACGACGTCGCGCGCGTTTTCCGGCAGCACGGGGGCCAGGAGATGGACCTTCGTCTTGACGCCGGCGGCGCGCAGCTCCGCCGCCTCGGCGGGGGTCAGGACGCCGAGGGACTCGACGCCTTCCTTGACGAGGGCCTTGGCGACGGCGGCCGCGCCGTGGCCGTAGGCGTCGGCTTTGACGACGGCCATCAGCCGGACGCCGCGCTCGAGCTTGCCGCGGACCCAGCGCGCGTTGCGGCGGATCGCGCCGAGGTCGATCTCGATCCACTTGAGGTCGGTCACGCGGCCATTCTAGCGAAATTGAGGCCTTGGCGACGGCGCGTGCGCGGCCGTCCGAAAGGCCTATCCGGTAATAGGACTAAAGGCCCATCACAGGATGGCCCAATGGTTCTATACTCGGCTTCGTCCCTGGACGCCATGAGTGAGACGACGAGGACTCGCCTTCTGACCTGCGCCGCGATCGGCGGCGTCGCCTTGTGCGTCCGGCGCGCGCCGCCGCAGCCGCGCCTCGTCGAATCTCCCGTGGCCCCCGCCGGCTTCGAGGACGTCCGGAGCGAGGAGCTTAAGGACGCGCCGATCTCCGCGGCGATGGTGGTTCCTTCGGCCGGTTTTTGGCGTGCCGGGCTGGCCGCGCCGCCGCCGTCGCGCGCGGCCGCGGCGTTCGACGAAGCGGCGCGCGCCTCCGTCGCTCGCGCGGGAGCGGGCGCGAGCGAGCGCAAGGGCGGACGCAAAGGCGGGCGCGAGGCGGCCTCGGGCGACGACGCGGGCGCGCCCGACGACGCGGCCGAACCGGCGGCGGACAAGCCGGGTCATCGCCGCGGTGGACGCGGTCGTGGCGCCGAAGAAGAAGATTCCGGCGGCGACGACGGCGGCGGGCCGGTCGTCGCCGGGGGCGGGAAAGCTCATCGCGGACATCGCCGCGCGAGCGGCGCGCAGGCCTCGGACGAAGGCGGCGCCGGCGACGAATCGGCCGACGCGGCGCCGAGTCTCGGGCGTCACCACCGCTCCCGCCACGGCGGTCAAGCCTCGACGTCCGCGGAGATCGACGATGATTCGGCGGCCAACGCCTCGAGTGGGGGCGCTTCGCGCCATCGCGGGCGCCATGGCCGCCACGACGCCGACGAGACCGGCGGCGACGACGATTCCGCCGGTTCCGACGACGGCGGGGGCGGACCGAGCGCCGGCGGTCATCACCACGGCCGCCACGGCGGAGGAGGAGGCGGCGGCGGAGGAGGCGGCGACGAGGGCGGCGGCGGCTCCGGCGGCGGCTCGCATCACCACGGGCATCACGGAGGCGGCGGCGGAAGCGGAGGCGGAGACGACGCCGCCGGCGACGATGATTCGGGCGGGGCCGGCGACGACGGCGGCGGCCACCACGGGCATGGCGGCCATGGCGGCCACGGCGGGCACGGCGGGAAGGGAGGCAAGGGCGCCAAAGGCGGCAAAGGCGACGGACATGCTCCCGTGCGCCACTCGCGGACCGCGTCCGATAAGCTCATGGACGACGAGGGCAAGACCCGCCGCGTCGTGATCGGCGGCGACACGGGCCATTGGGTGGATCTCTTCGACCTCACGCGCAAGGACGAATCCGGCGACGCCCTGCTGCTCAAGAATCTCGCGGAGAAATCCGAGCGCGTGCGCTTCGACAAGTCGGCGTCGGGCGCGCTCGTCATCGAGGTGGCGTTCGTCGACGAGCAGGGCGCCAAGCGGCTGGCGCGCTTCGACGCCGACGGCAACGCGCTTGACGGCGCGGGAAGCGCCGGGCGGCGCGGCAAGGGCGCGGGACGCGGCCGCGTCGGAGAAAGCCTCGAGCCGCTGCTCGACGATCTCACGCCGGGCCGGGTCGGCGCGATCCTGCGCCGCAACTAGGCTATCTCCGCTCGGGGCGTTCCCCCAAAGTGATAAAATGACGCGATGAAGCTGCGCATGGGCACGCGCGGCTCGGCGCTGGCCCTCGCGCAGTCGGGCCAAGCCGCGCGCGCGCTCGAGAGGCTCACACCGGACCTCGAGGTCGAGACCGTCGTGATCACGACCTCGGGCGACCGCTTTCAGTCGAGCGGGCCCGGCGAGGAGCGCGCGATTCCCGGCGGCGCGAAGGGCCTCTTCGTCAAGGAGATCGAGGACGCGCTGCTCAAAGGCGAGATCGATTTCGCCGTGCACTCGGGCAAGGATCTGCCCGCGGCCATCGCCGAGGGCACTTGTATCGCCGCTTATCCCGAGCGCGAGGACCCGCGCGACGTCTTCATCGGCAGGCCGGGCTTGAAATGGGCCGGCCTCGGAGCGGCGCACAAAGTCGGCACGACGGCGCTGCGCCGCGCGATCCAGCTTCGGCGGGCGCGCGGAGCCGGCACGCTTCCTATGCGCGGCAACGTCGATACGCGCTTGCGCAAGCTCGCCGAGGGGGCCTGCGACGGCCTTTTGCTCGCGGCTGCGGGCCTCAAGCGTCTCGGTCGTCTCGATCCTTCTTACGAGCTCGTGCCGGCCGACGTGATCGTTCCCGCGCCCGCGCAGGGAGCGCTCGCGCTCCAGGCGCGCGTCGACCGGACGGACGCGCGGCGGATCGTTTCGACCCTCGACGACCCGGAGACGCGAGCCTCCGTCGAGTGCGAGCGCGCGTTCATGAAAGCCATGAGCGGCGGCTGCGCGACGCCGCTGGGAGCCTGGGCGCGCAGGACGAACGGCGAGTTCGCGATCTCGTTCTTCTGGTCCGAGGAAGACGGAAGCCGGGCGACGAGCTCGGAATGCCGCATGAAGTCCGGCGCCGCTCCCGAGGCGCTGGCCGCCGCGGCGGCCGGCGCGATCAAGAAAGGCCTCGCGGGACGATGACGGCCGGCCGCGTCGTCGGTCTGCCCGGCTCCGGAGCCTGGGCTCTTCTCGCGCGGTGCCTGCTCGAAAAAAGGCGAGTCCCGGGCCTCGAGCTCGACGATCTCAACGGCCCGCTGGTGCTCGTCTGCCCCGATCAAGAGACTTTGGAAGACGTCGCCGACGCTTACGGCGCGCTGGCGCCGCTGTTTTCTCCGGGAGCGCCGGCGCCGGCCGTCCTCGGCGAGGACGAGCGCGGACGGCTCGCCGCGCTCGAGCAACTGCGCGCCGGGGCGCGGCTCGTCGTCGCCGTGCCCGACGCTCTCAAGGCGGAGCTGCCCAAGCCGGACGCCTTTCGAGACGACACGGTCCGCCTGCGCTGCGGCGATCGCGTCAAGCGGGACCACGTGCTCGAGCGCCTCGCGCGCGCCGGCTATCAGCGCGTCGACTTCGTCGAAAGCCCCGGGGAGTTCGCCGCGCGCGGCGCCGTAGTGGACTTTTATGGGCTAGAACCGCTGCGGGCCGTCCGCGTGCTCTTCGACGAGGACGCGATCGCGTCGATGCGCGCCTTCGAGCCGACCACGCAGGCGACCATGGAGCTCTTGACCGAGTCTCAGGCCGTGCCCGCGCAGGCCGAAAGCGCCGAGCGCTCGGGCGGCCGCCTGGCCGACTGGGTCGGCCCGGACGCCTTGTGGGCGGCGCCCGAAGGGCTCGAAGTCGAGCTGCCTCAAGACGCGCGCGTCGCGCGCGCGGGCGTCCTGCTGCGGACCGGCGAGGGGGATCTCGATTTCGGCGCCCGCCCCAACGGCCCTTGGACCTCTCCCGAAGGAGCTTGGGCCGAGATGGCGCGCCGCGCTGCGGAAGGCCGGCGCGTCGTCTTATACTCGCTCAATCGCGGCGAGGACCAGCGCGTGCAGGAGCTGCTCGAAGGGCGGCTGGCCCCGGGGACGGCGCAGTTCTTGACCGGACCGCTGCGGGAAGGCTTCGATCATCCAGGTCTCGGACTCTCGGTCTACACGACGTCCGAGATCTTCAAGCGCCGCTATCGTCCGGTCCAGCGCTGGAAGCACTTCGTCGCCAAGGGCGGGCTGCGCTTCCGCGACCTTCGCCAGGGCGACTACGTCGTGCACCAGGATTACGGCGTGTCGCGCTATCGCGGCCTCAAGCCCGTCGAGTCGCCGGGCCACGGCACGCTCGACTGCCTGCTCCTCGAGTTCCGCGGCGAGGACCGCCTCTACATCCCGATGACCGAGTTCGGCCGCATCCAGAAATATTCCGGCGCGGAGGGCAAGCGTCCCCGGCTGTCCTCTCTGGACACCCGCAAGTGGGACGAGATCAAGCGCCAGGTCGCCGAGGGCGTGGCCGAGCTCGCCGAGCAGCTCTTGAAGACGCAGGCCGAGCGCTCGGCCAAGCCCGCCCCGGCGTTCACCGAGAACCCGATGGAGATGGAGTTCGCGGCCGCGTTCCCGTACGAGGAGACGCCGGACCAGGCGCAGGCGATCCGCGACGTGCTCGACGACCTGATCAAGCCCGTGCCCATGGACCGCGTCGTCATCGGCGACGTCGGCTTCGGGAAGACCGAAGTGGCGATGCGGGCCGCTTTCAAGGCCGCGACGAGCTACAAGCAGGTCGCCTTGATCGTGCCGACCACGATCCTCGCCGACCAGCATTTTCAGACCTTTTCGAATCGGATGCGCGATTACCCGGTGCGCCTGGCGATCTTGACGCGGTTTCAGACGCCCGCGCAGCAAAAGTCGGTCATCGCCGGCTTGAAAAAGGGCGACGTCGACATCGTGATCGGGACGGCGCGGCTGCTGCAGAAAGACGTCTCGTTCAAGGACCTGGGCCTCGTAGTCGTCGACGAGGAGCACCGCTTCGGCGTCAAGGACAAGGAGAAGTGCAAGCGGCTGCGCGCGTCCGTCCATTACCTCTCTTTGTCGGCCACGCCGATTCCGCGCACCTTAAATCAAGCCTTATCCGGACTTCGTGGTATTTCCTTGATTCAGAGCGCGCCCGTCGGCCGTCAACCGATCGTGACCAAGGTCGGACCGTGGGACGAGGGCGTCGTCGCGCAGGCGATCACCGAGGAGCTCGCGCGCGGCGGCCAGGTGTATTACGTGCACAACCGCGTGCGCTCGATGGGCGACACGGTCAAGCGGCTCGAGAAGCTCCTTCCCGGCGTGCGCTTCGAGATGGTGCACGGCCAGATGAGCGCGCAAAACCTCGAGCGCGCGATGTGGGAGTTCTTCAACCGCAAGGCCGACGTTCTCGTGGCGTCGACGATCATCGAGAGCGGCCTCGACATCCCATCGGTTAATACGCTTCTTGTAGAAGACGCGCACGACTTCGGCCTGGCTCAGCTTTATCAGCTGCGCGGGCGCGTCGGCCGCGAGCGCCAGCGCGCGTACTGCTACCTTTTCTTCGCCGAGAGCCACGGCGACTTCTCGGCGCTCTCCGAGGACGCGCGCAAGCGCTTGGAGGCGCTCAGGGAATTCGGCGAGCTCGGCGCGGGCGTCAAGCTCGCCATGCGCGACCTCGAGATCCGCGGGGCGGGAGAGCTTCTCGGCGCCCGCCAGCACGGCTACATGAACGCCGTCGGCGTCGAGTTCTACAGCCAGCTCTTGAACGACCAGATCGCCGAGCGCCTGGGCCGCGCGCGCGCGCAGCGGGAGCCCGACGTGCAGATGGACGTGCGCGTGCCCGCGTTCATCCCGGAGACGTATCTGCCGGACGAGATGAGGCGTCTCGACTACTACAAGCGCATCCTGCGCGCCAAAGCCAGCGAGGTCGACGCGCTGCGCCGCGAGCTGGAGGACCTTTCGGGGCCCGCGCCCGAGCCCGTGCGCAACCTCTTCGCGTTGCTGCGCGTGCGCGCCCTCGCCCAGCGCGCGGGCGCGCGCTCCGTCATCCAGAAAGGCTCCGTCATCGAGGTCCATTTCCGCGGCGACGCCAAGATCGACCCGAAGACCCTGTCCTGGTGGCGCGACGCTTATAAAGGAAAGCTGGCGTTCGTCAAATCCAAGGAGGGGGACGGCGTCTCGGTGGAAATGGGCGCCGAGGACCCCCTCAAGTGGCTCGAGGACTTCCTGCTCGGCCCGGCGAGAGCGTGATCGATTTGGTATCATTGCCAGCGTGCGCAAGGCTTTTTTGATGTTGGCGCTGCTCGCCGGCTGCCGGCGGGAGCCGCTGGTGGCCAAGGTCGGCCCCCTGCGGATCACGCAATCCGAGTTCCAGCGGGCGATCGCCGAGGTCTCTCCCAGCTATCAGAACTACGTGCTGACGCCCAACGGCCGCCGCCAGTTCCTCGACATCCTGATCCGAGAGAAGATGATTCTCGCGGCCGCGGGCGCTTCCGACGTGCAGCGTTCCCCCGATTTTCGCGCGCAGGCGGCCCAGCTCAAGATCGACGCCGACGAGCAGCTGCGCGCGGGCCGTGAGGACCTGTTGCGCCGCCTCTGGCTCGAGGACCTGCGCCAGAAAGGCGTCATCCGAGTCAGCGACGACGACGCGCGCGATTATTGGCGCCGGCACCCGGTCGAAGTGGAGGTCCGCCACATCCTCGTCGCGACTCCCGCCGAGGCCGAGCGGCTGGCCAAGAAAGTGCGCGCCGGCGCGAGCTTCGCCGCGCTCGCCAAGGAGCATTCCCTCGACGCCGCGACCGCGGCCGACGGCGGGAAAATGCCCCCCGCGATCCTCGGCGAGATCATCCCCGAGCTCGAGGACATCGTCTTTCGCATGCGCGACGGCGAGATCGGCGGCCCGATCAAGAGCAAGTTCGGCTATCACGTCCTGCGTAAAGACGGCGAGAAGCGCGTGAAGTTCGAGGACGTGCAGGACCGCGTCAAAGGCGTGCTCGAAAAGCAGAAGCTCGACCGCTATCTTCAGTCCATCCAGGACAAGTTCCCCGTGGAGGTCGTCGATGAACAGTTCAAATAGCGCGCTCGTCGCGCTGACGCTCGCTTTGGCCGGAACCTCGCCCGCGTTCGCGGGCAAGATGGAGGACACGGTCGCCGTCGTCAACCAGCAGCCGATCCTTCTCTCCGAATTCCAAAAGGAGCTTTCCACGGCCTTGGACTACTGGAATCACACCGAGCCCGACGCCATCAAGGACCCGGCCAACGTCAAGAAGCTCAAGGAGACGACCCTCGAGGAGCTCATCAACCGCGAGTTGCTCTACCAAGAGGGCGTCAAGGAAAAGATCAAGGTCCGCGAGCGCGACGTCGACAACGGCGTCGCCGAGATCAAGGGCCGCTTCGCGCCGCCCGAGGTCAAGGACCTTCCCGAGGCCGAGGCGCAAGCCAAGACCGACGAGGCTTTCCGCAAGCAGCTCGAGTCCGACGGCCTGACCTACGCGCAGTTCCGCGAGCGGCTCTCCAAGCAGATCATGGCGCGCAAGCTTATCGACGAGATCGTGCGCCCCAAGATCAAGCCGCCCGAGGACCGCGACGTCCACGATTACTTCGTGAAGGTCCGCACCTATCTCGCCTCGACGGCGACCGACGCGGCCAAGGACAGCAGCACCGAGACGCTCAAGGGCATGACCGACGACGAGAGCCAGGCGTTCAAGCAGATCGCGGCGCAGGTCCGCGCGATGAGCTCGGAGCGCGTGCGCGTCGCGCGCATCTTGATCAAGCTTTCGCCCGGCGCGACCGAGAATGAAAAGAAGCGCGCCCTGAAGACCGCCGAGGAAGTGCGGGCGAAGCTCCTCGACGGGACGTCCACTTTCGCCGAGATCGCCAAGACCTACAGCGAGGACCCGGAAAGCGCGCAGCACGGCGGCGACATCGGCTACGTCCTGCGCGGCGTGGCGCCGCCCGATTTCGAGAAGGTCGCCTTCTCGCTGCCCGTCGGCGAGATCAGCGAGCCGATCCCGACGGAGATCGGTTATAACATCATCCGCGTCAGCGAAAAGCGCGCGTCCGAGCCCCCGGATTACGACCGCTTCAAAGACGAGCTCGCGAAGTTCCTCACGAACATGACCTTCCAAAAGGAGCTCGAGCGATTCGTGAAGGGGCTCAAAGAAAAGGCCGTCATTGAGCGCAACCTCCAGGCGGTCAACCAGTAAGCCCGTCCTCGCGTTCACCTGCGGCGATCCGGCCGGCATAGGGCCGGAGATCGCCGCCGCCGCCATGCGCGCGCAGCGCGTGCGGCGCGCCTGCGAGCCGGTGGCCGTGGGCGAGGCGTCCGTTTGGCG
>CAZRIP010000096.1:0-15730 GCA_964600165.1 uncultured Elusimicrobia bacterium | reverse complement strand
GCTCATCGGATTCTATGCGACGGGGCGGCACGACTTCCGCGCCATGATCTGGCCTCTTTGTATCGCTCTCACCCTCGCGTCCGCGTTCGCGCTTTGGCCGGCGCGCCGCGACCTGCGGCCGTGTCTCGACCGAGAGCCTCTCCAACGCGTTTTGGGTTACGCCGCTCTCGCCTCAATGAACCTGCTGACGACGGCCTGCGTCGTCGCGCCCGGCAGGCTGATCCTCCATCGCCGTTTCGAGGCTTTCGACGTCGGCGTGTTCTCGGCCTACTTCACGTCTTCCGCCCAGTTGAGCCTGGCGCTATTGACCGTGGCGGGCGCCGTCATCGTCCCTCTCGCCAGCCGGCCGGCCGACCAAGCACGCGCTTGGCGCGAGTTTCGGCGCTGGCGCGTGTCCGCCGCGGCCGCGGCGTTTGTCATCTTCGCGGGGGTCTCCACTCTCGGCATAGCGCTCTTCGGACGCCAATACCCGCTCGACCCGGCGTGGATCCTCGCGTTCGCCGCAGCGGCGACGCTGATCCTCGTCCATGGCGTCGCGGCCGCGCTCTACGCAGCGCGCGACCTCGGCGGCTTGCGCGTCTCGGTGGCCGGAGCCCTCGTCGCGGCCGGCGGCAATGTGGCCTTGAGCCTAATCTTGATCCCACGCTGGGGCATCATGGGCGCCGCGGCGGCCCTCGTCGGAGGCTACGTGCTCGGACTCGGCTGCTATGCGGCCATCGGGCCCGAAATGGTAGAATCGACGCAGCCGTGAGCCTTTCCAACGCCGCGATCACCCGCGAACTGCGCCGTGTCCTTCGCCTCGAGGCCCGGACCCTGGCCCGCCTCGGCTCGGCCGTCGACGGCGCCTACGCCCAAGCGGTCCGACTGCTCGCCGCCTGCAAGGGGAAGGTGCTGCTGACCGGCGTCGGCAAGTCGGGGTTGGTCGCGCAAAAGATCGCAGCCACTCTGTCTTCCACCGGGACGCCCGCGATCCACCTCGACCCCACCGAGGCGCTGCATGGAGGACTCGGGCTCGTGCGCAAGGGCGACGTCGTCGTCGCCATCGGCAAGTCGGGCGAGTCAGATGAGCTCAACGCCCTTCTGCCGCGACTACGCTCGGTGGGCGCCAAGGTCATCGCGGTCACCGCCAACCCGCACTCAACCCTCGCGGAGGCCGCGGCGATCACGCTCCTGACGCCGATCGACGCCGAAGCCTGCCCGCACAACCTCGCACCGACATGCAGCACGACGGCGGCGCTGGCCGTGGGCGACGCCCTGGCGGTGGCGCTCATGCGCGTGCGCGGCTTCACGCGCGAGAGCTTCGCACAAAACCATCCCGGCGGAAGAATTGGACGACGGTTGACGCTCACGGTCGAGGATATCATGCGCTCGGGTGAGGAAAACCCTATCGTACACGTGGGAGTCCCTGTGAGCGAGATGCTCGTCGAGCTCACGCGCAAGCGCGCCGGCGCCGTCAACGTAGTCGACGCGCGCGGCCGCCTCGTCGGCCTCATCACCGATTTCGATATCCGGCGCTGCCTTGAGCAGGGCAAGGACATCCGAACCTTGTCGGTGCGCAAGATCATGAACCCGCGGCCGACGACGATCTCCCAACGAGCGCTGGCCGTCCGCGCCGTAGAGATTATGGAGGGCCGCGGCAACCCCTTCAACGTCCTTCCGGTTGTGAGCGAAGGGCGGCGGTCGGTCGGCATCATCCAGATCCACGACCTGCGCGCCCGCGGGCTTTGAGAACCTGGCGCGCCGCCTGCGCGGCGAGTTGCGCCGCAGTACTCGCCGCCAACGTCGCGCTTCTGCGCGTCCCACGAACGCCCGCCTGGGACGACGCATGGTATCTCGAGCTCAGCTTCCGTCTGTTCTACGCCCTCAAGAGCTTTAAGCTCGCGTCCGCAGCCGCGATCTTCGCCTCCGCCTTTCGCATCAAAGCTCCACTGATCATCGTCTTGCCGCTGCCGCTTTACGTCGTTTTGGGGCCAAGCGAAGGCATCGCGCCGTGGGCCAATCAGCCGCTACTCGTGTTGACCTGGTACGCGGTCTATCGCATCGGCCGCGCACTCTACTCCGAGAACGCGGGCTGGGCCGCCGCGGCCGTCTGCGCGTTGACGCCGATTCTCTACGGCTTGTCGCGTTATTTTATGGTGGAGACGCTGCTGACGGCGTTGACCGCTTGCTTGGTCTGGGCCGCCGTCGAGGCGCGCCCGCGCGATGGACGAGACGAACTTCGCGGCGCGCTGCTCGGGCTCGGCTTGCTCGCCAAATCGATCTTTCCGCTGTATATCTTAGGGCCCGTCTGGATGAGCCGCCGCGCGCTAGTTCCGGGGTGGAAGCGCTCGCTCGCCGTCGCCCTGGCGGTGGCCGCGACCTGGTACGCGTTCAACCTCGTCTACGTGGTCGGCTTCGCTCTCAGCGCCGGATTCGGCTCTATCGGGCGCGATTACGGCTCGTACTCCGCGGTCGCCGTCGCTCACTTCGGCGCGACGATCCTGCGCGACGGGCTGTCATGGCCCGGCGCGGCGGCACTTCTCGTCCTTTTCGCCGCGTCGGCGCTTTCGCGCAAAAAAGCGCCGACGGCCCCGGCCGATCGACTTATCGCCTCCTGGCTCGCCCTGCCGCTTTTCGCCGTCGCGTTTGGCGTCAACAAGGACGTTCGTTACGTCGCTCCCGCGCTGCCTGCTCTAGCGGTGGCCGCCGGGGCCGCGGCGGCCGCGCTCCCACGCAGAGCCGGGCCGGCCTTGGCCGCGCTGTTGCTGGCGCCCCTGGGCATGCTCGCCCTGCAGACGGCGGGTCTCGCGCAACCTCTCCTTTATAACGGCCCGAGCCGGGAGAGCGGCTGGGACCGCGCCGCGCTCGTCGACGCCGTCTCCCGACACGCCGGCCCGCGCTCCGTCGTCGCCGTCGCGCTCGAGGACCGGCTCCTCAACGCCAACAACCTAGCGAGCCTTTCGGCGGCCGAAGGCCGTCCGGCTTCCTTCATCAATCTAGGCTACGCTCAGCCGTCGGCCGACGGCGCATTGATCAGGCTCAAGGACAAGGGCGCGGACATGCTCGTCTTGGTCGATGGCGACCCGGACGGAGAGCCGCCTGCGTTCCTCAACCGCGCCGACGACGGCCTCCGCTGGATGGTCGAGGCAGGCAAGCTTCGCGCGGCACTGCTCGAGAGCGGACCGGTCGCCCAGGGCGTTTCGTTCCGCCTCTACGCGATCAAGCCATGATTGGATACGGTTCCAGCACGAAGCGTTTGGGCCTCACCTTTCTGACTGCGCTTGCACTGCGCGCCGGCATGGCCGCGCTGACCGAGCGCAAGCCGATCTTCCCTCCTTACTATTATATGGACGCGCAATTGATGGACGATACGGCCATCGACATGCTGGGGGCTTGGCGGAATCACAGGGAATATTCCACGTCTCTGTCTCCATCGAACCGCGCCTACGGCGCCTATGCGGCGTTCGTCTATCTCTCCGTCGGGCATCATCCGATCGCGGTCAAGCTCGTCAATGCAGTCCTGGGGGCGCTGGCCTGCGCTTTCCTCGGATTGGCGGTCGCTCCGGGCTTCGGGGAGGCGATAGGCCTCACGATGGCCTGGCTTGCCGCGTGCTGGCCGTCGCACGTCTTCTTCACTTCGCAAAACACCAAGGACGCCGTCACGTTCGCGCTCGCCTGGGGAGCATTCGCCTGCGCCGCACCCGCCCTTGCCGGCACGGACGCGTCGATGCTCGGCATGACGGGCCTGTTCTCCGCCCTTGTCCTGCTTGGTTTTTTCCGGACCTACCTGCTTATGATCGTCACCTGCGCGGTGGCGCTGGCCGCGCTGCTGGCGCGTCGCCGCCGGGCGGCGTTGGCCGCGCTGGCCGCCGTGCCTTCGTATCTGCTGTTAAGCCACATTCTCTTCACCGGGCCGCTCAGGACGCCGACGCGCTGGGACTACGATCCGACCTCTCACGAAAGTCTTGTCGTCGAGACTTATGACCCAGCGCAAGGAACGCCCGCGACGCTGGAGTCACAACTCGCCGGTTCAAAGAGATACGTCCGGCCCTTCTCCCCTTACGGGATTACTCGGACGCGCGCCTTGCGTCAGAAGTCCGAAAGCGACTGGGCCCGGCTGCACGGCCATGGCGCGATCGGAACGATGCTTTTCGAGGGCCTCGAGTTGAAGACTTGGTGGGACGTCGCCGTATTCCTTCCAAAGGGCGCATTTTACGTGCTCTTCATGCCGTTGCCCGGTCTTTATCCGGGCGACGGACGGCTCGGGCGACTGCTCGCATCGATCGAGAACGTCCCCATCCTCGTACTGGGCCTGCTCTCCTTCTGGGCGCTCTCGCGCCGCAGGCCGAATGCCGGCCAGACGGCGCTGCTGTTGTTTTTCCTGGCGATGATGGCAGGCTCGGCCCTTCTGGAGTTCGACCTGGGCAGCGCGACGCGCCACAAGATCGCCTATTTGCCGGCGCTCTTCCCGTTCGGGCTGGCTTGGTTCTTAGACGAGCGCCGGAAGCGCTAGCGCGCGCCGGATGTCTTCCACCGCGCGGCAAACGAGCTCGGCTTCCTTGATCGTCATATGTGAAAACAGCGGCAATGAAAGCGCCGACGACGAGACGCGCTCGGTCTCCAAGAGGACGTCCGGCACCCGCCGAATCGACCGGAACAGGCTCTGCTCATGCGCCGGCGGAAAGAAGTACTTCTTGACCATCACGTTCTCGGCGAGCAGGGCTTGGTAGAGCTCGTCGCGCGTCATGCCGAACTTTCCAGCGTCGATGAGGATCGAAAAGTCCTTATAAGTTGTGCGGCAACCCTCAGGGATGCGCTGCAGCGAGAAGCCGGGGAGCTTCAAGAGACGCTTCGCGTATACACGCGAGATTTGGAGTCGCTGACGGATGTTCTTCTCTACAAGCTTCAAGCTCTCGATGCCGACGGCGGCGTGGAACTCGCTCATCCGGGCGTTGAGGCCGGAATACTCGCAGTCATAGCTGCCCGGATCTCCGTAGTTGCGGCCGACGCGCAGCTTGCGCGCGAGCTCGGAGTCGTTGGTCGCGACGAGGCCCCCTTCAGCGGAGGTCACGAGCTTCGTCGGGGAAAGAGAGAATATCTCGGCGTCGCCGAAGTTGCCACACTTGCGGCCTTTATAGATCGAGCCGAGCGCATGGGCCGCGTCGTAGATCAGTTTTAGATCGCGCTTGCGCGCCAGCTCGGCCAGCTCCTCTACGGGCGCGGGACAGCCGAAGATGTGGACGCCGATGATCGCGCAGGTCTTGCCGGTGATCGCACGCTCGACGTGCGCCGGGTCGATGGCGTAGGTCAGAGGGTCGCAATCGACGAACACCGGCGTGAGACCGTTCCAGCTCGCCGCGTGCGCGGTGGCGTGGAACGTGAAGCTCGGCATGATGACCTCGCCCTTGAGTCCCAGCGATTTCATCGTGAGGATCAATCCGCTCGTGCAACTGCTCACCGCGACGACGTGCTTGACGCCGAGATAGCGCGCCGCGGCGGCCTCGAAGTCCTTGACGACGCCGCTGTTGGTGAGCTGCCGGCTCTTAAGGATGGTCTTAAAGCGCGACAGCAACGCGGCCTCGGACGGGACTGTCGGCTGAGTGATCGGGATGACTTTCTGAAAAAGCGGCTTACCGCCGCGGAAAGCGGGCGCGCGCTGCGTCGTTTTCGTCATGGCTCCTGATTATAATATTTCGAAAGCCGGACGTCCTCGAGCTCACCCGACTCGATCGCCCGCTTGATGCGCTTGACCGCGTCTTCGATACCGTGTTCGGCTCGGAAGTCGAGCGTCGTCTCGATCTTCTTGAACGAGACGTTATAATCGCGCAGGTCGACGGCTCCGTCTTGAACGATGAGTTTGGCCTTCGGAACGATCTTGTGGACGCGCCGCGCAATGTCGATGATCTGCACATTCTGCGCAGTCGAGCCCACGTTGAATATTTGAGTGCCGACTTTTTCAATCGGAGCTTCCAGGCAGCGCGCAAACGCTTCCGCGGCGTCTTCCACGTGCAGCAGCGGCCTCCACTGCTTGCCGCCTCCATGGACGACGACCCGGCCCTGGGCGACCGCCATCATCGTCATCGTGTTGACGACGAGATCAAAGCGCATGCGCGGCGACCAGCCGTAGAGCGTCGCCATGCGCATGATCGTAGGAGAGAAGTTCTCGTCGGCGAGCGCGAAGATCCCTTCCTCGGACTGCGTCTTGGAGCGCGCGTAAAGCGAGAGCGGGTTGAGCGGCGCCTTCTCGTCTAGGACGCCGTCGTCGCTGCGGCCGTAGACGCTGCACGTCGAAGCGAAGATGAAGCGGTTGATCTGGTGGTAACGGCAGGCGTCAGCCAAAGTCTTGTTGGCGAGATAATTCGTCTCGATCGCCATCTCGGGCTTGCCTTTGCAGGCTGGGTCGCCGACGATCGCGCCGAGATTGACGACGGCGTCGATGCCTTCCAGCGCGCGCGTGATCTTCGAGATATCACGGATGTCGCCTTGATCGAGCTCGAAGCGCGGGTGCTTGGCTAGATCTTCGACCGGCGCGCCCCCGAATAGCAGCGCATCCAAGGCGCGGACGCGGTAGCCGCGGCTGAGGAGTTTACGCGACAGGATCGAGCCGAGGTAGCCGGCGCCACCGACGACGAGCACGCGCCGGCCGCGCTCGGACGCCGCCTTTTTCGAGGCCCGGACGCGCGCGAAATCCTTCAGCGCAATGAGCTGGGCCGGACGGCGCAGGGCGTCGACGACCAGCGCATAGCGACTGTCCGGCATGCGGGCGAGGAGCTCCCGCGCCTTAGCGCGAGCCGCGAACGGGTTCTTGAGGTCGGCCGCGGCCAAGACGACGGGCTCGCGGTTCAATATCTCGGAGAGGGGCGCTCGGACGTCGACGCCGCGCAAGATCGCGCGCCGGATCTCGCCGTCGCTAGCCACTCCAGCCAGCCGTTTTTGGGAGTCCACAGCGTAGATCACGCGCTGGCCCGTCCGGTCGATCGCGCGCATGGCCTCCTTGATCGAAGCGGTCTCGGACAAGAGCAGGTCCCTGAGGCGAGGCTCGCTCATGGGCGCGGTCTCGCGGGGACGCCCACCGCCGTCACGCCCGCGGGGATGTCCGAGACGACGGCCGCGCCTGCGCCGATGATCGCGCTCGCGCCGATGGCGATCCCGGGGACGACGGCGGCTCCGGTCCCGACGTAAGCGAGCTCGCCGACGCTCACCGAGCCCGCGAGGTGCGCGCCCGGCCATATTTGGCAGAAGCGCCCGAGCCGGCAGTCGTGGTCGACCGTCGCGCCGGTGTTTACGACGACGCCGTCCCCCAGCTCGCAGCCCGGGTTGACTGCGGCCCCGGCCATGATCACGGCGCCCTTGCCGAGTTTAGTGAAACGCGAGACGGCCGCCTTCGGGTGGACGGCGCCTACGACCTCGACGCCTAGCCTCTTGGCCTTCCCGTAGATCTCCTCGCGCGCCGCGTTCGAGCCCACGCCAAGCGCGACAGCGACGCCTTTCTCGCCTTTGAGCGCGTCCAAACCACCCAGCACCGGGAAGCCGAGGACGCGCGCGCCCTTCTTCTTAGGATCGTCATCGAGAAAGCCCGCCACCTCGACACCGCTCTCGAGCAGTATGTCGAGCACGACCTTGCCGTGCCCGCCCGCCCCAAAGATCGCAACGCGCGTTTTCAATTTCGCTTTCGCCATCAGTAGTCGAGCCTCTTTTGCAGGAGTCCGCCGTTCAAGCTCACGCGTGAGAGCGTCCGCGCGATAAAAACGCCGGCGCGGCCGCGGCCGTAGGGGCTGCGGGAGCCGGCGAGCGTTCTCCGGAATCCCCGGTCGAAAAGCGCGCGACGCAACGCGGAGGAGATCGCCGCCTTTCTCGGCGCGCAGTCGAGCACATTCCTCCCGCGCTCTCGTCCACGTTGGCGGTCGCCGACGTTGACGACCGGCACCTTGAAGCTCGCGGCGTCGATCATGCCGCTGCTCGAGTTGCCGACGAGCGCTGCAGCGCCGGAGAGCAGCGCCAGATAGCGTTCGCGCGGCAGGTTCTTGAAAAGATGAAAGCCCGGCACGCCCCGGCGCTTCTCGAGTTCACGCGCGATCGCGCGCCCGCCTGCGTCGCTGTTGGGATAGATCGCGATCGTCTGGAGTCCGAGCGCCTCGACGGCGTCCATGGTCTCTCGCATGTGAGGGCCCGCTGAATCGGGATCGGTCGAGACCGGATGCTGCACGAGCACGAGATAGCGCGGCGAGAGCGCGAAGCCGAGCGCGCGTTCGAGCTCCGAGCGGCTCATCAAGCGCTCGCTCAGGATCGCGTCCAAGCTCGGCGAACCGGAAAGATAGACGCGTCTCGGGTCCTCGCCCAATCGCAACACGCGCAGGCGACTTTGCTCCGTAGCAGTAAAGTGAAGGTGAGCGAACTTGGTGATCGCGTGGCGCGCCGACTCGTCCAAGCCCCCGCCTTCCGTCTTGTCGCCGCCGTGGACGTGCGCGACCGGGATGTTGAGATAGGCGGCGGCGATCGTCGTGGCGAGCGCCTCGGTGCGATCACCCAAGACGAGGACAACGTCGGGCGCAAGTTTCGTGAGGGCGCGGGTCATGCCGATGACGCCGCGGCCGACCCCGCGCGCCATGCCGGCCGAAGAATCGTCCTTGGCGTGCATGGGCACCCGCGCCGAGATCGAGAAGCCGTCGCTCTCGACAAGGCGCGCCGATCTGCCAAACTCGGCCGCCAGGTGCATGCCGGTGACGACGACCTGCAGCCGAAGGGCTCTCTCTGCCTGGATCGCCTTCATGACAGGTTTCAAGATGCCATATTCGGCGCGCGTACCCGTCACGACGCAGACGTTCCTTTTTCGCGCCATTTCAACGAGATTATACCGGAATAAGACCGCCGCGTCAGCGGAGGTGATCGGGAAGACCCGGCCGGGGCCGGTACTTTTGTAGAATAGATGCCATGCCCGTCACCGGCGCCATCATCGGCCTTGGGAACATCGGCTTCGGCTTCAACGCAGACGGCAAACGCTCTGGCGTCTGGACGCACGAACGGGCCTTCGCGCGCTCGGGCGAAGTCGAGCTCGTCGCCGCCGCCGATCCCGATGAATCCATGCGCCGGCGCTTCGCCGAGGCGCGTCCCGAGGTGCCGGTCTTCGCCACCGCGGGCGAACTGCTTCGTGACACGACGCCCGATCTCGTCTCCATCTGCGCGCCGACTTCTGCGCACGCGCGTCTGGCCAAGGACTTTATCGCGGCCGGCACGCGCGCAGTCTTCTGCGAGAAGCCGATCGCGGCCGACGCGAAGCAGGCCTTGGAACTCATCCACCTGGCCAAGAAGCGCGGCGCGACGCTTGCCGTCAATCACACCCGACGCTGGGACCCCGCGTACCGCCGCGCCGCCGGCCTGGTCGCCAAGGGCGGGATCGGCGCGGTGCGCTCCGTCTCCGCGCGCTACTCGGGCCACGTCTACAACGTCGGCACGCATCTCATCGACTGCGTCCGGATGCTCACGGGCCTCGCGCCCGAAGAAGCCGTCGGTGCGAGCGCCGATCCGAAGACGGCGGATCCGCACGTCTCGGGCCTACTGCTGCTCGAGGGCGGGATTTGCTGCACGCTCGCCTGCCACGGTAAGCGCGAGGACCTTCTCTTCGAACTCGACGTCGTCGGCTCCGAAGGGCGGTTGCGCCTCGTCGACAACGGCGCGACGACCCTGCTCGAGCGTTTCCGGCCGAGCCGGTACGCCTCCGGCTACCGCGAGCTCGTAAGCGGATCTTTGCCATCCCTCAAAGGCGAAGACCGCTTCGTCGCCGCCGTGAAAGATCTCTGCGCGTGCCTTTCTCGGCCGAAGCGTGCGCCCGCGTGCAGCGGCGAGGACGGCTACTACGCCCTCGCGGCCGCGCAGGCGCTCGCCGTCTCGGCGCGCCAAGGCTCGCGCCCCGTAAAACTGGAGGCCCCATGGAAGAGCTAGCTTTGCTCGGCGGCAAGCCCATCCGCAAGAAGCCATTCGCGTCGAACGTCATCGTCGATGCAGACGAGCGCCGCGAGATCGGCGAAGTCTTGAGGCGTAAGGAGTTCTCGCGCTTCATGGGCAGCCCGACGCCCGATATCCAGGACGTCCTCCAGCTGCCGAGCGCGAAGGCCGTCGACTACAACCCGCAGTATTTCACGTTCCTAGGCGGCCGGAAGGTGCGCCAACTCGAGCGCGACTTCGCGGCCAAGTTCGGCGCGAAGTACGCGATCACGGTCAATTCAGCGACCTCGGGCCTCTCGTCGGCGGTCGGCGCGCTCGGCGTCGAGCCCGGCGACGAGATTCTCATCACCGCGATGTCCTTCCACGCGAGCGCGGCCGCGCTGCTCGCCTTCAACGCCGTGCCGGTCTTCGTCGACGTCTCGACCAAGAACTTCTGCATCGATCCTGGGAGGCTTGAGGCCAAGATCACGCCCCGCACGAAGGCGATCTTGGTCGTGCACTTGCTTGGAATGCCCGCCGACATGGACGCGATCCTTGCCATCGCGCGCAAGCACAAACTCAAGGTGATCGAGGACTGCGCGCAGTCTCCCGGGACGAAGTACAAAGGCAAACACGTCGGCACCATCGCCGACGTCGGCGTCTTCTCGCTGCAGGAGACCAAGAACATCACGACCGGCGAAGGCGGCGTGATTCTCACGAGCGACCCCAAGATCGCCGCGCGCTGCCGCCTGATCCGCAACCACGGCGAGTCGATCCCCGACGAGACCTGGAGCCAGGAAGCCCTTTCCAACTGCGTCGGCTTCAATTTTCGGATGACGGAGTTGACGGCCGCTTTGGGCATCGCCCAACTCAGGAAGCTCGACAAGAATAACGCCCAGCGCGAGAGGAACGCGGCCTTCCTGCGCAAGGCACTGGCGCCGCTGCGCGGCCTCAAGCAAGTCGAGCCGCCTGAGGGGACCATTTGCCATGTGCTGCCGATGCTCTACGATGAGCGCGAGACCGGCGTGCCGCGCGTCAATATCGTGCACGCATTGCGCGCCGAGGGCATCCCCATCGGCACGGGCTACTCGAAGACCATGTACGAGCACCCGATGTTCCTCAAGCGCGTCGCCTTCGGCTCGAAGGGCTTCCCGTTCACGCTCCACGGCAGCAACGGCCAGAGCCAGCGCTACCAGAAGGGCGACTGCCCGGTGGCCGAGGATCTCCTCAAGCGCCGATTTGTATGGTTCTATCACGTCAACCGCCCGAACACCGAGAAGGACATGAAAGATGTCGCGACAGCCTTCGCGAAGGTCTGGGAGAACTTGGGCGAGATCAAGGACTGGGACCCGGCCGGCAAGAAGCTCGCCTACAAATGGTAGCCAAAAAGCCCTACGTCGTCGGCGTCGTCCACGCGCGCGGCGGCTCCAAGCGCGTGCCGATGAAGAACGTCAAGCCCCTGAAGGGCCTGCCTTTGGTAGCCTGGATCGTGCGCGCGGCCAAGGCGAGCAGGAAGCTCGATCGCCTGCTGATCTCATCCGACCACCCCGAGATCATCCGGATCGCCCAAGAGCACGGCGCCGAGGCGCCATTCGTACGGCCCGCGCCGCTCGCCGAAGACGTCCCCTCCGAGCTCGTCACGCGGCACGCGATCGAATTCGTCGAAAAACAGGACGGGCGCGCGGTCGACCTCGCTGTCACGTTCCAGCCGACGACGCCGTTCGCGACGACCGCCGACGTCGACGCCGTGATCGACTTGGTCTTGAATCACGCCGACCTCGACTCCGCGTTCTCGGCCAAGCCCATCCAGCAGCGCCCCGAATGGATGTTCCGTCTCAAGGACCATCGCGCCGAGCTCTTCACCGGCGGGACGCTTTCAGGCGAGCGCGGCGTGTTCCAGTCCCTCGAGCCGCTCTACATCCCGAACGGGGCTGCCTACGCCACCCGCCGTGAGACCCTCTTCGTCAAGGACCGCATCATCGGCGACGCGCCCGGCCTGCATGTCATGAGCCTAGAGCGCTCGGTCGACATCGACGAGCCCATCGATTTCATGCTCGCCGAGACCGTGGCTGAAAAGCTATAATTTGCAGACGTCGTGGCAACCCTGACCAAAGAAAATCTTCCTGCAGTGCTCGGCGGTCGTCCGCTTTTCGATAAGCCGTATCATCTTGTGAGACCGATGATGCCGGCAAAAGAAGAGTTGATGGCCGGCATTGAGACGCTCTATTCGAGCCGAATCCTGACCAATCAGGGCCAGAACGTCCAGGCCCTCGAGGCGCGCGTCGCCAAACTCCTCGGCGTCAAGCACTGCGCGTTGTTTTGTAACGCGACGATCGCGATCATGGTGCTACTGCGCGCGCTCGACCTCGAGGGCGAGGTCGTCGTTCCCTCATTCACGTTCGCCGCGACGGTCCAGGCGCTGCTTTGGGAAAGGCTCAAGCCCAAGTTCGTCGACATCGACCAGAAGACCCTGCTCCTGGACCCCAAGCTCGTCGAGCGCGCGATCACGAAGGACACCTCGGCGATTTTCGCCGTGAACCTCTTCGGTTCATGCTGTGAGCATAAAAAGCTGCGCGCGATCGCCGACGAGCACGATATTCCCCTCATCTACGACTCGGCCCAGGCCTTCGGCACGCACTACAAAGGCAAGCCAGTCGGCTCTCTCGGAAACGCGGAGGTCTTCTCCTTTCACGCGACGAAGCTCTTTCACACGGGAGAGGGCGGCGCGATCGTCACCAACGACACCGAGCTCTACGAGCGCGTCTGCCGCATCCGCAACTTCGGCTTCGACGGCTATCTCAACTGCGTCGACGTGGGCTTGAACGGTAAGATGTCCGAGCTCCACGCCGTCGTCGGACTTAAGCTGCTCGACGAGCTGCCCAAGCACATCGACAAGCGCCGCTGGGTGTTCCAGGCCTACCGGGAGCGCCTCCGCGAGATTCCGGGACTCGAATTCCCTCACGACAACCCGGACATCGAGGACAACTATTCGTATTTTTACGTCTTCGTCGACCCGGCGAAGTTCGGCCTGACGAGCCTGGAGCTCAATCTCGCCTTGCTCTACGACCGCATCGTCACGCGCTGCTACTTTTACCCGCCGGTCCACCGGACGAGCCTCTGCCAGTCGATGCAAAAAGGCTCGGTGCCCGACCTTCCGGTCACGGACTGGGCCTCGCAGCGCGTGCTCTGCTTGCCCGTCTACGCCGACATGCAGGTCGACGAGCTGGCCAAGATCTGTGAGGCGATCGAGCGCTGTCGCGCGCACGCGGCCCAGATCAAGCCGAAGATCGTCCATAAGCTGCCGAAGGACTGGAAGGCGCTCACGCACCACGTCCCCGATCCATACGAGGAGCTCATCTTGGCGAAGGAGAGCGCGAAATGAAGGTCATCCTGGTCCAACCGCGCTACTTCAACATCTGGGAAGCCCTCGGCTTGGCTTACATCGGGGCGTACGCCAAGAAGAAATATCAGGGCAAGCTCGACATCGAGTACTTCCAGGGTTACTTCGACGACGACGAGACGATCGTCGCCGCGGCCAAGGACGCCGATATCATCGGTTTCTCATGCACCTCCCCGGTCTTCAAGCACGCCGTCCAACTCTCGCGCGCGATCAAGAAGGTCAACCCGCGAATCCACTCCGTCTTCGGCGGCTTCCATCCGACGGCCGTTCCACAGGACTGTTTGGAGCAGGAGGGTGTCGACCAGGTCGTCCAAGGCGAGGGCGAGGAAGCCTTCATTAAGATCCTGAACGGCGACCGCACGCCGATTCTGAAGGGCGAGCAGTTCGACCATTTCAACGAGATATTCCCCGACCGCGAGCTCGTCAAAAACCGCCGCGCCGTCGACCTCTGCCAGAAGATGATCGGCAAGCGCGTGACGAGCTTTATGAGCAACCGCGTCTGCCCGTTCCGCTGCACGTTCTGCGCCGAGCGCATCGTCACCGGCATCTTCAACCGCGCGAGCAACCCGGTGCGCGAGCGCGACCCGCGCCACCAGCTCGAAGAGATCGAGATGGTGCATAAGAACTACGGCCTCGATTATTTCAAGTTCGCCGACGCCACCTGGAACACGACGCCCGAGAAGGTCATCGCGTTCTGCGAGGAGAAGATCCGGCGCAACTTCAAGGTCCCGTTCGAGGCGAACGTCCACTGCTCGTTCGTCACGCGCGAGATGCTCGAAGCGATGAAGGCCGCCGGCTGCATGCAGATCAACGCGGGCTGCGAGAGCGGCAGCCAGAAGATCTTGAGGGACATCAAGAAGGGCTTGAAGGTCGAGACGATCATCAAGACTTTCGACTGGGCCAAGGAGATCGGTATCGAGCGCCGCGCCTATTTCTTGATCGGCATGCCCAACGAGACCGTCGAGGACATCAAGATGACGGAGGCCCTCGTCGAGCGCATCCAGCCCGACGTCTTCGGCATCACCGTCATCTGCCCGTATCCGGGCAGCGATCTCTACGACTCGAAGGCGATGAAAGACTACGACTGGTCGACGACCGACGAGTACTCCAACGGTTACTGGTCGACTCGGCACCTCAGCAACGCCGATCTCAAGTACTGGCAGAAGCATCTGATGGAAAAGTTCTCCAACAATCTCTCCTGGCACAACAAGCTCCTGCTCAAGGAAGGCGGCAAGCTTTCCGCCGACACGGCCTGCCCGACCTGATCCGCGCGTGATCTCCGTCGTCATCCCGGTCTATCGCAGCGAGGAGATCCTCCCCGAGCTTTGCCGCCGCCTCGAGGCCACGCTAGAAAAACGCGACTACGAGGTCATCTTCTCGGTCGACGCCTCCCCTGACCGGAGCTTCGCGATCCTCAAGGACCTCGCCGCAAAGAATCGGCACCTCCGCCCGATCCTGTTGCGCAAGAACGTCGGCTACGACAACGCCATCATGGCGGGCCTGAACTTCGTCAAAGGCGACTGGGTCGTCACGATGGACGACGACCTCCAACACGCGCCCGAGGATATCGAAAAGCTCCTGGAGGCTGCGGAGGCCGGCAGCGACGTCGTCTACGCGGGCTTTCCGGTCAAGAAGCAGTCGCTGGTCAAGAATGTGGGCAGCGCGTTCAACGACTACGCCGCGCGGGTGATCATCAAGAAACCGAGCGACATCTATTTGTCGCCGTTCAAGGTCATCGCGCGCCCGGTCGTCGACGAGGTGATCAAGTACGCGGGCCCGTTCCCTTACATCGACGGGCTGCTGTTCCAGATCACTTCGTCGATTTCGCAGATTCCGGTCGAGCACCACGCGCGCGCGTCCGGTGAAGGCAACCACGGCATCCTCCGCTCGGCGAGGATTTGGCTCAACTTCACGACGACTTTCTCGATCCTTCCTTTGCGAGCGTCGATGTGGTTCGGCTTCACGGTCTCGATCGCGGCGTTCCTCTTCGCGGCGCGCGTGCTCTTCGTCAAGTTCACGCGCGGCGTCGACGTCGAAGGCTGGGTCTCGATCATGCTCGGGATCTCGCTGTTGGGCGGGATCCAACTGATCGCGCTCGGAGTACTCGGCGAGTACATCGGCCGCAGCTACATGAACATCAACCGCAAGCCTCAGTTCGTCGTGAAGGAAGCCGTCAACGGCTGACTAGGGCTTTCGGACCCGCCAGGAGGCGACGGCGTGCTTGGAAGCGGGCCAGTTCCCCGCGCGCATCAGCAGCTTCCCGAGGAACGCGGGCATCCGGCCGATCAGATACGGCCCGACGGGGAAGAGCGGACGATACTTCTCGAGCTCCAGGCCCGTCTCCGCCAGCCAGGCGCGGATCGTCTCGTCGGAAACCGGGAAGTTCATCCCACCCCAGATCGCCCAGTCCCGGATCAGGAAGCTCCAGCG
>CAZRIP010000095.1:0-15738 GCA_964600165.1 uncultured Elusimicrobia bacterium | reverse complement strand
GATCTACAAGTCCGAGCAGGCGAAGGGACAAGGCGGTCCGCAGGCCGGCGAGCAGTCGGCTCCGTCGGGCGACGGCAACAAAAAGGACGACGTCGTCGAGGCGGAAGTCGTGGAAGAAAAGAAGTAACCTCTCATTAGGCACAGCCCGGCCTGGCACCGCTCGAACGGTGCCAGGCCGGAAATGAATTTGTCCCGTTAAATGGCAGAAGATTACTACTCTCAATTAGGCGTCGCGCGTAACGCCACGGACGCGGAGATCAAGACCGCGTACCGCAAGCTCGCGATGAAGTACCATCCGGACAAGAATCCCGGCAACAAGGACGCCGAGGAACGCTTCCGGAAGATCAACTCCGCCTACGAGGTGCTTTCCGACCAGAAAAAACGCCAGATGTACGACCAGTTCGGCGAGGCCGGCGTCTCGGGCGCCGGCGGCGGTCCGGGCGGCGGCTTTCACGGGCAAAACCCGTTCGGCGAGGGCGTCGACGTCGGCGACGTGTTCGGCGATCTCTTCGAGGGCATGTTCGGCGGCGGCGGCCGCGGCGGCCGCGGCGGCGGAGGGGGCGGCGGCCGCGGCGGTCCACGGCGCGGCAACGATCTCAAGTACGAGGTCGACATCTCGCTCGAGGACGCGTTTCACGGCGCGCAGCTGCCGCTGCAGTTCACCCGGATCACGCCTTGCGCGACCTGCCGGGGCAGCGGCGCCAAGCCCGGCTCCGGCGTCAAGCGCTGCGCGCGGTGCCGCGGCTCCGGCCGCGTGCAGTTCTCCCAAGGATTTTTCTCGATGACGCAGACTTGCCCCGAGTGCAACGGCGAGGGCAGCGTCGTCGAAAACCCGTGCAAGGACTGCGGCGGGCAGGGCCGCGTGCGCAGGCCGGCCAAGCTCACGGTCAAGGTCCCCGCCGGCATCTACGACGGGGCGACGCTGCGCATCGCGGGCGAGGGCGAGGCCGGCGGCCGCGGCGCCGAGGCCGGCGATCTCTACGTGCTCGTGCGGGTCAAGGGCGACCCTCGGTTCGAGCGGCATGAGGACGATCTCATCACCGAGCGCCAGGTCGACATCACCGAGGCCGCGCTCGGAACGACGGTCGAGGTCGCCGGCGTCGGCGGCGAGCGCACCAAGATCAAGATTCCGGCCGGCGTGCAGCACGGCGCGATGCTGCGCGTGCGAGAGCACGGCATGCCGAAGCTCCACGGACGCGGCCGCGGCGACCTGCTCGTGCGGGTCAAGGTTCACGTGCCGCAGGACCTCACCTCCGAGCAGCGGACTCTGCTCGAGGAGCTCGCGCGCTCGCTGCACGGGGAGAACCCCGACGCGCCGCGGGAAAACGAGGGCGGCGTCTTCAAGAAGATCTTCGGGAAGGACTAGTGCCGCAATTCTTCCTGCCGCTCGACGCCGGCCCTCTCAAGGAGGAGTCGGCGTTCCGGCTGACCGGGCCCGAGGCCTTTCATCTCGTCAAAGTCTTGCGGCACAAGCCCGGAGACGTGATCACCGTGCTCGACGGCAAGGGCGGGCGCTTCGAGGGCGTGATCGACCGCGTCGACGGCGAGGCCGTGGTCGGTCGCGTGCTCAAGAAGCTCGCCTCCGCCAAGAAGTCGGCCGAGCTCAGGCTATACCAGGGCTTGCTCAAGGCGAGCCATTGGGACGACGTGCTCGACAAGGCGACCCAGCTCGGCGTGGCCTCGATCACGCCGATCCTCACGCCGCGCACGGTCGTCATCCTGCGGGAAGGAAAGGCGCAGGCCAAAAAAGAGCGCTGGCAGCGCGTCGTCGAGGCCGCCACGAAGCAGTGCCAGCGCCCGACGGTGCCGATCATCGGGGAGCCGGCGGAGTTCCGCGACGCGATCCGCGCCGCGCGCGCCGACGAAGGCGCGGTGACGCTCGTCGCGTGGGAAGGTCTTTGCGGCGAGTCCGCGGCCGCCAAGCTGCGGCCCGCGCTGGCCGAGGCGAAGGCCGTCAACGTCTTCATCGGCCCCGAGGGCGGCTTTACCGACGACGAGATCGAGCTCGCGGACAGCCTGGGAGCCTCGACTTTCGGCCTCGGCCCGCGCGTCCTGCGCTCGGAGACGGCCGCCGTCGCCGCCTGCGCGCTCGTCCAGTACGAGCTCGGCGCGCTTTAGCTCCAAAAAGAAAGCCCCCGCGCGGATCGTGCGCGGGGGCTTTTGTTGGAGATTTACTGTCCGGCCGCGGCCTTCTTCTTCGCGTCGCGCTTCTCCTGCCGGTTGATCCGCCGGTTGAGCTTGCGCTGATCGGCCTTCGTGATATGGCCGCCGTCCTTGGCCGCCATGCGGCGCTCCTCGCGCCGGTCCTTGGCTTCCTGGCCCTTGGTCATATCGCCGTCCTGAACGCCCTTGTTCATGCGGCCGTTGACCTCGGCGCGGCGGGGGTGGTCCTTTTTCCACTGGCCGTTGCCCTGCTGGCCGCCGTTGCCGGCGGCGGGAGCGATGGGAACAGGGGCATTGCTGTTGTCCTGGGTCTGGGCGCGGGCGGCGACGGCGAACGCGAAGAGCGCGGCGAGCACGATGATCGTCTTTTGCATTTGTGCCTCCAGTTTGACGTCCGTATATCTTACGGGTGACGCTAGCAAAAGTTGGCTGTGACTTCAATCACATGGGGATGCGCTTTAAGGCGGGGCTAGAAGCGCGCGGCGGCGCGCTTGACGCGCAGCGCGGGCCGCAGGACGGCCCAGAGGCTCTCGTCGTCGGAGGACTCGGAGCGGGAGACGACGCGCACCGGCACGTCGGTGAGCGACGAGAGCTGGAACGCCAGCTCGTCGGCCGCCGTCAACGCGGAGTCGACGAGCGCGGCCTTGATCGAGGTGAGGGCGAGCGCCGTGGCCGCCGTCGTCGGGGTGTTCGCGTAGACGCACTTGATGCCGCGCCCCGCGAGCAGCTCCTCGACGCGCTCGAATAGGGCCGGCTCGTCTCCGACGAAGAGGACGGCGCCGCTCATGACGCTATTGTAGCGCCGCCTCGCCGCCGCCGCCGCTCATTTCGGCCTCAAACAATGAGCCCCCACCCGCCAATTCTGTAGAATCTCGCGATGCGCGTCTTCACTCACACCTTCGGCTGCCGCGTCAACCAGTACGAAACCCAGCTGCTGCGCGAGCGCCTGCTGTCCGGCGGGGGCGAGGGCGTCGAGGATTGGGGGAACGCCGATCTTTGCGTCATCAACACCTGCACGGTGACGGCCGAGGCCGACCGCGACGCGGTCAGGCTCGCGCGGCGCATCGCGCGGCGCAACCCGGCGGCGCGGCTGATCGTGACCGGCTGCCTCGCCACGCGCGATCCGGGCAAAATCCGCGACGCGGCGCCGGCCGCCGTGATCGTCGGCAACGCGGACAAGGCGTCGATACCCGCGATGCTCGGCTGCTCGGCCGCGCCCGTCGACGGCGTCACGGGCTTGGACGGCCACGCGCGCGCCTTCGTCAAGGTCCAGGACGGCTGCAACATGAGCTGCGCGTTCTGCGTGATCCCGTCGATCCGCCCGCGGCTGGAATGCCGAACGCTGGACTCCGTTGTCTCTGAAGCAAAGGGCCTTATCGCGCGGGGGATTCCCGAGTTGGTCCTTTGCGGCGTGCGCCTCGGACGCTGGCGCGAGGGGCGGTCGGACCTCGTCGCGCTGCTCGAGCGCCTGCTGGCGACCCCGGGAGATTTTCGCGTGAGGCTTTCGTCCCTGGAAGTCACCGACGCGACCGACCGCCTGCTCGGCCTGATGGCGCGCTCCGAGGGAAAGCTTTGCCCTTCGCTGCACTTGCCTCTTCAGTCCGGCTGCGAGGCCACGCTGCGGCGGATGCGCCGGTGGCACTCGGCGAGCTTTTACGGGAGAAGGCTCGACGCGGCGCGCGCCGTCGTGCCCGGCATCGGCCTGTTCGCCGACGTGATCGTCGGCTTCCCCGGTGAGACGGCCGAGGAGTTCGCGGAGTCCGAGCGGTTCATCGAAGCGTGCGGCCTCGACGGGCTGCACGTGTTCCGATACTCGCCGCGTCCGGGGACTTCGGCCGCCCGGCTGCCGGACCGCGTCGCCGAAGAGGCGATCGTTTCTCGAGCGCGCGTGCTGCGGGCTCTGGACGCGCGCCTGCGCGCCGCGTTCGCGCGTCGCGTCGCCGGCAAGACGCGCGTCGTCGTCGCGCTCGACGGCGGCCGGTCCGGCTTGACCGGCGAGTTCCTGACCGTGGCTCTTCCCGCCGACCCGGGCCGAGGCCTGCGCCGCGTGACCGTGCCTGTCGGCGCCTGACCGCCTGGGCCTTGCGGCTTTCCGAGCCCCTGGGTATGCTCTCATATGGAAGAAACATTGGGGCCCGCGGGCGACAAGACGATCCTCGTCGTCGACGACGATCCCGAGATGATCAAGCTCTTCGAGCTGACGCTCGGCAAAGAGGGCTTCAAGGTCTTCTCCGCGAAAGACGGCGCGGACGCGCTCGCCCAGCTCGCGACGCGGATCCCCGACCTGATCGTGACCGACCTCCTGATGCCCAACCAAGGCGGCTACGAGCTCCTGCGCAATCTCCAGGCCGAGGGCGCCGGCGCCGTCCCGGTGATCGTGATCTCGTCGGGAAACGTCAAGCAGGCGACGATCGACATGATCCGCCAAGAAGCCAACGTCCTCGAGTTCCTTCCGAAGCCCGTTCCCATGGCCTCGTTCACGGCCACGCTGCACCGCGTCCTGAAGACGATGCCGCCCGAGTTGGCGCGGCGCAAGGCGGCTTCTTAGCCCGCCTTGGGTCTTCGGACCCCCGGGGGCACCGGCCGTAGGGCCCTTGCCGGGCCCGCGCGATAAGGCTATAATGCCTGCGGATTGGGAATGTCTGACTGCATTTTTTGCAAGATCATCAAGCGCGAAATCCCGGCCCAGCTGGTTCACGAAGACGATCGTTCGGTCGCTTTCAAGGACATCAATCCTCAGGCGCCCACTCACGTCCTCGTCGTTCCGAAAAAGCACGTCGCCGCCCTGTCCGCCTGCGTGGACGAGGACAGCGCTTTGCTCGGACATCTCCAGCTGGCGGCCAAGGCGATCGCGGAGAAGGGCAAGCTTTCGTCGTTCCGTCTCGTGACCAACAACGGCCGCGGGGCGGGCCAGACGGTGGATCATCTGCACTATCATTTGCTCGGCGGCCGGGCGATGCAGTGGCCGCCCGGCTGAAATTTTGGTACCAGGACGTCACAAAAAGGTGGTGAAGAACTAGCATGGTTTTTGTCAAATTGCGGGAAGGCGAGGGCATCGAAGAGGCCCTTCGACGCTTCAAACGAGAATGCGAACGCAACGGGATCTTGAAGGAGATCAAGCGGCGCGAGCATTACGTTTCGCCGGCGATCAAGCGCAAGCTCAAGGCGGCCGAAAGCCGCCGGAAGATGCGTCGCGCGAAGCGGCGTCGGGTCGCGTAACCCGGGTCGCAGTGGCGCTCATCCCGCCCGAGACGATCGAGGCCATCCGCTCGAAGCTCGACATCGTCGAGCTCGTGTCGGAGTACGTGCCCGGTCTGTCTCGGGCGGGACGCAACATGAAGGGGCGGTGCCCGTTCCATCAGGAGCGGACGCCGTCTTTCATCGTCAGCCCGGAGCGGCAGACGTTCCACTGCTTCGGGTGCGGCGAGGGCGGGGACGTGTTCACGTTCCTGCGCAAGATCGAGAATTTGTCGTTCGGCGAGGCCGCGGAGAAGCTCGCGGCGCGCGTCGGAGTGCGGATCGAGTCGACGGAGCTCGGCCCGGAGCAGAAGGAGCGCCTCAAGCTCAAGGAGCTCCTCGAGTTCGCCGCGGGGCACTATCACGCGGCGCTCGGGGCTCCGGACGCGGCGGCGGCGCGGCAGTACTTCGCGAAGCGGCATCTCAGCGAAGCGGTCATCAAGGATTTTCAGTTGGGGTTCGCCAGCAAGTCCGGCAGCCTCGTCGACGCCGCGCTCAAGAAGGGCTTCACGAAGGACCAACTGGTCAAGGCGGGCCTGGCCGCGGTCAGGGACGGCGGGCGGGTCCGGGAATACTTTTTCGATCGGGTGCTGTTCCCGATCCGCGACGCGAAGGGAAGCGTCGTGGGTTTCGGCGGACGCACGATGGGCGACGGCGAGCCCAAGTATTTGAACACGCCGGAGACGCCCGTGTTCTCGAAGGGCCGGGTGCTCTACGCTCTTTCTCAAGCTTCGCCCGCGATCCGCAAGGCGCGGCAGCTCCTCTTGATGGAGGGGTACATGGACGTGATCGCGTCGCATCAGCACGGGATCCAGACGGCGTGCGCCCCGCTGGGGACGGCGCTGACGCCCGAGCACGCGACGCTCGTCAAGCGGCACGCTTCCGACGTCGTCATCGTCTTCGACGCCGACAACGCCGGCATCAACGCGGCCGTGCGCGGCGCGGAGATCCTGCTCGCGGCGGGCTTGAGCGTTCGGATCGCGACGGTGCCCTCCGGCAAGGACCCGGACGAGCACCTGCATCAGTTCGGCGCCGCGGCGTTCCAGAAGGATTGCCTCGACAAGGCCGTCGACTTGGTCGAGTTCAAGACGGAGACGCTGCTCAAGCGCGCGGGGACGCCGCTGACGCCCGAGAGCAAGTCGGCGATCGCCAAGGACGTGCTCGCGACGATCGCGCAATGCCCCGACGAGATCTTGAAAGCGGAGTGGACGCGGCGGCTGTCGCAGCGGCTCGACGTGCAGGAAGGCGCGCTCAAGAGGCAGCTCGACAAGACTCCGGGCGTCAAGCAGCCCGCGCCGCGGGCGACGGAGCGGCATGAGCCGGCGGCGCTGACGCAGGAAGACGAGCAGCTTTTAGTATTGTTGCTCAAGGACGCGAAGCTGACGTCTCTCGTCGACGAGGGGGACCTCGCGTCGAAGGCCGCGAAAACGATTTGGAAGGGATTGAAGGAAGTCTCCGGGAGCCAGGATTGGGCCGGCCGTTTATTGGACTCGCTGCCCGAGGGGGAGCGGGTCTCGGCGTCGCAGCTGCTGGTGCTCGTCGGAGAGCTGCAGAGCGAGGACACGCCGGGCTTGGTGAAGTCGATCTTGGCGAAGCGGCGCGGACTGGTGCGGCTCAAGGAGATCGAGCCGAAGGTCATGGCCGGCGACGCGGGACTCAAAGGCGAGTATTTGAAGCTTTTATCCGAACTCAAGGGTTCGAGACGTTAGGGAGAGATTAATGGCCATCCAAGCAAGCCAGGCGATGAAGAACCTGATCGACCTCGGGAAGGAGCACGGTTACCTGACCCTGGAGGAGATCAGCCGGTCGCTGTCGATGTCGAACATGAACTCGGAGGAGGTCGACGAGCTGATGAGCACGCTCGAGGACCTCGGCATCGAGGTCGTCGACCGCAAGAAGGCCGCCGTCGCGCCCGTCGTCGAGCGCGAGCGCTTCTCCGAGGAATGGACCGGCTCTTCCGATATCTCCAATTCCATCCGGATGTATCTCTCCGAGATGGGCCGCGTGCCGCTGTTGAACCGCGAGGAAGAGGTCACCCTCGCCCGCAACGTGCGCGAGCGCGAGAAGGAGCTGCGCCTGCTCGTCCTCGAGTCGCCGGTCACCATGAGGGAGATCCGTTCCTGGGAAACGCTCATCGCCCAGCAGGAGATGACCCCCAAGGAGCTCATGCCGCGCGGCCGCAAGACGACGGCCGAGCTCTCCGGCATGCGCCGCAAGATGAAGACCGTCGCGGATTTCATCGCGAAGTCGGAGAAGGTCATGGAGAGCTTGCGCAAGAAGCTCAAGGACCCCAAGCTCTCGCCGATGAAGCGCATGAAGCTCACGAAGCAGATCGAGAAGCGCAACAAGCAGGTGATCGCCAAGATCGTGAGCCTCAACTTGAACCAGGACAAGGTCAAGCGCCTCACGAACAAGATCAAGAACCTCGCCAACAAGATCCACGAGTGCAACGACGAGCTCGAGCGCTACTCGAAGCGCTACGGCCTGAGCTACCAAGAGCTCCAGAAGTACTACAACGACGTCAAGAAAGGCAAGATGAAGCCGGTCGCGTTCAAAGCCAAGACCGGCTACGCGACCACCGCCGTCGAGGCCGCGCTCGAGAACATGGCCGTCGTGCAGGACCGGCTCGACCGCACCCAGCACATGCTGCCGATCACGCTCGAGAAGTTCCTGGAGCTCGACGACAAGATCGTGCGCCTGGAGGAGACGATCCTCGAGGACAAGCTCAAGCTCATCAAGGCGAACCTCCGCCTGGTCGTCTCGATCGCCAAGAAGCACGTCAACTCCAACCTCGAGCTCTCCGACCTGATCCAAGAGGGCGGCCTCGGCTTGATGAAAGCCGTCGAGAAGTTCGAGTACAAGCGCGGCTTCAAGTTCTCGACCTACGCGACGTGGTGGATCCGCCAGTCGATCAACCGCGCGATCGCGGATCAAGCCCGCACGATCCGCATCCCCGTGCACATGAAGGAGCTGATCTCGAAGCTCACCAAGGTCACGCGCCGGTATCGCCAGGAGTACGGCCGCGACCCGTCGCTCGAGGAGTATACGCGCTCCCTTCACATCTCGATGGACAAAGTGAAGAACGTCCTCAAGATCATGCAGGAGCCCGTCTCGCTGGCGACTCCGATCGGCGAGGACGAGGACAGCTACCTCGAGGACTTCATCGAGGACAAGACGAACTCGGCGCCGAGCAACTCGGCGACGACGTTCCTGCGCCGCGGCGAGGTCGAGAAGGTGCTCTCGACCCTCACCGATCGCGAGGCCAAGATCATCAAGCTGCGCTTCGGCATCGACTCCGGCTACCCGCGCACGCTCGAGGAAGTGGGCCGCATCTTCCGCGTGACCCGCGAGCGCGTGCGCCAGATCGAGGCCAAGGCGATCCGCAAGCTGCGCCATCCGTCCCGCAGCAAGTCGCTGCGCGATTACTTGGACTAGATGTTCGAGAAAAGAGAGAAGAGCAGCTCGACGCTCGAGAATATTTTTTTCGGCGCGGCGCTCGTCCTCTTTCTGGTCGTCGGGTACTTCGCCGCGAAGCGCTTCGGCCTGATCCCCGGCCGCGCCGAGCCGTCGCCGTCCATCGCGCCCGTGTCGCCCAGCCTCGACGGGCGCTTCCGCGTCGGGATCGACGATCGCCTCAAGGGCCGCGAGCTCGTGGGGCGGGAGTCAGGGCCGGCAGCCGTCGGAGCGCCGGCCCTCAAGGGCGCGCGCGCCAACCATAAGCGCCGCAAGACCGTCGTTCCCCAACCAAAATAGGGGGTCAGACCCTTACAAACGCTTCAAAGCCGGGAGTTTGAAGCGTTTGTGAGTTTGTGAGGGTCTGACCCTATGCTTTTCTTTTGGCGAAGAGGTCGCGGATGAGCTCGCCGGCGACGTCCTTGCCGCCGAGGCCGAAGGCGATCGCCGCGGCCAACCCCGCCGAGCCCAGCAGGATCTGGAACGCGGCCGAGATGAACGTCATCTTCATCCCGAGCTGCTCGAGCGCGGTCATCGCCGAGAACACGAGCACGACGACGTAGGCGGCGTGTGCGAGCAGCGCGCCGCCGCGGATGTTGTTGGCCGCCGCGGCGTTGACGACGACTTGGCTCAGGAATCGGGCGAACAGCAGTCCTCCGAAGAGGATCAGCACCGCCGCGATCAGCTGCGGCATGAACAGCACGAACCTCTCCAGCAGATCGGAGACGACCGTCATGTTGACGGCGTTCGCGGCCGAGACGATGAAGACGAACAGCACGAACCAGTAGATCAGGAACGACAGCACGTAGGACGGCGACTTGCCCAGCCCCAGGCGGGCCAGCACCTCGTTGATGCCGACCTTGCTGGTGTGCTCGTCGAGATGAGCGCTGTCGAGCAGCCGCTCGGCGATCGTGCGCAGCGCGCGCGCGGAGAACATCCCGGCGAGCAGGAAAAGGAACGCCGCCGCGAAAGTGGGGACCTGCGCGGCGAAACGGTTGGTCGCGCTGACGAACGGGTCGGCTAGAAGCGTCAACAGGTTGCTCATGGGCCCGATTCTATCAAAGTGACGGCGAAAATTGACTATTTCGTGATTGTTTCGTGTAACAAAAGTCTCATTGACTCCTTATATAGCGAGGGCTAAACTGCCGGGAACACCCCGTGAACCGCCCTAAGACAAACAGCCGGCGCCGAGCCCTGGCCTGCGCGCTATTGGCCGCCCTCTCAACGGGGCCGGCGTTCGCGGCGAGCACGGCCTACCTCTCGAAGACCTCCGGGCTCGTCCAGTGGAAGAAATCGGGCTCCGCCGACTGGGACAACGTCAGCAACGTCCCGCAGGACCTCGACGTACAGGACTCGGTGCGGACCGGCTCGCGCGCCCAGGCGACGCTGATGTTCGGCGACGGCTCGCGCATCGAGCTCGGTCCCAACGCCTCGTTCCAGCTCGAGGCCGCCGAGCAGGGGAAATCGGGGATCAAGCTCAACTTCGGCTGGATCAAGGCCTTCGTCCAGCACATCGGCAACCGCAAGTTCCAGGTCCGCACGCCGAACGCGGTCTGCTCGGTCCGCGGCACGGAGTTCCGCGTCGAGGTCGACAACGGCGGGCGCACGACCGTCGATCTCTACAAGGGACTGCTCGGCGTGGAGGACCGCCGCGGCCAGCAGGTGCTGCTCCACCCCAACGAGCGCCTGCAGATCGACTTGCGGGGGATCGGGCGGCCCAGCGCCTCGCCGTCGCGCGCGCAGATCCAGAAATCGCAGTTCCACAACATCATGCAGCGCGAGATGGCGCTCGACATGAGCAAGGCGGAAGTCCTGGCCTCGGCCGCGCGCGAGATCAAGCTCGCCGAGTTTCAGCAGGGCAAGGCGCTCATCGACGCGTTCGGCAAGCGCGTGCGCCTAGAGGAATACATCATCCGCCCGCAGCCGGACCAGTTCAAGCTCGTCGTCTTGAACGAGCGCCAGAGCCGCTTCGACTATTTCTATTACCTCGGCACGTTCAACACGACCCTTCCCTCCGACCTGCGGCTGGCGCTTTCGCAGCTCGGAGGCACGGTCGGCGCGCCGCCTACATGGTGGCTGACGAGCTTCGAGAAGGGCAGCTCGAACACCCAGGATTCGCTCGTCGAAAAGGGGACGGGCGGCCATCCCGTCGATATCAACCATACGGCCGATCCGTCGGAGCAGGTGAACTTCTTGTTCAATCCGCAGACCGACTCGTTCCAGAACGTCACCGGCCAGAACATGTACGTGACCCTCTTCGACAACTACGGCCTCTACATCAACGGCGGCTTGAAGTACGGCTGGACCGGCAACAACATCCAGACCTACACCCGCGGGCTGGGGGCGATCAGCCCGGTCAGCGCGTCGAACAACGATCCGATCACCGGGGCGGCGCTGGCCGCGCCGGTCAGCGATCCCGTCACGAACTCGACGTTCCCGGATCCCAATTCGCTGCACCAAGTCGTTTATCAGTCGTTCCAAGACGGCAGCTACATCCAATTCGACAATTTCATCATCAGCGACCAGGGCAAGACCGCCACGCCCGCCCAGTTCGCGGCGAGCTTGTCGGGCGTGAGCTTCTCTCAGGGCATCCTCAATTGGAACTACGAGCAGGTGATCACCGCCTCCGAGTTCCAAGGCCGCAAAATCGATCTCGTCATCGAGCCTAAGATCATCGTGCAGTCGGGATTGCTAGGGTCCGTGAGCCAGTGACATCCATGCAGAGGCGCCTTTTCGTTCTCGCGGGCCTTCTCGCGCTTGGCGCGAGAGGAGCGTCGGCGATGGAACTAAGCCCCATCTACGGGCTGCAGATCCTGGGAGGCCAGAGCTTTTACAGCGGGCAGAAAGGCTCGCTGTCGGGCAACATGTCCGGCGTGATCGCGCCGGCCATGAAGTTCAACGACAACTGGGCGCTCTTGCCCTCGCTCCAGTCGAATTACGAGGGCACGGAGCAGACCTTGGACATCGTCGGCGGGCAGACGCTGTTCCAGTCGCAATGGGACAACCGCGCCGCGCTGCGCGGAGTCTATACCCCCGACGGCAGCGATTGGCGGATCAAGCCGACGACGTCGTTCAAGTACGAGATGCTGCAGGAGACCAAGGACGAGCAGTTGGGCGCCGGGCTCTTCGACTACTATCAGTGGGACCTCGGCGTCGACGCCGAGTACGTCTACCGCGACCCGTTCAACTTCCACGCCGGCGTGGATTACTTCCAGACGTCGTTTCCCAATTACACGAGCCTCGAGTCCCAGGCCGCGACGAGCTTCGGCGGCCAGTCCCTCGCGCGCGAGCTGGTGGGAGATCACGTGCTCGACACGCAGAACGCGCTGTTTACGATCGGCGTCGACGGGCCGGTCTACGAGCGCCTCGTGCTCGAGGGCGGCGCGATGGTGCTCTACGAGCGCTTTCCGAAGCAGCACGTCGTCGACTCGCAGGGCGACCTCGTCACCTCTCTAAGAGAAGACGTGCAGACCACGCTGATGGCCGGCATCAAGATGCCGACGGAGCTCAACAGCGACCTGCGCATCCTGCCGAGCATGGACTTCGCCGGCACTTACGTCACCTCGAACCAGAACAACTTCGACGCGGCCCAGACGGCCTATCTGCCTTACTACTACAACTACGGCGAGCTGCGGCTCAATCCTTCCTTTAAGGTGCTCATCGGCGACCCGAAGACGCCGGTCGTCTGGAACGTCGCGGGCAACTTCTGGTACCGGCACTACCCTTACCGGCCCACGCAAGACACGAACGGCGCCTACCAGGGCGGCACGAGCATCCACACCGACAACTGGATGTTCACGACGGGCCTGACGTACCCGATGGCGCCGCACTTCGACCTCGTTTTCAATTTCCAGTACGGGCAGGGCACGTCGAACATGCATTTCGAGCAGTTCTTCACTTATAACTACACCGTGAGCAATTACATGTTCGGCTTCAGCTGGAGCTATTGATGCTCAAACGGCGGCTGACGGCGCTGGCGTTGTCGGCGGGGCTGCTCGCGGCCCTGCGCGGCGCGGCGTCGGCGGCCAGCTGCGTCGGCGGCACGCAGGTCTTCAACGTCCCCGGGACCTACGGCACGATCCAGCAAGCGATCGACACGATCCCGCCGGGCGCGCTGACGCAGGACTACTGCATCCAGATCGGGGCGGGAACCTACCCGGAGAACTTGTTCATCGGCAACCATCCCGCCGCGGGCTTCCAGATCGTGATCTCGACGGCGGCCGGAGCGGGCGGGGCGGTCTTCGTCTCGCCTACCGGCGGCCTCAACGTCCCGATCTTCGATATCCGCAACGACAGCGTCACGCTGATCGGCCTCGGCATCCGCCCGGGCGGCGTCTCCGCGGCCAACTACGGCGTCTTTGAGGCGACGGCCAGCGCCGTCGCGATCAGCTCGTGCGTCGTCGATGAAAGCGGCGGCTATCCCTTCAGCGCCAGCCCCGGCGAGATCGCCAACTTCACGAACGTGAACTACTCGACGTTCTCGACCGTCCAGACGAATCCGGGCTTGGTGATCAACGGCTCGAACAACACGGTCCAGTTCAGCTACGTGGCCAGCAAGGACACGACCGGCCAAGGCACCTTCGCGATGCCGGGCGGCTCGAACAACAACTACGTCTACCAGAGCTTCCTCAACAACACCGGCACGAGCGGAGGCTTGAACCAGAACGGCGCCAGCGTCGGGTCCAACGGAAACGTCTTCGCGCTCTCGACGATCCAGACCTCGGGCCCCGACTTCAACAGTTCGGCGATCTACATACCGGGCACGGGCAACGTCATCAGCACGGTGACGGTCATCTCGACGACGGCGGGCGGCGGCTACGGCGTCTACTGGACCGGGAACGGCAACTTCATCTACGGCAGCACGGTCTCCTCCGCCGGCTCCGAGCCACTTTATATCGCCTCGAACGGCAACTATGTGTCGGGGAGCGCGTTCGTCGACGTCGGCGGCCCGAGCATCGGCGGCTCGGCCGTCCAGATCAACGCGGCCGCCAACAACCAGATCTTCACCAGCACGATGACGGCGTTCAACAGCACGGTCGCCGGCACTTTGTTCGTTCAAGGCGCGGGGGCCTCGAACAATTTCTTCTCGCAGATCTACGTCAACGGCCCCGGGACGTCGATCGAGCTGTCGGGCGCGGGCGTCACTTCCACGACGATCCAGTTCAGCACGGTCACGAACACGGCGTGGGCCAACGGCGCGGCGACGACGACGTTCACAAACGACAGCCTCCTGGGCTTCAACGCCGTCCTCGCGAACAACGGCGCCGATTACACGACGGTCTACAACAGCCAGCTCACCGGAATCGCGGCCAACGGCGACACCGTCTTCTGCTCGAACGCGACGCACTGCTCGATCGTGAGCAGCCTCGTGAGCCAGCCGCTCGGCGGCCTCGGCGGGGCGATCCATCTGCAGCCGGGGAATTACTCGAACGTCGAGTTCAGCACCGTCACGCTCACCGGCGGCGGCGGCACCGCGCCGGCGGTCAGCTTCGACGGCACGGTCGGCTCGACGATGACCGGAAGCGTCGTGCAGAGCCTGGGCGGCGGGGACGGGTTGTGGATCGGCAACTCGGCGTCGGGCAACCTGGTCAGCTTCAGCACGATGACCGCCGCCAACGCGGCCACGCACGGCCTGACCATGACCGGCGGCGCCTACGCCAACCAGATCGTCGGCGGCTATCTGGCCAATTCCGTCGGCGGCGCCGCGTTCATCACCGGCAACCTCACGAGCCAAGACACGCTCCAAGGCTGCACGCTGGCGACGTCCGGCTCGGGCGTCGGATCCGCGGCGCTTTCGATCACGTCCTCGTCGACGAGCACGATCCGCCAGTGCTCTCTCCAATCGACCAACGGCGCGGGAGGCTATGGCCTCTTCATGAGCGCCGCGAGCTCGATCACGGTCGTCGGCAGCACGATCACCGCGGCCAACGGCGCCGTAGGCTTCGCCGCGGCTTACATGAACACGGCGACCAACAACGCCATTACCGGCTCGGTGATCAAGAACTCCGCCGGACGCGCGTTGTGGCTGGACACGCCGTCGAGCCTCATCGTCGTCAACTCCACGACGATGACGGCGAGCGGGTTCGCGCTCTACATCCCCGGCGGCACGAACAACACGATCAACGGCTCTTACGCCTTCAGCTCGGGCAGCACGGCGATCGAGCTCGAGAACAACGCCAACAACAACACGATCCTGAACTCCACGGCGGCGACGAGCGCCGCGGCGGACGCGCTCTACATCGGCAACGGCGCGGGCTCGAACTTCAACACGGTCACCGGCTCCGATCTCTACGGCGGCAACGTGGGCAACGCGCTCTACGTCGAGTTGGGCTCGCACGACAACGCGATCAGCTTCAGCACGATCACCAGTCGCGGCGCGCCCAACGCCGCCGCCTACTTCACGAACTCCGCCGCGTCGAACACGCTCACCAACGACTATATCGAGGAGACCGGCGCGAGCCCGGCGCTGATATTCAATTCCGGCTCTCACAACGGCACCGTGACGAGCGTACGGATGTACGTCAATAACGCCGGCAACGCCTACGGCGTCACGCAGGGCGGCGGTCCGCTGCCGTATCTCAACGCGGTCAGCTTGAGCTCGATCACGAATCAGGGCGGCCCCGCGGCCGTGCTGCAGCAGGGAAGCAACGACTCGATCGTCGGCAGCACGATCACCGCCTTGGGCGGCCACCCGGGCATCCAACTGCTCACCGAGCTCAACGGCGTCGTCGACGGCGACCTGATCCAGGCGTCGACCGCCGTGCTCGTGCTCGGCTCGACGAACGTCTTCGTGACGGGCGACGTCCTCGACGCCGGGATCGGCGCTCCGGGCGACGCCCTGTTCATCGGCGGCGGCGGCCCGGGGTCCGGGGCCGGGGCGCCGGT
>CAZRIP010000094.1:0-15857 GCA_964600165.1 uncultured Elusimicrobia bacterium | reverse complement strand
TGGCGGCCGCCAACCCTTGCCCGTACTCCTTGTCGAGGTGGGCTTGAGCGGCGCGCGCGGCCGTCTCCGCGAGGATGTACTTGACCGCGGCTCGAGCGACGGCGCGCGCGCGGATGAGCCCTTGGCGGTCGCTCAAGTCCTTGAAGGCGATGGCCGAGATGTCCTCCATGAGCTGCGTCGCGCCCTTGCTCTCGTCGTCGACGGTCACCTCGGAGCTTGCGATCGCGAACGGATCCTGCACATACTCCGGATAGGCCACGGTGACGGAGTGGCCCGTGAAGCCGGCGCGCAGCGCGTTCTTGGCGCGCTGGGAGTCGGAGTCCTCGTCGTGGTTCTGGTTGACGAGCACGGCGGCCTCGCCCCAGGCGACCTGGAAAGTCTTCGAGACCTTTCGCGGAGCGACGCCGTTGTAGTGGATGAAGACGAGCTCTCCCTCAGAAGCGTCCTTGCGCAAGTCGAACTTCGGGACCGGCACGCGGTAATCCGAGGCGTACCAGCGGTACGCCTCCTCGGCGGCCTCGCGCGAGATGCGCGCGTCGTCGCTCTGCCCGGCGTCGGCGTAGAGAAGGCTGTCGAGATAGCGGGCGAACGCGTCGTCTTTATAGACCGGCTTCTTGGGGGCGTTCCGGTTGAGCTCGTCGAGGAACATCTCGACTTTGCGCGACTCGACGAGGGCCTCGTCGGGCTTGCCCAAGAAAACGTAGTTGAGGGCGCGAAAGACGTTGGTGAGGGCGCGTTCGAAGGGCTCGCCGGCGTAATCGACGGTGTTGTCGTTGAGCAGGATCATGCCGCCCATCTTGGTGATGCTCTTGGTGTAGAGCTCGTCCATGCGGGTCTCGGCGCGATCGAAGCTCTGGTCGCTCTCCGCGTACTTGCCCTCGTGATGCTCGATCATCCCCTTGTCGAGGTAGTAGAGCACCATGTTCTTCTTGCCGTACTCGGATTCCTTGTGGGAATCGAGATAGGACTCGGCCCCGGCGTAGTTGCCCGACGCGATCATCGCGTTGACCGCCTTCTCCGACTTGGCCGACGGGCCGGCGCACCCGGCGCAAAAAAGGAGGGCGGCGGCCCATCCAAGCGCCGCCGACCCGTGTGGCCTCAACGCTGACCACTCCATCATAAGCTCAGTATACCTGAATTATTACCAGGATGCCCTCGCGCGGGAAATGAACTTCTTGATCTTCTTCTCGCCGTTCCAGGCGATCTGATTGGTCTGCATATTGAGCAGCTTCAGGTTCGTCTGGTAGAGCACGACCGACTTGCCGCCTTCCTGGTCCTCGATCGTGCTGATGACGCCGCTGAGCATGAAGTCGGCGCCCGTCTCCTGTCCGTGGGCCTTGCGCGTCTCCTCGGAGGAGTTCGTGTCCTGATCGAGCCGCTCGTCGCGCACGTCGCCGCGCTCGTTCTTGTTGGCGACGAACTCGACCTTCCCCGAGTTGATCAGCTCGCGCTGAAGATCCTCGACGAATGTGTCGGTGGCGATGTGCTCGTGGCTCTGATTGCGCACGTTGCCGACGATGACCGTCGGCGACTTGCCCTTGTCCTTCGAGGCCTTGTCGAGCCAGGGCCGCGCGAGGCAGTCCTGGATCATCTCCTGGGCCACGAGGCGGGAGTCGGTGTCGTTCCAGCGGCCGCTGAGGTCCTTGACGTCGTTGACGTCCATGCGCTTGACCTCGGTGCCGCCGCAGGCGGCGACCAGCGGCAAGCTCAGCAGAGCGGACCAGAGAAGTCGACGATTCATGGGATCCGATTAATGGCCCTTGCCTTCCTCGGCCTGGAGCTCGTCGAAGGCCTTGTCGGCGTTGGCCTTGACGTAGTCGCGGACCTTGCTGTCGAGGTCCTTGGCGTCGGCGAGGGTCTTTTCCATCGCGGCCATGTCGAGCTTGCACAGGGAGAACATCGTGCCGTCCGACGGATCCTTCCAGTGTTCGACGATGACGGCGCCGTGCAGGGTGAACTTCGCGAAGGTCTTGAGCGTCTGCTGGACGAGCTGCTCCTCGCTCGACTTGCTCATGTCCCCGCCGGTGACGGACTGCATGTAGTCCTTGCCGAGGACGGCGACGTACTCGTTCATCGTCTTGGCGATCTCGGCGCGGGCGCGGTCGTCGGCCGCGGTCACGGAAAGCGCGCGGTTGCGGATGCCTTGGGCGATGCCGACGCCGTAGAACACGCTGGCGCCGCTGTCCTTGAAGGCGCCGCTGCCTTTGTTGGTCCAATCAGGGGCGTTGTTGGCGACCGGCCCCGGCTTGACGGACGCGCAGCCGATCATCCCGACGAGCGCTCCGACGAACGCGAGCGCGCTCAGCTTGGCGAGGCTTTTTTGCATGGGGAAATCCCTCCTTAAAATCAGACGCCTAATTCCCCTGAAGTCTAACAGACGGCCAAGGGGTTGTCAAGATTTCACGCCGGTGTTGTGACGAGAATCACAAAAATCCTATCATCGACGGGTGATGGTGGACGAAAAGAACCTGGCGTGGCTCGACCTCGAGATGACCGGCTTGGAGCCGGAAACGGACCTCATTATGGAGATCGCGACCATCGTCACCGACAGCCAGCTCAACATCCTGTCTGAAGGCCCCGTCTTCGCGATCCATCAGCCCGACGACGTCTTGGCGCGCATGGACCCGTGGTGCGTCGAGCAGCACGGCAAGTCGGGCCTATCCGACCGCTGCCGCAAATCGAAGACGACCGTGGCCGAGGCGCAGGCGCGCACCGTCGAGTTCTTGTCGAAGTTCTGCCCCGAGAAGAAGGCGCCGCTCTGCGGCAACACGATCGGGCAGGACCGCCGCTTCCTCGTCAAGTACATGCCCGTGCTGCACGACTTCTTCCATTACCGCTCGATCGACGTGAGCACCGTCAAGGAGCTCGTCTTGCGCTGGTATCCCGAGCACAAGTACGTCTACAACAAGACCAAGCAGCACGAGGCGCTGGCCGACATCCAAGAGTCGATCGCCGAGCTGCGCCACTACCGCAAGACGGTCTTCAAGTAGTCAGCTGCGCCAGCAACGCCTGAAGAACGGCGAAATCGGCCGGTTTCTGCATGAAATGAAGGTGGGTCTTATCGAGCAGGATGTTCATCTCCACTTGGAAGGTCGGCAGAGAGCTCAGCAGGATGACCGGCAGCAGCGCGCCGCGATCGGTGCTGCGGATGCGTTCGAGGACGCTGCCGCCCGTCCCGGCCGGCATCTGGTAATCAAGGATGACGAGGTCGGGCTTGCTGGCGACGAACGCGGCGAAGCCGCCGTAGCCGTCGGAGGCCGTGACGACCTCGTAGCCTTGGCTTTTGAGAAACGTCGACATGAGGTTGAGGAGATTCAGCTCGTCGTCGACCACCAAAACTCTCGCCACGCCGCCAGTATAGGGCGGGCCGCTGGGTTTGTCAACAGAGATGGGCGCTTCTACCAGTTGCGCCCGCGGCAGTCGAGCTCGTGGAATGTCCCGTCGCGCCGCTGCCCGACGACCTCGACGCCTTCGGCGCCTTGATAGCGAGGGTCCTTCTCGAGGCCGGCGACATAAGCGAGCCGCTCCGGCGAGGCCTTGAGCTCGCGCAGGAAGGAGAGCTGGTAGGCCAGCGCCTTGCGCTCGCCTGTGACGCCCTCCCATTCGATCTCGTCGGGCTCGAGCGCCGGCGCGCGCTTGAGCGCCTCGGCGTAGAGCTGGGAGTGGCGGCTGTCGTGGACGACGGCGCTCGCGTACCAGAGAGTGTCCGCCTGCCAGGTGGGGCCGCCGGCGTAGAAGACCGGCAAGCGGGGGCTCGGGTCGACGCCGCTACAGGGGCCCTCCTCGACGCGCTTGAGCGCGGCGAAGACCTCCGAGGCCAGCCGGCTTCTCTCGATCAAAGCGAAGGCGGCGCGGGTGGCCGCGATGAACGGCGCCTCGCCGACGATCTGGACTCCGTCGACGACGACGGCCGAGATCTCGAGGGGCTCATCGCGCGGCCGGCCCGGGGCGGCGGGCGCCTCGGCGGCCGCCGGGGCGGCGGCGCGCAGGGCGGCGAGAGCGGACGGCTCCCCGGCGCGCGCGGAACTGGCCGCCCAAAGGGCGAAAAGCAAGGCGCTCATCTATATTAAGGATGAGCGCCCGAGATGCCTGCGGCGAGGGCCGATGGGCCCAGCCGGAAAGGGACTAATTGCCGTCGGACTTGCGCTGGTGATCCTTGACGCCCTCGCAATGACACCAATCGGGATGGGGCTGTCCTTCCTTCCAGCCGCTCTTCTCGAGCTCGACCTTCACCCAGCACGGATAGCACAGCATCAGCCGGTTGATCGGCTTGTTCTCGCCGCAGCGGCGGCAGAGGCCGTCTTTCGGCGGGACGCGCTGCTTGAGCTTCTTGAGATCGGTTTCCTCCTTCTCCTCGGGAGATGTCTCGTCGGTGGGAAGGATTTCCTCGGTAGGCTCCGCCAGCACTTCTTCAATAGTCATGGTCATCAGCTGTTTCATGGACAGACTCCGCGGTCGCATTTCTTGCACCAGCCCGCGAAACGGCCGGCGGGATTTTTGCGCGTCAATTTGAGATAGCCGTTGCAGCCGGGGCAGTGGACGTCGAGCCCGCGCGCGTCGAGGGTCGGGAAGTCCTTCTCGAAGACCTCGACGCTCGCGTGGCGCGGCTGGAGCCACTTCCCGGTGACCATCGGCTAGGCCTTGCCGCTCTTGACGAGCTGCTCGAGCTCGTACGGGAGGGAGAAGTGGACGTCTTCCTCGACCGTCTCGAACTCTTCGACCTCGGTCACGCCGAAGCGGTCGCGGCAGTATTTCACCACTTCCTGCACGAGGACCTCCGGAGCGGACGCCCCGGCGGTCAAGCCGAGCGTCTTGACGCTCGTCATCCACTCGTCCTTGATGTCGGCCGCGCGCTCGATGAGATGCGAGCCGATGCCCTTCGACTTCGCGACCTCGCAGAGGCGGATCGAGTTCGAGGAGTTCGGCGCGCCGAGCACGAGCAGCATGTCGACGTGCGGGACGACGGCTTTCACCGCGTTCTGGCGGTTTTGGGTCGCGTAGCAGATGTCGTCCTTGGAAGGCGCGTGCAGGTTCGGGAAGCGCCGCTTGAGGACGGCCACGACCTCGCGCGTGTCGTCGAGGGAAAGGGTCGTCTGCGTGAGATAGGCCACCTTGTCGGGGTCGGGAACGGTGACCTTCTCGGCCTCTTCCGCCGTGGCGACGACCTTCATGTGATCCGGGGCCTCTCCGAGCGTGCCGATCGTCTCGACGTGGTCCGCGTGGCCGATCAGGATGATCGTGTAGCCGCGCTTGGCGAGCGCGATCGCCTCGAGGTGGACCTTGGTCACGAGCGGGCAGGTCGCGTCGATCACGTTGAGCTTGCGCTCCTTGGCCTCCTGCACGACCGCCGGCGAGACGCCGTGGGCCGAGAAGATGAGCCAGGAGCCCGCCGGCACCTCGGCCAGATCCTCGACGAACACGGCGCCTTTGGCGCGCAGGCCGTCGACGACGTAGCGGTTGTGGATGATCTCGTGGCGCACGTAGACGGGCTTGCCGCAGACCTCGAGAGCCTTCTCGACGACGTCGATGGCGCGCACGACGCCGGCGCAAAAGCCGCGCAGCTTGGCCAGCACGAGGCGTTCGATCTTGATCTTAGGGGGAGTCTGAGTGGTCATACGGTGGCGGTCTCCTTTTCGGCGGGCTTGCGGCCCAGCCAGTCGGCGACCTGCTCGGCGATCTTCGGGGCCGAGAGGCCGACGGCGTCGTAGAGCAGATGCGGCGCGCCGTGCTCGACGAACTTGTCGGGCAGGCCGAGGCGCAGCACCTTGTTCTCGCGCGAGCCCAGCGCTTCCAGGACGGCGCTGCCGAAGCCGCCCTGCAGGACGTTGTCCTCGATCGTCACGAGATATTGCGTTTTCTCGGCGGCCTCGCGCAGCAGCTCGACGTCGAGCGGCTTGACGAAGCGCATGTTGAGCACGCCGGCCGACACGCCCCAGTCCTCGAGCATGTGCGCGGCCTCGACGGCGGGATGCACGCGGTTGCCGATCGCGATGAGCGTGACGTCCTTGCCGTCCTTCCAGCGCGCGCCCTTGCCGACCGGCAGGGCCTTGGGCTCCGGATCCATCGGGATGCCGACGGCGTTGCCGCGCGGATAGCGGATCGAGACGGGCGCGTTGAGCTGAAGCGCCGTGCGCAGCATGTGCTGCAGCTCGTTCTCGTCGGCGGGAGCCATGACCGTCATTCCGGGGATCATGCGCAGAAACGAGTAATCGAAGACGCCGTGGTGCGTGGGTCCGTCCTCTCCGACCAGGCCGGCCCGGTCGAGGCACAGCACGACCGGGAGCTTCTGGAGGCAAAGGTCGTGCTCGATCTGATCGTAGGCGCGCTGAAGGAACGTCGAGTAGATCGCGACGACGGGACGATAGCCCTCGGCCGCGAGCCCGCCGGCGAAAGTCACGGCGTGCTCCTCGGCCAGGCCGACGTCGAAGTAGCGGCGAGGGAACCGATCGCGGAACGCGTCCAAGCCCGTGCCCTCCGGCATGGCCGCCGTGATGCCGACGATGCGGGGATCTTGCTCCGCTTCGCGCAGCAGCGCCTTCGAGAACACGGAAGTATAGCTCGGCGGAGGAGGCTTGGGCGTCGGGTTCTTGAGGAACTTCGCCGTGACGGGGTCGAACTTGCCCGGGCCGTGCCACGTGTACTGGTCGGCCTCGGCCGGCGCGTAGCCCTTGCCCTTCTTGGTGGCGCAGTGCAGGAGGATGGGGCCGCTCATCTTCTTGATCTGCCGCAGGACTTGGACGAGCTGGACGACGTCGTGGCCGTCGACGGGCCCGAAATACTGGAAGCCCATCTCCTCGAAGAGCATGCCCGGGAAGAGCATGACGCGGGCTCGGCGCGCGAAGCGCAGGAAGCTGCCGCCGAAGAACTTCGAGCGGGCGAGGAAGCGCTTGACGGAGTTGCCGGCGTCCGCGACGGCGCCGAGCGTCAGAAGCTTCGTCAGGTAGGTGCCGAGCGCGCCGACGCGGTTCGAGATGAACATCTGGTTGTCGTTGAGGATCACGATCAGGTCCGTTTGGACCTGGCCGGCGTTCTGGATGCCCTCGTAGCTCTCGCCGCCCGTCATGCAGCCGTCGGAGACGATGGCGACGACGCGGTTTTTCTCGCCCTTGAGGTCGCGCGCCACGGCCATGCCGAGGGCGGCGGAGATCGCCGTCGACGCGTGCCCCGCGCCGAACGTGTCGTAGGGGGACTCGGTCCGCTTGATGAAGCCCGAGATGCCGCCGAACTGGCGGATCGACTTCAGCTGCTCGCGCCGGCCCGTCAGGATCTTGTGGCCGTAAGTCTGATGCCCCGTGTCCCAGACGAGCTTGTCGTCGGGCGTGTCGAAGACGTAGTGCAGCGCCGTCGTGATCTCGGTCGCGCCCAAGCTCGAGCCGAAATGTCCTCCGATCTTGGAAACGACCGAGATGATCCATTCGCGCATCTCGGCGCAGACCTGAGGAAGCTTATCGACCGGGATCTTGCGCAGATCCGCGGGCGAGTCGATCTTGTTCAGTAGCTCCATTTACTTGTCCCTCGTGATGACGTAGTCGGCGAGCGCGCGCAGCGGGGCGGCTTTCGCGCCGAACGGCTTGAGACGGCGGTGCGCCTCGGCGACGAGCGCGCGGGCTTTCTCTCGCGCCGCCCCGACTCCGTAAAGGCTGACGTAGGTCAATTTGTTGTTGTCGGCGTCCGAGCCGCGCTTGCCGAGCTTCTTCTTGTCGCCGACCACGTCGAGGACGTCGTCGGCGATCTGAAAAGCCAGGCCGATGGCGCGGCCGTAGGCGGCGAGCGCCGCGCGCTCTTTCGCGGACCCTCCGGCCAGGATCGCGCCCGCCTCGAGGCTCGCGACGATGAGCGCCGCGGTCTTGTGGAGATGGATGTACTCGAGATGCGGGCCGGGCTTGAAGCCGTGATTCCTGCCTTTCCAGTTCTCGGCCTCGAGGTCCGCCACTTGTCCGCCCACCATGCCCTGCGTGCCGGCGCCGCGCGCGATGGCGGCGACGAGCGCGGCCGCGCCCTTGCCGTCGAGCTTGCGCGACGCCGCGTTCGCGGCGGCGGCCTCGAACGCGAGCGTGAGCAGCCCGTCGCCCGCGAGGATCGCCATGGCCTCGCCGAAGACCTTGTGGGAGGTGGGCTTGCCCCGGCGCAGGTCGTCGTCGTCCATCGCGGGAAGATCGTCGTGGATGAGGGAATACGTGTGGATCATCTCGAGCGCGCAGGCGGTCTTGAGCACGTCCTTGGCGCGCGCGCCGCAGCACTCGGCCGCGGCGATCACGAGGATCGGACGCAGGCGCTTGCCTCCTGCGAAGATGGAGTAGCTCATCGCCTTGCGGATCGTCTCCGGCTCCTCGGCCTTCTTGGCGAGCAGCTTCTTGAGCTCGGCGTCGACGAGGCGGCCGTTCACTTCGATGTAGCGGTCGAGCGATTCGGTCATAGCTTGGGCAAAAGCTCCACGAGAAAAGAGGCCAGGCGCGCGATCGCGCGCTTCTGGCGCAGGCCGAGCGTCATGAGGCTCGGCAGGTCGCGCCAAGAGCGCGCCGCGAAGCGCGCGAGCGACACGAAATCCTCGCCGTCGGGCACGGCGGAGGGCAGCCGCTCGTCGACGGAGTCGAGCACGACGCGCACGGCGAGAACCGGGAGCTCGCGCTCATCGGCCCAGGCCCGCAGGGCCTGCGTCTCCATGTCGACGGCGCTCGCGCGCAGCGCGACGCCCATCGAAAGCTTGTCCTCGGGGGAGGCGACGACGCGGTCCGAGTGCGCGATCTTGCCGAAATGCAGCGCGAGGCCTTTTCTAGAAGAAATAGCTCGCGCGACTCCGGGAAGGTCGGCGTCCGAGCCGCGCGCGTCGCAGACGATGTCGCCGGTGAACATCTGAGGCTGCAGCGCGCCGGCAAAGCCGACGCTCAACGCGACGCCGAACTCCTCGTCGGAAAGCTCGATGAGCCGTTCGCCGGTTTTCACCGGGCCCATGCCCGTCTGAACGAGCACGAGCGAGCGTCCGGCGAGCGTCCCTTCCCACCGGCGATCGAAAGTCTTCACGAGACGCAGCGCGGCCGCGAGGGGCTCGGACTCCCAGCGCGTCGCCGCGCAAAGGAGGATGCGATCCGTCTTCTCGGTCATCAGCATCCGCATGCGGCCGCGCGCTCGCGCCGCCCTTTCACGTAACCGTTGGCCTGGAACCAGCGCGCGGCGTCGGCGAGCGCCTGACGCGCCGGCCGCGTCGTAAAGCCCAGCGCGCGCGCGGCCTTGGCGGAGGAAAACCACATGTAGTGCTTGGCCATCTTCACGGCGTCGAGCGGGGCGAGCGGCTCGCCGCCCAGGACGCGGGCTCTGGCGGTATCCAGAGCCCCGAAGAGATAGGCGACGGCGTAGGGCGTCTTGAAGCTCGGGCCCGGCAGGCCGGTGGCGTCCGCCAGCGCGTCGAGCACTTGCTTCAAGGTCAGGTTCTCGCCGCCGAGGATGTAGCGCTCGCCGACGCGGCCCTTGACGGCCGCGAGCCAATGGCCCTCGGCGACGTCGCGCACGTCGACGACGTTGAGGCCGGTGTCGATGTAAGAGGGGATGCGGCCGTTGAGAAAATCGACGACGATCTTGCCCGTCGGCGTCGGCTTGACGTCGTAGGGGCCGATCGGCGCGGCCGGGTTGACGACGACGACGGGCAGGCCTTTCGCCGCGAGCTCGAGCGCGGCCTTCTCGCCTAAGAACTTTGACTTCTTATAATGGGAAACGATCTCGTCCGACGATCCGTACTCGGATCTTTCATCGACTGCCTGGTTCACGTGGGAAGGACGTACGGCGGCTACTGAGGAGCAGTAGACTATTTTTTGGCAGCCGGCCGAGCCGGCTGCCGCCAGAACGGCGGCGGTGCCGTCGACATTGGCTTCGTACATGGGGGAAGGATCCTTCACCCAAATACGATAGTCCGCCGCCACGTGAAACGCGTAGCGCGCGCCTTGGCAGCCCCGCTTGAGCGCCTCGACGTCGAGCAGGTCGCCCTCGACGAGCTCGACGCCCAGCCCCTCGAGATTCGCGCGATTCGAGCCCGGCCGGGCGAGGCAGCGGACCGTCAGCCCTTTCTCGAGCAAAAGGCGCGCGAGGTTGGCGCCGACAAAGCCCGTGCCGCCCGTCAGGAAGACGACGTCGGACATCGACGCTTAGGCCCTTCCCGCTTCTTCGAGCGCCTGCTCGTAGGGCCGGCCGTCGCGCGGGTACGCCTTGCGCGCCTTGATCGGGCCCTGGATCGTCGCGTGATCGCGCACCATCGTGAAGAATTTCGACCACGACGAGAACATGTCGGTCACCGACGTCGGCTCGAAGCCGCAGTGCGTCATGCAGTTGGCGCACTTCGCGTTGCCCGACTTGTGGCCGTACTTGGACCAATCCGTCGTCTCGAGAAGCTCCTTGTAGGTCTTCGCGTAGCCGGCCTCGGCCATCAGATAGCACGGCTTCTGCCAGCCGAAGACGTTGCGCAGCGGGTTGCCCCAGGGCGTGCAGTCGTAATCCTTCTTGCCCTGCAGGAAGTCCAAGTACCAAGGCGAGTGGTTGAAGTCCCAGCCCTTCTTGCGCCAGTCGCCGAGGACGTCGTTGAACCAGGCCTTGGTCTGCTCGTTCTTGAGGAAGATGTCCTGCTGCGGCGCCTTCTCATACGCGTAGCCGGGGGAGATCATCATGCCGTCGATCTTCATGTCCATCAAGGAATCGAAGAACTGCCGGAACTCGGCGGCGTCCTCGCCCTGGAAGATCGTCGAGTTGGTCATGACCTGAAAGCCCTTGGACTTCGCGAGCTTGATCGCGTCGACGGCGACCTTGTAGACGCCTTGCTTGCAGACCATGCGGTCGTGGGTCTTCTCGACGCCGTCCAAATGGACCGAGAAGATCAGGTTGGCCGACGGCTTGAACTTGTCGAGGTGCTTCTCGAGCAGGATCGCGTTGGTGCAGAGATAGATGAACTTGCCGCGCGCGATCAGGCCGTCGACGATCTCGCCGATCTCGTTGTGGATCAGAGGCTCTCCTCCCGCGATCGAGACGATCGGGGCGCCGCATTCCTCGACGGAGTCGAAGACTTCTTGGGGGGAGAGGCGCTTGCGCAGGATCTCGGTCGGATATTGGATCTTGCCGCAGCCGGCGCACTCGAGGTTGCAGGCGAAAAGCGGCTCGCACATCATCACGAGCGGGTACTTCTCGACCCCCTTGAGCTTCTGGGTCACGAGGTATTTAAAGACCGACATCTGGAGCGAGACGGGCGAGGGCATGGAACCTCCGGGACGAATTGAGTCATTATAGAAAAAATGGCCGTTTTTTTCAATCAAAGCCGCGATTTTTGTATGATGGACTCATGCGGCGCGCTCGGCTGCTGACGCTGGGGCTTTTGCTCGCGCTGGCCGGCTGCGGTCCGCGCCAGCGCGTCGTGCGCGTGGCCGTCGCGTTGCCTTTGACCGGCGACCTCGGCAACGAGGGCCAGGGTCTGCTGCGCGCCGTGACCCTGGCGGTCGAGCAGGCCAACGAGGCCAAGCGCTTTCCGTTTCGCGTCGAGGCCGTCGGCTACGACGACCGCGCCGATCCTTCGGAGGCCGCCAACGTCGCCAACCTGATCGTCTCCGACGCCCGCGTCGTCGCCGTGATCGGCCACTACATGTCCGACTGCGCGCTCGAGGCGGCGCCGATCTACGCCGCGGCGTCGATCCCCATGGTCACGCCGTCGGCGACCAACCCCGAGCTCACCGCCCGACAGCTTTCTGCGGCGTGGCGCGGCCCGCGGGTCGTTTTCCGCATGGTGCCGACCGACGAGGTCCAGGGCGCCTACGCGGCCTCGTTCGCGTTTCGCAACCTGCGTCGCCGCCGCGTGGCCGTGATGCGCGACCAGACGCCCTACGCCAAAGGGCTCATCGCCCAGTTCGAGAAGACGTTCAAGCTGATGGGCGGCAAGATCGCGAGCGAGGACGGGATCTCCGCGGGCGACAAGGATTTCAAAGCGCTCTTATCGCGCATCAAGGCCGAGCAGCCGGACGCGCTGTATTACGCGGGCACTTATATCGAGGCCGGCCTCGTCGTCTCTCAGATGCGCGCCGTCGGCATGACGAAGACGACTTTCCTCTCTGGCGACGGCGCGCACACGCCGAGCCTCTTCCAGGTCGCGGGCGACGCGGCCGACGGCGCGTATCTCACCACGCTCGGCGTGCCCGTCGAGGTCTTGCCCGCCGACGACGGCTTCGTCGCCGCCTACCGCGAGCGTTGGCCCGGGGAGGATCTCAAGCCGTACGATCCGATCGGCTACGAAGCCGCGGAGATCATACTCGACGGCCTCGCGCGCTCGGGCCCGGACCGGGCCAAGCTCGTGGGAGCGCTGCGCGCGACCCATCGTCGAGGCGTTCTCGGCACCGTTTCCTTCGACGAGAAGGGGGACACGCTCGCCAAAGCGGTCACGATGATGCGCGCCGACGCGAAAGACCGCACCTTCAAAGTCGCGCGCTAGGCGCCGTTAGTCGGCGGCGAGAGCGGCCGCGCCGAGAGGCTTTTTGGCCTCTTTGGCGCGCAGCTTGGCGAGCACGCTGTGGTGCCGTCCGTAGCCGAAGTAGATCACGAAGCCGACGCCGAGCCAGATGATCAAGCGCCACCAATTCTCGACGGGAAGCGAGAACATCAGCAGCAGGCAGAAGCCGATCCCTAAAATGGGGACCAGCGGCACGGCCGGGCAGCGGGAGGGGCGGTTGGCGTCGGGGTTGGTCTTGCGCATGATCAAGACGGCGCCGCAGACGATGACGAAGGCGAGCAGCGTCCCGATGTTGACGAGCTCGGCGAGGATGCGCAGCGGCACCAGCGCGGCCATCGTGGCGACGACGATGCCGGTCATGATCGTGGATTTGTACGGCGTGCGGAACTTCTCGTGAATGGCGCCGAAGAAGCTCTCCGGCAGCAGGCCGTCGCGCGCCATGGCCAGGAACACGCGCGGCTGGCTGAGCATCATGACGAGGAGCACCGACGTGATGCCGGCGATCGCGCCGAACGAGATCAGGAACTGCGCCCACGGCAACCCGACCTGGCGGAAGGCGTCGGAAACGGGCGAGTTGATGTTGATCTTGTCGTAGGGCACCATGCCGGTCAGCACGGCCGTCATCGCGATGTAGAGCAGCGTGCAGACGATCAGGGAGGTGATGATGCCGATCGGCAGGTCTTTCTGAGGGTTGATCGCTTCCTCGGCGTGCGTCGAGATCGAGTCGAAGCCGATGTAGGCGAAGAAAATGGTCGCGGCGCCTGCGAAGATGCCCAGCGGCTCGCCGTGGCTGCCGGTCTGGCCCAGCAAGGTCTTGCCGAAGAAGCTCACGCCGGTCCAGCCGAACGGGGCGAACGGGTGCCAGTTCGCGGGCTTGACGTAGAAGGCGCCGACGCCGATCACGAACAAGACGATCGCGACCTTGGTGATCACCATCGCCGTGTTGAAGTTGGCGCTCTCCTGGATGCCGACGACGAGCACCGTGGCGATGATCGCCGTGATGACGATCGCGGGCAGGTCGAACCAGCTGCCTTGGGCGATGAAATGCCCGCCGATGAAGTCGTAGGGCGCGTTGCTGAGGACTTTCGGAAGGTGGAGGCCGAAGACGCTGATGAAATCTTGGAAGTAGGCCGACCAGCCGTGCGCCACGGCGGAAGAGGCGACGGTGTACTCGAGGATCAGGTCCCAGCCGATGATCCAGGCGAACAGCTCTCCGAGCGTCGCGTAGGCGTAAGTATAGGCCGAGCCGGCGATCGGGACCATGGAGGCGAATTCCGAGTAGCACAGCGCCGAGAAGATGCAGGCGACGCCGGCGAGCACGAAGGAGAGGATCAGCGCGGGGCCCGCCTTGTCGTGGGCGGCGATGCCGGTGAGCACGAAGATGCCGGTGCCGATGATCGCGCCGACGCCGAGGCTCGTCAGATGGAGCGGTCCGAGGACCCGGCGCAGCCGGTTCTCTCCCTTCATCTCCTCGAGCAGCATGCTCAAGGGCTTCGTCGCGAAAAGATTTTTCATGGTTTCAGATTATACACGACTTTGCCGGGAATTTGCCGTCGTGAAACATCGCGGCAACACCGCGCGGATATTCTCGAGAAATGGAGATGGCCTCGTTCAGCAAGCTGTTCGGCCGGTTCGTCGTGACGTTCCTCGCGGGATTGATCCCGGCCTCGAGGCCCTTCTGCGGCGCGAAAAAAGCGGCTCTCCCGCGCGCGCATTACTCCACGGGCTCGAAGGGAGTCGAAGGCCTGGAGCTCGAACCCGGCGGGCCGCGCGGCTACGTCGTCACGCTGCGCGACGATTCCGGCGCGCTCGTTTTCGACGCGGTCGCGTGCCGGGTCGGCCGGGATCTGTTCCTGGACCTCGAGCCGCGAGGCTTTCGCCCGGAGAATCACGGCCTGGCGGCCGGCGCCACCCATTTCGCGGCGCGCATCGAGCGAGACGACGAGGCGCGGCGGCTGACGCTCTCCGCGGCGCGCAGGGACTGGATCGAGGATCACGTCCCGCCGCTCGGAACCGCCGCGCCCGGCTTTCGCCGCGCGCTCGCGCGGGCCGTCGCCGAGGACGCGTTCGCGACGCGCGTGACGCTCGAGGAGGACGGCGCTAGCGCGCCGCTTTCTGGTACATCCCCAGCGCCATGAGCGGGAAGTACTGGCGGTACATCGTGTACTCGAGGTAAAAAACCTTAGGGAAACCCGTGCCGGTGTACTCCGTCTCGTTCCACGTTCCATCGGCCTGTTGAGTCTTCAATAAGTGGTCGATGCCGCGGCGCACGGCGGGATCGTCGGCCGAGCAGCCGGCAGACATGAGACCCATCAGGGCCCACGCGGTTTGCGAAGGAGTCGACGGACCGCGCCCTTTCTTGGACGGGTCGGCGTAGGTCTCGCACGTCTCGCCCCAGCCGCCGTCCTGGAGCTGAACGCTCTTGAGCCACGCAACGGCTTTCTGGACGTAAGGCTGGCGCATGTCCTCGTCGATCGCCGAAAGTCCGCGAAGGACCTGCCAGGTGCCGTAGATGTAGTTGACGCACCAGCGGCCGAACCAGGAGCCGTCGGCTTCCTGCTCCCGGCGCAAGAACCGAATGCCGCGTTGCACGGAGCCGTAGCCGCGGTCGTAGCCGATGTAGCCCATCAGTTCGAGGACGCGCGCCGTGATGTCCGCCGTTGGCGGGTCGATCATCGCGTTGTGGTCGGCGAAAGGGATCTTCGTCAGGATGTGCTTGGTGTTGTCCTTGTCGAAGGCCGCCCAGCCGCCGTTCGGGTTTTGCATCGACAAGAGCCAGTTGAGGCCGCGCAGACAGGCCTTCTCTCGCGATTGAGCGAGCGGCTCCTCGAGATGGACGTGCCGCAGGGCCAGGACCACCATCGCCGTGTCGTCGATGTCGGGATACCACGAGTTGTTGAACTGGAAGTGCCAGCCGCTGGTCGGGCCGCTGGGATTGGTCACGGCCCAATCGCCTCGAATCTTGACCTCTTTCGAGATCAGCCAGCGCGCGGCGTTGACTACCGCGGGATGGCGGCGGTCGAGGCCGGACTCCGCGAGCGCGATCGTCGAGATCGCCGTGTCCCAGATCGGGAGGTGGCAGGGCTGGATCTCGGCGGAATCCTCGTATTGGAGCTCGAGGCGATCCAGGATCTGGAGCTGCTCGACCAAGCGCGGGTCGGTGTCGGGGTAGCCCAGGCATTTCATCGCCATGATCGTGTTGGCGATGCCCGGATAGATCGCGCCGAGGCCGTCGGAATCCTGCAGGCGGCGCAGCATCCAGTCTTCCGCCAAGCGCAGCGCCCAGACGCGGATCCAGTGGCCGCCGTGCCCCTCGATCGCCTTGAGGCCGCGATCCCAGAACAGGAAGAACTTGGTCCACGAGAAGAAAGAGTGCGGCCCCACG
>CAZRIP010000093.1:0-16108 GCA_964600165.1 uncultured Elusimicrobia bacterium | reverse complement strand
CGCCCGCGTTCGCGTCGACGTAGCCCTTGGTCGCGGCGTCATGCGCGCCGATCGGCGCGTAGCCGGCGTCGAAGGTCAGCCCTCCGGCGGCGGAGAACGTGCTCTTGGTGACCCCCGAGCCGAACTGCGCCGTGCCGTTGACGTCGAGCAGCGTCGACGGGTAAGTCGTGCCCACGCCGACGTTGCCGCCGTTCAAGACGCGCAGCAGCGGCGTGCCCAGGCTGTTCAGGAAGGCGAAGTTGCTGTTGCTTCCCTGGTCCCCGATGAAGACGAGGTCGCCGCTGAGGCCGGGCGCGAAGACGCCGCCCGCGTCGCGGACGATCCTGTAGCCGTAGTCGCTGCCGTTCGTCGAGCCCGCCCGGAGGCCGCCGCCCGAGACGTAGAACTTCGCGTAAGTGTCGACGCCCACGGAATCCGGACGGGTGCCGAGCTCCGTGTCGCCGCCTTGGAAGACGCGCAGCTGGTTGAAGCCCGTGTTATCCTGGACGGCGAGAGCGGCGTGCCCGCCGGTCGATGAGGTCGAGCGCGCCACCAGCGTGCCGCCGGTGAGGCCTTCGGCGCCGACGCCTAAGCCCACTTGCACGGTCAAAGTCGACTGGATCACGACGTTGTCGCCGGCGTTGGTCAGCGCGACGACCGGCGCCGTCCGCGACCACCCGGCGGAGCCGACCTGGGTGTCGACGTAATTCTTGGTCGCCGCGTCCGCGGGGTTGGCCGGCGCGGGGACGACGACCTCTCCGCTGAACGTCTTCTGGCCCGCGATCGTCTGCGCCGACGCGTCGGTGGAGACGAAAGCGGTGAAGTCGCGGCCTTGGAGAAGATGCGCGCTGAAGGCGTAGGGCGCGGTGATCAACCGCTCGCGCGGCGTGAGCGGGTTGCCGTTGACCGTGATCTGCAGGTACGCCGTGCCGCCGGCCAGGACCGGCGCGGTCAGCGGGTTGACGGCGCCGAGCTGCACGGCGAACACGCCGTTGACGACTTGCACGCTCCCTTGCGTCTCGCTCCAAAGCTGATTGCCTCCGCTCGACGCGTCGTAGATCTCGATGAAGAGGCTCTCGGCGCCGGTGATCGGGTTGTTGACGTTGTCGGTCAGGCGCCCCTGGAAGTTCATCAGCGTCGGCGGAGGCGCGACGGACGCCGCGCGGGCGGAGGTCACCCCGACCCATGGAATAGGGCTCCAGGCGATCACGGCCGCCAAGAGGACTCGCAGGGCGGGTTGCGCGCCCCGTCGCGGAGTCTTCGTCGTTCGGCTGCTCAGCCGCTGGATTCTCATAGTCCTTCTCCCGCCTCGATCTCTTCCGGCTCCGGCTTGGGTATCGTCACGCGAAAAATCGTTCCTTTGCCCACTTCGCTCTCGACGGTGATCGTCCCGCCGATCGACTGCGCCGCCTTGTGCGCGATCGCCAGGCCGAGGCCCGTCCCCGGGATGCGCTCCTGGGAGTCCGCGCGATAGAACTTCGTGAAAATGTGCCGCAGGTCGTCGGGCTTGATGCCGGGCCCGGTGTCGGCGACCGCGAAGCGCGCCTCGCGCGTGTCGCCGTCGAGCGTGAGCGTCACTTTCCCTCCGGACGGCGTATATTTGATCGCGTTAGATACGAGGTTGACGACGACTTGCCGCAGCAGCTCCTCGTCGCAGTACGCGCACTCGGAAACTTCGTCCGTCAGCCCGGCGACTTCGACGTTCTTGCTCTTGGCCGTCGCGGCGAAGAGCCGGCAGGCGTCGCGCGCGAGCTCGTCGATCCAGACGAGCTTGGGCTCGGCTTGCATCACGCGCGCCGTCGACTTGAATAGCTTGAGCGCGTTCTGCAGCGACTGCTCCATCCGCGCGACGGTGGCCGCCATCGCCGACAAGGCTTCCGTGCGCGCCGCCTCGGAGGGCATGCCCCCTTCCAGCCACATCTCGAGATAAGCTTGCAGCCCGCCGAGGGGCGTATTGAGCTCGTGGGTCAGCGTGTGCATGATGTCCTCGCGGAAAGTCACGAGCTCCTTGAGCCGAGCCGTCATCGCGTTGAATTTCCGCGCGAGCGCGGAGATCTCGTTGCGGCCCTTGACCGGCACGGTCACGTCGAGGCTGCCTTCTTTGACCTGGGCGGCCGCGGCCGAGAGCTCGAGCAGGGGGCCGGTCAGCAGGCTCGAGAGCGTCATCGCCCCCAAGATGCCGAGCGCCATGAAGAGCGCGGCGATGCCGAGCGTGCGCGCGATCAACGGGCGCAGCGCGCGCTCGACCTCGGCCGCGATGGCGGCCTGACGGAACCCGAGCTTGACCTCGACGGCGGCGGAGCCCGCCGCCACCGAGCGGCTCAAATACACGAGGTCCGGAGCTTCCTCGCCGATCGTCGAGGTGTGGCCCTCGGACGTGACCGCGGCGAACGCGAGCTCGGCGCGCTCCCGCTGCAAGAACATGAGATAGCTCAGGAGCATCAGCGGATCGCGCCCGGTCAAGGACTCCTGCGCCAGCCGGACGACTCCGTCGGTCACCGCCGCCAGGCGCTCAGCGGACTCGGCCTCGATGATCTTGCGCTCGCTGCGCGTGACCGCCAGCGCGATCGAGGCGACGACGGCGCCGATGAGGACGGTCGTCATCAGGGAAAACTGGGTTCTGATTTTCATGGCATCTCGCTCTTGACTCTCCGGAGGGCTTTCTGCGCCTCGATGTTCTGCGGGTCGGCGTCGAGGATCTGCTCGAGGAGCGACTTCGCGTCGTCGAACTGGCGCTTGGTGTAGAGATCGAGGGCCTGGTTGAACAGCGCGCGCTCGCGCTCCGGCGTCATCGCGGGCCGCGCTTCGGATTCGACCGGCGCCTCGACCGCGTGCGAGCGATCCTTGGCGCGGTTGATGGCCTTCAGGTAGTTCGCGATGGCCTTGCGCATCGCGGGGCTCTTCTCGAGGTCGAAGGCCTTTCGCCACGCCGCCAGCGCGCGGTCGAACTTGCGCAGCGCGAAGTAAGAAGTCCCGAGGTCCTCCCACGCGGCGACGTTCCCGGGCTGGGTCTTCAGCACGTCGTCGGCGAGCTCGATGGCCAAGGCGTAATCGCCGTCCTCGATCGCGGCGTTGGCCCGCGCGAGCTTGACGGCGGCGTCGCGATCGACGCGCTGCGGCGGGAAGGTGGCGCGCTTGACGCCCGTGACGACCTCGAGCATGCCCAAGAAGACGCCGGCTTCTTTCCAGTCCGGCTTGACCGAGAGCGCCTCCGTCGCCTGGCGCACGGCCTCCAGGTCGTCGCCGCCGAGATAGGCGAGGATGGCCAGGTGCAGCGTCGCCTGGGCCGGGTCGGACTTGTAGTTGGGCAGCGCCTTGAACTCCTGCGCGACGACGTTGAGGCGACCGTAGCGCGAGAGCAGCTCTTGGTTGGCGGGCGCGACCGACAGCGCCTTGCCGAAGAAGTCGAGCGCGGCCCCGTATTGCGCGCGGTTCATCGAGCCCCTAGACTGCGCTAAAAACTCGTCGATCGTCAGCCGCTCGCCGCCGCTGAGCTGGCCTTCGTTCACTTTGAGGTCGACGGGCTGGCCCGCCTTGAACTGCTTCATCGCCTCGAGCACGAGCGCCAGGGACTCCTCGGGCTGCGAGAGACCGCCGAAGCGCAGCGTCAGCGCCACGCGCTGGGACTGGAACGCGGTCGCGACGCCGCCCAGCGGCAGGCCCAAGCTGTAGTCGAACTCCAGGCGGTGCGTGCGATACGACGCGCCCGCCGACGCCTCGCGCATGTCCCGCGAGCCGAGAGACAAGCCGCCGCGCAAGCCGAAGTCGCCGTAAAACACCGTCGGCAGCCAGCGCTCGAGCCCGACGGTCAGGACGTTGTCGCGCACTTGCGTCGGCCCGCGCTCGGTGTCGTACTCCAGCACGACGTTCGAGATCAAGCTGCGATAGTCGAGGCCGAGCTTGACGCCCATCGGCAGGCGGTCGTCGCCGCTGAACGCCACGTTCGGCTGGTTGGCGTGGATCACGCTCACGCCGGCGGCGTAGTTCTTGCCGAGGCGGTAAAGCAGGCCGAGGTCGGAGTCGAACGCGCCGCGCGTGCGCTTGCGCAGCGCCGGGTCCGTGGAGCCGTTGCCCACGACGCCGTTGGTCGGCACGCCGTTGGTCGCCTCGCTGAACGAGCCCAGCGAAGTCCGGAGATATTTGCCGCTCAACCCGGCGTAGAGCTGCCCGCCGTCGCCCCAATCCGCGAGCCGCCGACCGTACGACAGATAAAAGCTGTCCTCCCGATAGAGGCTGCTGTTGAGCGTGAAGGCGTTCCAGGCGACGCCGAGTGTCCCGTCTTTCCCTCGCGAGAGAGGCTGCGCGTAGGCCATGAACGACGTCGCGAGCGCGGAGCCGTCGGTCAGTCCGGGGTAGAGCGAGGTGTAGGACGTGCCGATCTGCGGGGTCTCGAGCAGCCCGAGGCCGGCCGGGTTGTAATAGATCCCGTAGACGTCGTCGGCCACGGGCACGAACGCGTTTCCCATGCCCGGCGCGCGCGCGCCGACGCCGAGGTCGTCGAAGGCCGCTCGCGCGGGAGCGCCCGCGAGCAGCGCGACGACGGCGGCGATCAGGACGCGCTTCATCTGACCACCACCACCGTGCCGGTGAACGTCTTGCCCTCGGCTCTGATCTGGTAGATGTAGACGCCCTGGCTGACGACGCCGCCGTTGCCGGCCCGGCCGTCCCACTTGAGGCTCGAGCCGGCGATCGGGCCCGGCGCGAGGTCGGCGACGAAGCCGCCGCGGATGTCGTAGATCTTCCCGAGGACCGCCGAGCCGAGCGGATTATCGAACGTGAATACGACGGTGTCGTTGATCCCGTCGCCGTTGGGCGTGATGACCTTGTTGGAGACGCCGGAGAGGTCGAAGGCGAAGCTCTGCGTCTGGGCGATCGTGCGGATCTGATAATTGCCCATCATCCCCGTCTGGACGTTGACGGTCTGGTCCACGGCGTCGACGGCGCCGAAGATCTTCGTGGCCGAGGCGTCGGCCCCGACGACGTAGGCCGAGAGGGTGTTGGACGCGTTGACCGCCATGACTCCGGGCGAGAGCGCTTTGGCGCCCGCTGCGCCCAGGCCGCTCGGCACGACGACGCCGCCGGCGGTTTGATAGCCCAGCACGATGTTGAAGCTCGGGCTCGCCGCGTTCGGCAAGAACGTCGCGACGTCGGTCGGCGAGACGTAAGGCGTGAACTCGAGGGAGCGGACCACCGTCCCGCCGAGGTCCTGCGGACGGTCGACCGAGCGGATGAGCAACGGGCGGCCGGTCGGGTTGCCGGACGGCTGCACGACGCTCGCCGCGAAGGGCGGGATCTGCAGCCGCGTGACCCCGTCGTCGTCGACGACGTAGAGATTGCCGAGGGTGTCGATGACCATCCCGGCGTCGGCGCCGGAGCCGTTGAAGGCGTTGCGCGAGACGACCTTGTAGTAATAGAGCCCGCCCACCGCGGGCAGGGCCGTGATCGCCGACGACGCGGCCGCCGCCGTCGAGGCCACGAGCGTCCAGGTGGAATGGACGATGCCGGTCGCCCGCCAGACGTCGTAGCGGTCTAGCTCCCAGGAGATCGGATTGAACGGGCGGTTGAAGCTCGTCCCGTCCAGGAACGAGGTCACCTGCCACCAGTTGAGCGTGACCGAGGAGCCGTCGGCGCTCAACTGCTCGCTCAAGCCCGGCGCGGCCATCGGCGGCAGGTTCAAGACGATGTAGGTCGAGACCGAGACCGAGAACGTGTTGGCGACGTCGCGCGAGTAGAGGGCGAAGTAGGCGGTCGTGTTGAGCTTGAGCCCGCCCTGCAGGTAGGTCGCCGTCGGCGTCGGCGCGCTCGAGCCGACGACCGAGCCGTCGCCGAACGCCGTGCCCGGCGGATAGGCCGCGCCGTCGACGAGGCTCGTCGTGATCGGGCTCGAGCTGACCAGGATCGTCACGCCGGCGGGATTGGCGAAGACCGGGTTATTCCACGACAGCGTGACGGTGCGGCCCAGCGCGTCGCCCGCGAGCGCGAGGCTCGTGATCGGGACCGGGCCGCCCGGCAGCGTCAACGTGCTCAAGATAGACGTGAAGTTGGTGTCGCCCTGCCAGTTGAGGCTCGCGAGCTTGAAGTAATACGTGATGTGAGGCGTGAGCCCGACGACCGTCAGCGAGATCGTCGTGCCGTTGCCGGTCATCGAGGACGTCACGACGCCGCCGGGATACAGCGCGCCGAAGTCCGTCGAGGACGAGTCCGCGCGGAAGCCCTCCGCCCCGCCCGGCGCCGGCAGGCTCCACGAGAACGTCACGCTCGTCGAGAAGACGCCGGTGATGACCGGCGCGGCGGGCGGGTAGGCCAGCGTGGAGTCGTCGTCCTCCGGCGAAGTCTCCGCCACCGAAAGCCGAGCGTCGGCGAGGTAGACGCGGGCGAAGTACGTCGTGTTCGGCAGCAGGCCCGTCAGCGTGTAAAACTGCTGGTCGCCGGGCGAGACGGTCGTCGCGATCTGCGTCTGGTAGACCGTCGGATCGAAGACGTGATGGGCCGGATCGGAGGTGAAGTCGACGCGGTAGTAGCCGTTGACGACGCCGCCGATAAACCCGTCCAAGCCCGGCGAGGTCCAGCTGAGCTCGACCGAGCCCGTGTCCTTGGTGACGAGGGTCAGGGCCGTGATCGTGCCGGGCTGCGCGATCATCGGCATCAGGCCCGCCTCGAGGTTGTTCGACGCGACCGTGAACGTCGAGATCGCGCCCTCGCCGACCGCGTCCGTCAGCGCGTAGCCCGCCGAGCTCATCTGGCCCCCGCCGCCGGCGACGAGGTTGCGCGGGATGGAATCGACGCCGCCCGTCAGACGCGGCTCGCCCTTGGCCGGCTGGGCCAAGGGCAAGAGCAGCGCGGCGAGCAGCAGTTGAAGCACGCGGCTCTTAGCGGGCGGGCCCCGACGAGAGTTTCAGGATCTGGTTGACGCGCGCCATCAGCACCTTCGGGCTGATCGGCTTGAAGAGATAATCCTCGGCGCCGACGTCGAGGCCGCCGACGCGGCTTTCCAAATCGCGCGCCTCGCCGGTCAGGATCAGGACCGGGATGTGGCGGGTCGCGTCGTCGGCCTTGAGCCGGCGGCAGATCTCGTGGCCGGTGAGATCGGGAAGGTGCATGTCGAGGAGGATCAGGTCTGGCCGGTCGACTGCGACGCCCTTGAGCGCCGAGCCGCCGTCGGGATAGAGCACGAATTCATGACCGCCTCGCGTCACCATCTCGCGCAGCGCCTGCTGCATCAACACGTCGTCTTCGACCGCCGCGATCCGAAACATGGAGCCTCCCGTACGAGGTAAAATGTTTTCCCTAATAGAGTCATTCATTCCCGCCAGGGTGGCTTCGCGGCGTTACGGGAGAGTTACCCAAAGGTGACGCCTATGTAACAAATCGGACTTGATTTTTCGCCGATCCCAGCTATACTTTCCGAAGCAGCGGCGCGAAAACCGACCCCAATGGGCTACAGACTACTGTTCATCACCGGCGACAAGGACTGGCGCGCCGACGCCGCGGCGGCGATGGGCGCCGATTACCACGTCGCCGCGGCCGCCACGGCCGCCGAGGGGCTCAATCGCATCTTGGCCGGCGGCTGCGATCTCGCCCTCGTCGACTTGGACGGCGTCGACGGCCTCAATTGGCTCAAGATTCTGCGCCAAACCGACGCGGGGCGCGAGGCGCCCGTCATCGCCGTCAGCGCGCGCAAAAGCGACGAGGAGGCCGTCGACGCGTTCGAGTGGGGCGCCGACGACTACGTGCTCAAGGCCTGCGAGCCGGCCGAGCTCGCCGCGCGCGTGCGCTCGGCGCTGCGGCGGCGCTTCGAGCGGCAAAAGATCTGGGGCCCCGCGCTCGCGATCGGCGCCGTCACCTTGGACCCCGAGCGCCACCAATGCTGGGTGCGGCGCACGCCGGTCGCTCTCAATCCGCGCGAGTTCGAGCTGTTGGAGATCTTGATGCGCAAGTCCGGGCGCGTGCTCAGCCGTCCTTATTTGCTCGAGACCGTCTGGGGCATGAGCCGCTTCGCCAACACGCGCACCGTCGACGTCGCGGTCAGCCGCCTGCGCCGCTCGCTAGGCAAGCGCGCGAGCCGCTGGATCGAGACCGTCGAGCGCTTCGGCTACCGCTACCGCAGCTCGCCGGAGGTCGCGCGCTGATGGCCAAGGCGCGTTCCGGTCAGGCGGCGCTGCGCGAGGTGATCGACGGCCTGCGGGCCTGCGTGGAGCCTTGGCGCGCGCGCCTCCACGAGCAGCCGGGTCTGGACGCCGACGAGATACGTTCGGCGTGGGACGACCTCTGCGCGCGCACGGAGAAAGCCTCTCAGGCTCTCGCCGCCGTCGACGGGCAATGGCGCGGCGTCTCCCGCGACGCGCGACGCGCCGTCGCGCTGATCCAGGCCGCGTGCGACGGCTGGCTCTCGGCGATCCGGCATCTCGCTCCAGCCGCCGCCGATCCCAAGCTCGAGGCCGAGCTGCAAGGCTTCAAGGAGAAGCTCGATCGCCTGGAGGAAGCGCTGCCTGACAACTCCGCGTCGCTCGAGCGCGAGCTGCGCGATTCCTTGGCCCGCATCCCCGCCGCGCTGCGGGGCCTCGAGGGCCGGCTCGCCGACGAAAGCGTCCGCCTGCGCGCGGAGCTCGCGAAGACGCGCGCGCTCGCCCGCAAGTTGGAGGATGATCTGGCCCTCGAGCTTTCGCGAGCCGCCGAGCGCGCTCGCGGCGCCGACGCGGACGCGTTGATCCGGGAACAGGCTCTCAAGCGCGATTTCGAATCGAGGGAAGAGGAGCTGCGCGCGCAGCTCGAGGCCTCCGGGACCGAGGCGAAATCCGCGCGCGACTCCGTCGAGGACCGCCAAGCCGCCATCGAAGACGCCCGCGCGGTCGTCGACAACGCGCGCGCCTCTGCCGAAGACGCGCGCGCCGCCGCCGAAGACGCGCGCGCCGCGGCCGAGGACGAGCGCGCGAGGCTCCAGGCCGCGCGCGAGACGATCGAGCGCGAGCGCAAGGAGCTCGCGGCGAACCTGGAAGCCTCGGCCGAGAATCGCCGCCGGCTCGAGCTCGCCGCGGCCGAAGGCTGGGCCGCCAGCGCTCAATCCGTGTCCGCTCGCGCCGAGCTCGAGAGCGCTCGACGCGACGCCGAAAGAGCCCGCGCCGAGCTCGAGCGCGCTCTGCAAGAGCGCGCGCTCACGCGCGGCGAGCACGAGCTCGCGCGGCAAAAGCTCGAGGGCGCGCGGCGGGAGCTCGAGCAAGAGCTCGATCGGGAGCGCCTACGGCTCGTCGAGACGCGCCGGAAGCTCGACGAGACCAACGCTCTTCTGGCCGCGGAGCAGCGCGCGCGCGCCGAGGCCGAACGCGCGGGACACGCGGAGGCGCTCAAGCGCCAACTCGCCGCGGCCAAGGCCAAGATCGAGAAGCTCGAGCTGGAGCTGTCCGGCTCCTTCGCGCGGCGCACGAAGGCCGCGAAGAAGTCCTAGGCTCTACGGCTCGGCGGACACGCCCATGCCGTGCTGGAACACGACCTCGCCCCCCTCGAACGCCGTGGCGAGCAGCAAGCCCGCGGCGGCGAGCCAGGCGAAAACGAAGAGCGATCTCCCCTTCTGAGCCCAGCGCCAACGCCATAACGACAAGAGCGTGAAGACGGAGGCGGTCCACAAGCCGAGGGCTTTGTGGTCGGCGAGGGCCTCCCAAGCGGCCGGCACGTGCGGCGCGGTCTGCTCCGCGAGAAGCCCCAGGCCCGCCGCGACCCAGGCGGCCGCGGTGCCGAGCCACAAGAGCCACGACGCGGCAAACGACAGCTCGGGCCTGCCCCGGCGCCGCTCGAGCAGCGCCGGGGCCAGACCCGCCAGCAGCAGCGCGATCGGGAAGTGGACCGCCGCCGGGTGCAGCAGGTACGGCCGCACTTAAGAGGCTTTTTCCGCCTTCTCGACGATCAGCGCGTTGAGGCCGCCCTTCGTCGTCGTATGGCCGGTGATCTTGGCCTTCTCGCCGGCGAGGTCCTTGGCGGCGGCGTAAGCCTTCTCCGCCTGATGATCGTTGACGAGGAGCCACACGTCGCCGCTCTCGGCCTTCAAGCCCATCGGCGAGCCGCCCTTGATGCACATCTTCGCGCACTTGCCGTGCTTGCCGCCCGCGGCCTCGTGCCCCATGTAGCAGGCGAGATCGACGATCTCTCCGCTGACGACGGCGTCCTTCTGCGCGGCGGCGTCGCCGCCCATCTCATGCCCGTCGTGCGCGTAAGCGGCGCCCGCGCAAAACAGCCCGGCCGCCAACGCCAGAGACAATCCTTTCATGTGTCCTCCCTTTGCGGATACGACCACCGATTATAGACCGGCCCGGGCCGCGACCGCAAGCCGCGCGGCGTCGAGGCGGCCTCGATGCTCCCAGAGCCAGTTTCGCAGCTCCTCGGCGCGGGCCCGCGCGCGCGCGCGGCGCGGGCCAGCCGGCAGCGCGGCCGAAAGCTCCAGATAGGCGCGCCAAGCGCGATATTCCAGCGGCGCGACGAGCAGGCGATCGAGGTCCGGCGGCAGCTCGCCGGTCGCCTTTCTGTCGAAGAACGCGCCCGTTTTTTCGTCGAACAGATCCTTCTCGCAGGAGGCGAGCAGCTCCGCTGCGCGGTCGACGCGTCCCGCGGCGAGATAGGCGCGCGCCAAGGAGACTTGATCGTCGAGCAGGCCGCGCGGTCCCGCGCCGGAGAGCTCCCGCGCGACGCGCCCGCCGCGCACGGCGGAGCGCCACCAGCGCTCGAGGACCTTGCGCGCGTAGGCGAGGTCGCGCGGCCGCGCGACCTTCCCCGCGGTCAGGACGGCGCGGGCCATCGCGCCGTTCTCCGAGGCCAAGCTCCTCTTGTCGACGGGAGGCGCGCCGGCCGCGCGCCGGGCTCGATCGATCTTGGCGAAGTATGAGTCGCCGGACTCGACGGTCCCGTCCTTGAGATCGGCCTCTCCGGCTTGGCTCGAGTAATAGCCGCCCTTCGGGTCTTCTAAAAAGCGCTCGACGTAGTCGAGCGTCCGGCGGGCCTCGTCGACGCGCGCGAGCCGCGCCAAAACAGAGACCGCCGCCGCCTGGTCCTCGAGCAGCTTCTCGCGCTCCGCGCGCGTAAAATCCGCGGAACGCGAGTCGCGATAGAAGCCCCCCCACTCGGGATCCTCCAGGCGCCGCGACCTCGCGAGCGTCAGCGTCGCCGTCTCCACGGACCAAGGTTCAGGCACGCCGCCCAGCAGATCGTCGAGCCGGTCGAAGCCGGGGAAGACCGCGGCGCCCGCCGGCGGGGAAGCGAGCCGCGCGCGCGCCCAGTCGAGCGTCTCTCCGGGCCCGCGCGCCGCGGGAGAGGATTCCGAGGCGTCCTTGGCTCTCTCCAGCGCGGCGGCGACGGCGTCGCGCTTTTTCGCGTAGGCGGCGGCGACCGCTTCGGCCCAAGTCTTGAAAAGGGCGGCTTCCATGTAGGTCCCGGCCTCGACGACGCGGCCGGATGGAAGCAATAGGGCGGTCGTCGGCCAACCCCGGCCGAGGTAGCGCAGCGCGAGATCGGGCCGCGCCTCGGCGTCGACCCGCACGGCCACGACTTGCTGAGCGAGAAAATCGGCGATCTCCGGATCCGCGTAGGCGCGTTCGTCCATGAGCCGGCAGGGGCCCGACCACGGCGCGACGACGCTCAAGAGCAGGAGCTTGCCCGCGGCGCGCGCCTCGGCCTGCGCGGCGGCGTCGAACGGCCGCCAACGCGTCAGCGACGGTGAGGGCCGGCGGATCGCCGGGATATCGAGCGCGGGGCGGCCCCTCCAGCGCCCGAACATGACCGGCTGGAGGAACGCCGCGCCGCCGCGCCCGACGTGCCAGGCCGCCAGCCCCGAGGCCGCGATCAAGGCGCCCAGCACGATCATCACGCGGCGATGGATCTCCTTGCCGCGCGCCTTGCGCTTTTCCTCCTCGGTCATTCGACGGGCACGGGCTCGTTGCGCTCGTTATAGAGGAAGCGTGCCTGCCCGTCGACGCGGTGGATCGCCGTCTTCTCGACGACCCAGGCCCCGGCCTTTTTCCGGGCGTAGAAGTCCACGTCGACTTTGTGCGCGCCGTCCGCCTGCTGGAAATCCGCGCAAGTAAACGTCAAGCCGTCGGCGCGCGCGGCGACCCGCTCGCGATAGAGATGGATGAGCTTGAGGAACCACTCGCGGTCGAGGACGTCGTCGTGGAGCTCGAAGACGCCGTTTTCCTGATGCGCCTTGATGTAGACGCGCACCGACCTCAGGAAATCGCGCCGCTCGACGGGGGCGAGCTGCGCGCGGGCCGGCGCCGAACCCAGGGTCAAAGAAAGCGCGAGAAGCAGCCGTCTCATCCTCGCGGATTATAGCGCTTTCGACAGCTCGTCGGGAGACTCGACCGGCAAACGGCAGGCGCGGTCCACGCAGACGCGCGCGGCGGGCTTGTCGGCCGGGATGCCCTCGAGCCACGGGGCCAGGCGCACGAGCTCGGCGCGGGTTTCCTCGCGCGCGCCGAGGAGGACCTTGAGCGGGAGGAAGCGCCGGCGGGCCTCTCGCGCGAGCGCGTCCGCCCGCTCCCCCGAGCCCGAGATGACGATCTCGCGCGGCCGACCGAGCGCGAAATCCGCCGCGACGAGCATCTGCGGAAGGGCCAGCGGCCGGTCCTCGAGCACGCCGCCGAAGCGCTCGAGGGTGAAGCTCGCGGCCTCGCGCAAGTCGTGTCGGCCGGTGATCAGCGAAAGCCGCAGCAGCGTCAGCGCGGCGACGGAGCTCGCGCACGGCTCGACGTTGTCGCTGTCGTCGAGGGCGCGGGCGATGAGGTCCGCGTGCCCGCCGGCGGCGGTCAAGTAAAAACCGCCGTCCTCGGCCGCGAAATCCTTGAGCAGGACCTCCGTCAGCCGCAGCGACCACGCGAGCCAGCGCGGCTCGAACGAGGCTTCATAGAGGTCGAGCAGGCCCTGCGCTAGAAACGCGTGGTCGTCGGCCGTGCCGGCGACGGCGCGCTCGCCGTCGCGCCAGCGGCGCCAGAGCGCGCCCGCTTTCTCGTCCCAGAGGTGCTTCTCGAGGAAAGCCGCCGCGCGCCGGGCGGCCTCCAGATAGCGCGCGTCGCCGAAGGCCTGCGCCGCCTTGGCGAACGCGGAGATAGCCAGGCCGTTCCAGCACGCCAGGACCTTGTCGTCGAGCCCCGGACGCGCGCGGTTCTCGCGCCGCGCGCGCAGCTTGTCGAGGCAGCGCTCGAGGCGCGGGGCGAGGTCGTTTACAGGGATATTAAACTTCGCGGCTGCTTTTTCGATGCTGCGCGCCTCGTAGAGGATGTTCTTGCCGGAGAACTCGCCGTGAGGGTCGGCCGGCGCGTTGCCGTCGTCCTCGACGCCGTAGCGGAAGCGAAACGCCTCGGCGTCGGCGCCGAGCGCCGAGTCCAGCTCGTGCCGCGTCCAAAGATAGAACGCGCCTTCGGCCTTCTCGCCGCCTTCAGGCGGCGCGCTGTCGGCGTCCTCCGCCGAGAAAAACGCGCCCTCGTCGCTCGCCAGATCGCGCAGGAGATAGTCGAGCGCGCGCCGCGCCGCGCGCGCGAGCGCCTCTTCGCCCGAGACCTGCCACGCCTCGACAAGGCACGCGGCTATCTGCGCGTTGTCGTAGAGCATCTTCTCGAAGTGCGGCACGCGCCATCGCGCGTCGACGCCGTAGCGGTGAAAGCCGCCGCCGACCTGGTCGCAGACGCCGCCGGCCGCCATCGCGCGCGAGGTCGCCAGGACCATATCGAGCGCCTCTTTCTTGCCCGAGCGGGCGTGCTCTCGCAGCAGGAAGTTGAGGTTGACCGGCATCGGGAACTTCGGCGCGCCGCCGAAACCGGCGTTCTCGGGATCGAACGCGCCCGCGTACGCCGCGAACGCCCGGTCGAAAACGGCCGGCAAGACGGCGGCACGCGGCGTGCGCGCGGCGAGATAGCCTTGGACGAGCTCGGAGAGCTTGCCGGCGTCGGATTCAACGTCACGGCGTCGCGTCTTCCATAACTCGGCGATGCGGCGCAGAAGATCGGGAAAGCCCGGCTGGCCGTAGCGCGCCGCGGGCGGAAAGTAAGTGCCGCCGTAAAAAGGCTTGAGGTCCGGCGTCAGGAACGCGTTGAGCGGCCAGCCCCCCTGCCCCGTCATCGCCTGCACGGCGGTCATGTAGATCTTGTCGACGTCCGGGCGCTCCTCGCGGTCGACCTTGACGCAGACGAAGGACTCGTTCATCATCCGCGCGATCTCCTCATTCTCGAAGCTCTCGCGCTCCATCACGTGGCACCAGTGGCACGTCGAGTACCCGATCGAGACGAGGATCGGCTTGTCCTCGCGGCGCGCCTTGTCGAAAGCCTCTTCGCCCCAAGGATGCCAATCGACCGGGTTTTCGGCGTGCTGCCGCAGGTAGGGGCTTTTCTCGGCCGCGAGGCGATTGGGCATCGTGCGCCACGATAGCAAAAAAGCGCGCCGGCATCGGATGGGACTTAGGGCCTACTCGATCCTGGGCCTATTGACCGATACGATGCGGGTCCTACGGACCAAGACCGGCGTAGGCCCATTAGTCTAGAATACGCCGCTGATTCACGGAGGAGAAGAAAAAGAGATGATCCGACAGACGATGGCCGTCGCGTTCGCCTTCGCATTGCTGCAAAGCCCCGCCACCGCCGCAGAGACGATGACGCTCGTCGCCGCGGCCGCGCCGTCGCAGACGTCCAGCCCCGTTCCGGCGCTCGAGTTCCAGAGTTTTCAAGCCGACCTGTTGGAGATCGGCTTTCACGGCGGCGGAGGCGGTCAACGCGGCGGCGGCGGTCAACGCGGCGGTGGCGGCATCGGCGGCGGCCAGCGCGGCGGCGGCGGTTCGCGCCCCGCGCCCGCTCCGCGTCCGCAGCAACCGCGCCCGCAGCAGCCGCGTCCTCAGCAGCCGCGCCCGCAACAGCCGCGTCCGCAGCAACCGCGCCCGCAGCAGCCGCGTCCGCAGCAACCGCGCCCCAATCCGGGCCGCCCCGGCAACGGCGGCGGCGTTCCCGCGCCGAGCCCGCCGGAAGGCCATCGCCCTCCCGCGCCGATCAATCGCGGCAATCCCGGCGGCGGCGCCGCGCGGCTTCCTCAGCGGCCCCAGCCCGCGGGCCACGCGATCGACCGCAACGCGCGGCCGACCGAGCCCCCGCGCACCGGCCCCGGCGGACGCGCCATCAACGAGCGGCCGCTCGAGAACGGCCACGGCCGCGTCATCGCTCCGCGCGCCGGCGAACGCGAGGTCATGAACCGCGACTTCCGCGAGCACGACCGAGAGATCCGCGACATCCACGAGCACTGGGACGTCCGCGACCACGACTACCACTGGATGCGCTGGGGCGATCACGACGTCTGCCATCGCTACTGGAACAACTATCATTGGTGGGGCTGGTACGTCGGCTCCGTGTTCTTCTGGTCGGCTTGGTACTACGACAACTACTGGTGGTACGACCCGTATTGGCATCGCTGGTGCTGGCTGCACGACAACCACTGGTGGTGGCACGAGAACAACGTGATCTACCTCTACCAAGACGAGACCAACACCTACTCCCGCTACGACCAGAGCGTCGGCGGCGTGGTGACGGTCCCGGACTCGACGCCGCCGGTCGACGCGCCGCCGCCGAGCGACGCTCCGGCCCCGGCGCCCGCCGCGAACTCGAAGACCTTCAACAGCGCCGATGGAACGCGCATGGTGCAGCTCCTCGACACGTCCGACGCCAAGGGCCGCGCGTACCTTTACGCGGCCGACGACGAGGCCGCCGACCAAGCGCTCAAGACCGGCGTCTGGCTGGGCGACAACGTCAGCGACGTGCGCTTTCAAAACGACTCGGAAGGCAAGCTCAACCGCGTGTTGACGCTCTTTCAAGACGAGCAGGGGCAGCAGAGCTTCAACCTGTTCGACAAGAACGGCGACAACTTGAGCCAGCCGGCCGTCGAATCCGTTCCCGTCCAGTCCCCGGACGACGGCAAGACGTGGGCCGACCCGAACGCCAACGGCGCCGCCGCGCTCGGCGACAAGGCGCCGTCGTTCGAGCTGCTCGAGGAGATGAAGGCCACCGGCACGCGCCGCTGGTAGGCTGCAGACCCTTCACAGGCGGCCCCGGTCCTCGCGACTGGGGCCGCTTCTTTTTAGATCTTCTCCGCCACGTGGCGGATGATGAGGGAGCGC
>CAZRIP010000092.1:0-16210 GCA_964600165.1 uncultured Elusimicrobia bacterium | reverse complement strand
CTGACGTTCGCCCGCGCCGCGCTCGGCTGCTGCCGCCTCTACCAAGGCCGGCATGCCCCCGCCGAGGCCGCGCTTTCGCGCTCGCTCGCGGCGCAGCCGCGCTGCGGCCCCGCGCTCGCCTGGCGCGCCGAGGCGCGCTTCCGGCTCGGCCGCGTCGAGGACGCGATCGCCGACTGGGAGAAGGCGCTGGAAATCCATCCTCGAGACGCGTGGATTCACCGCTGGCTCTGGCGCGCCCGAGCGCGGCTCGGCGATTGGCGAGGCGCGCTGGCCGACGCCGGCCGGACGATTGATCGGTCCGCCGAGAGCCGCGCGCTGCGCGGGTGGCTCGCCGGGCGCGCGGGACTCGAGGCGCGGGCGCTGCGCGAGCTCGCCGCCGCGCTCGAGATCGACGACCGCCAGCCGCTCGCGCTGCACGAGTCGACGCGCCTGATGGGCCGCCTGGGGCGGGGGCCCAGGCGCGCCGCCGCCACCTTGCAGAAAGTCGAGGCCCTTCTGTTTCGCTTCGATCCGCGCGCTCGGGTCCCGGCGTCCGCCCGGACGGAGGTCTCGGAAGTCGACGCCCCGGGGCTCGTCGCGCGCGGCTGGCGGCGGCTCGAGGAAGGAGACGGCCGGGGCGCGGTCGAGGACGCCAGCCGCGCGCTCGACCATTCGCTCGATCCGGACCGTCCCGCCGCGCTCTGGCTGCGCGCGCAGGCCAAGCGCCGCGCGGGCGACGCGCGCTCGGCGCGCGAGGACCTGGCGCGCCTCGAGAGGCTCTATGCCGTCGTCTGAGACGTGGGACTTGGTCGTCGTCGGAGGCGGGCCGGCGGGCTCGACGCTGGCCGGCCTCGTCAAGAAGTACGATCCGGCGGCGCGGGTGCTCGTCATCGAGAAGGCGGCGTTCCCGCGCCACCACGTCGGCGAGTCGCTGTTGCCCGGGCTGCTTCCCGTCCTCAAGGAGCTCGGCGTCTTCGACAAGCTCAACGCCCACGGCTTCCCGCGCAAGATCGGCGCCGTCTTCGTCTGGGGCAAGGATCGCAAGCCCTGGGACGCCGATTTCAACAACCTCAACGTCGAGATGATCCGCCGATACGGCCGCGCGCTCGACGCCGAGTTTTCCTGGCAGGTGCTGCGCTCCGAGTACGACAAGATCCTGCTCGATCACGCGGTCTCGTTGGGCGTCGTGGCCCGGCACGGCTGGCGGGCCGACGCTCCGATCGAGGAGAAGGGCGTCGTGCGCGGAGTCGTCGTCGTCGGGCCGGACGGCGAGCGGCGGACGCTGCGCTGCCGGATGCTCGCCGACTGCAGCGGGCAGAGCGCTTTCCTCTCGAAGCTGCGCCGCACGCGAAAATACCGCGACGATCTCAAGAACGTGGCGGGCTACGCCTACTTCAAGGGCGCGCGCTGGAAGTTCGACTACGCGGGCATGCCGGACAAGACCAAGATCTTCATCTGCTCCGTGCCCGAGGGCTGGTTCTGGTACATCCCGATCGCGCGCGACGTCGTGTCGGTCGGGCTCGTCTCGCCCGCCGACTACGTCAAGCGCAAAGGCGTCAAGGACTACCGCGCGTATTACTTCAAGGCGCTCAAGGCGTGCGGCGAGATCGCCCCGCTCGTCGCGAAGGCGCGGCTGCTCGACGGCGTCGACCCGGCCCAGCCCGGGAAGGATTTCTTCTCGGCCGGCGACTGGTCGTTCGAGAGCGAGCGCGCCTGCGGCCCCGGCTGGATCGCCGCGGGCGACGCGGCGTTCTTCCTCGATCCGCTGTTGTCCTCGGGCGTGATGATGGCGCATCTCTCGGGCCATCGCGCGGCGTACACGATCCGCACCGCCTGGCGCGAGCGCGACGCGAAAGTCCGGGCGGCCCTCTGGGCCGATTACGACCGCTTCTGCCGCGAGGTGGCCGGCTCCTTTTTGGCCTTGGTGCGCTATTGGTACCATTACGATCCCAACGCGCGCGCCTGGTGGGGCCAGGCGCGCCGCGCGCTGCGCCGCGAATCGGGCCTGGACCTTTCCGACAAGATGTCCTTCGTCGCCGTGGCCGCGGGGCTCACGTATTACTTCGAACGTTCGTACACGTCGCAGACGATGAGCTTCGGCACGACCGGCAAGGAGCATACTTGGCAGTGGGAGGGGACGAAGCTCGAGCTCAAGCGCTGGACGCGCCAGATCATCGCCATCGTCGAGACCGGCTTCCTCGAGCAGGCGCGGCTGGGGACGGCGCGCGTGCGCCGCGCCGAGCAAAAGGCCGCGCTGAGCGCCATCCCCGACTCCTGCGTCCCGGTCTGGCGCGCCGAACCGCGAAAGAGCGTCACGTTCCTGCCCGGCGCCCGCGACGGGCTGCTGCGGCCGATCGCGCGGCTCGACTTTCCTACCTATAAGAGGAAGCCCGACCCCGCCTCGGACGCCGCCTCGCCCAAGCGCGTCCTGCCGCCGTCATTCCTCGAGATCCTCCGGCGCGTCGACGGGCGGCGCAGCGTCGGCGAGATCAAGGCCCGGCTCTACGCCGCGCTCGACCTGCCCAAGGACGTCATCGACGGGCAGGTCTTCCGAATCTTCAAGGACCTGGCGGTGCTCGGCGCCCTCGAGCTCGAGAAGACGAAGGCGGCGGCGCCGGCCGCCGTCCGCCTTCCCGCGTGGCGCCGGGGCGAGGACCTTCTTCGGCGCGGAGACCCCGGCGCCGCCGAAAAAGCCCTGACGGAGGGGATCACGCGCGGCGAGGGCGGGGCCTGGGCCTTGGCGCTGCGCGGCGAGGCGCGGCGGCACCTGGGCCGCCCCCGGGAGGCCGCGCGCGATCTCGACGAGGCGCTGGCGCGATTGGAGACGATGGGCGCGCCGCGCGCGCGCGGGCTCGAGCCGCTGCTCGCGAGCTTCGGCGCTGAGATCGAGCGCTCGTGGCTCGAGGACCGCGCGCGGGTCTTGCGCGCGAAGCTGCGGCTCTCTCTCGGCGACGCCCGCGGCGCCCGCGAGGACGCGGAAGCCGCCGCGCGCGTCAATCCCCGTCAGAGCGAGGCGTTGGTCCTGCGCGCCAGGGCTTCCCTGGCGCTCGGCGAGCCCGTGGCGGCGCGCGAGGACCTGCGCGCCGCGCTCGCCATCGAGTCGGCGGGCAAGAAGGGCGAAGGCTGATGACGCTTCGGATCGTCGAGCAGTTGGAGTGCCGCCTCGGCTTCGGCCGCTCCGTCGCCTACGGCCTTCGGCGGCACCGGGCGGTCTACCGCGCGCGCTACGAGGCGGCGCTGGCGGCTCCGGCGCGCTCGGCCGCGGACTTGGCCGAGCGGGGGAGAGTCTTGCGTCTTCTGGGCCGCGACGACGAGGCGCGGGACCGTCTCGACGAGGCGATCGCGAAGGCCCCGGACCTCGCGCGCGCTTACGCCTACCGCTTCGAGCTCGGTCTCGCCCGCGCCGTCCGCGACGAGGACGTCGGCCTGTCAGACATCGACCGCGCCGCGGCGCTCGAGCCGCGCAACGCGTGGTGGCGCGCCTGGCGCGCGATCGGGAGCTTGTCGAGCGTGCCTTATCGCGCGGACGGCCCGCGCCCGGCGGAGCGCGCACGCGTCGAGGCGGCGAGCCGGGACGCTTTGAAGGACGCCTCGGCGGCGGCCGCCTTGTCGGGCCGCTGCGCGCTCGCGCCCATCGCGGCGGCGCTCGCCTACGATAACCTCGCGCGCGCGAGAGAGATGATCCGGGCGCTCGGCCGGGCGATCGCGGCCGAGCCGGGGGAGGGCTGGCTATATCTGCGTAGAGCGGCCGCGCGAGCGCGGCTCGACGGGAAGACTCGGTTTACCCCAGACGACGAGCGCGCGCTGCTGCTCGACGAAGGCTGCGCGTTCGCCCGCTTCGCCGGGCGCCTGGAACGCTTTCCCGCCCGCGCGCCGTACTGGGCCCTGGCGATCCGGGCCGATTTCCTGCGCGCGCCGCCTTCGAACGATTTCCCGGGCGCGCTCCGGGAGCTCGAGCGCGTCGTCGCCCGCGCGCCCGGCTGCTCCTGGGCTCAGGGCTACTACTCTCGGGCGCTCGCGACGGCCGGACGCGTCGACGAGGCGTTGGCGGCGGCCGGCCGCGCCGCGCGGCTTTCGCCGCGCTGCGGGTGGCTGCGCGTCTGGCGCGGCGAGCTGCTCCGGCGCGGCGGGCGCTTGCGCGAGGCGCTGCGCGACCTCGAGGCCGGCCTCGCCCTCGACCCGGGCTACGAGTTCGGCTACGCCGCCCGCGGCGGGGCGCGGCGCGCGCTCGGCGACGTCTCGGGCGCGCTCGCGGATCTCGACGTCGCCGTCGAGCTCTCGCCGTCGCACGCGTGGGCGCAGCACGAGCGGTCGCTGGCGCTGCGCGCGCTCGGCCGCGTGCCGGAGGCGCTTTCGGCGCTCGAGGCGGCCTGCCGGCTCGATCCCAAGTTCGGCTGGTGCCGGGATCGGGACGCGACGGCGGCGGCCCTCTCCCAGCTCGACGGCGTCCTGCGCGCCGACGCCGCCAACGCCGCGGCCTTCGCGTGGCGCGGCGAGACCAAGCTCGGCGCCGGCGACGCCGACGGGGCCCGCCGCGATCTCGAGGCCTGCTTGAGGCTCGAGCCGGGCCGGGCCTGGGCTCGTGCCTGGCTCGGACGCGCGCTGAGCCTGTTGGGCGACCAGGCCGGAGCCCGGCGCGAGCTCGGCCGCGCCATCGCGCTCGACCCGGGCTACGCCAACGCTCACGCCTGGCGCGGCCGCGCGCGCCTGGCGGGCCGCGACGCGGCCGGCGCGATCGCCGATCTCCGGCGCGCGGTCCGGCTCGACGCGCGCTCGGCGTGGGCGCTGGCATGGCTCGGCGAGGCGCTCGCCGCCGCGCGGCGCTGGAGCGCCGCGGCCGAGAGCTATCGCCGGGCGCTCGCGCTCAACCCGGCCGACGCGCGCGCGTGGTTCGGGCTCGCCCGCGCGCTCGAGCGCTCCGGCCGCCGCGACGAGGCGAAGGAGAGCCTCGCGCGCGCTCTCAAGGAAGGCGCGCGTTGGCGGGAGATCGGCCGCGAGGCCGACGCGGCGGCGCTGTTCGAGGATATCGCGGCCGTCGAGCCGATTCTCGCGGCCGAGCTATTGCGGACGGCCGCCTAACGCCGTGCAGACCTCGGACAGGGTCTTCTGCGCGTAGCGCGCGGCGAGCTCGCCGGCGCCGCCGTCGAGAGCGCGGCAGATCTCGTGCGCGGCGCAGCCGCCCGGGTCGCGGCCGTCCAGCTTGCGCCGGAAGGCCGCGAAGCCGCGGCACTGCTCGACGTCGTGGGTGGCCTCGTCGGAGGAGACGAAAGCCCCGGCCTTGTCGCAGCCGCCGTCGTCGCCGAAAAAAGCGCGGACGTAGGGCGCGCACTTGGCCTTCTGCTTGGCGTCGGCCTCGGCGGTCATCTCCGCGCAGCCCGCCCGGATGCTTTCGACGTCCGGCGCTTTGCCGAGCCGCCGGAAGACGGCTTCGCGCAGGCCACAGACGCGCCGGGCCCCGTTCTCCGACAAGCCGGCCCATCGCGAGTCGTCGAAGCAGGCGCGTCCGAGGTCCGGGCTGCCCCGCACCAGGGCCTCGACGTAGACGAACTCGTAATATTTCGTCCGGCAGACGTCGTCTTCGAAATGGCGCGCGCGGCGATCGTCCGAGTGGAGGGGCTTGAGCGCGTCGCAGAGGCGGACGTCGTGCCGCGCGTACGCTTCGTACGCGAAATACGTTTGGAAGTCCGCCGCGAAGCGGCCGCGGATGATCGCGGCGAGCCGGGGATCCTTCGCCTCCTCGGTCATCACGGAGCTCGCCCGCTCGGCGGCGACCGGGCGGCAAGGGTCCGCGGCCGGGGCGGCTAGGGCTTGAGCGGCGGCGACCGCCGCCATCGCGAGCGCCGGGGCCAGCGATCGAGCCATCTCCGGGATGCTACCAATTTCCTTGACTCGTGCGAATGGAATTTATGCAATCTCCGTTGCGGTAACGTTCGACGGAGGTAGGCGCAATGGTCAATGGGATCTACGGCGTGCTGCTCAAGTCCGCCAACGCCAAGCGGCTCAAGGAGTTCTACGGCAAGAGCCTCGGGCTGACGGCCAAGCATTCGTGCGACGGCTGCGTCGTGTTCGAGCTCGGCGAGCGGCAGTGGCTGACGATCCAGGACAATCCGACCGCGCGCGTCGACCTCGGCGAGACGGCGCCGGTCTCCGCGGCTTTTTTCGTCGAGGACCTCGCCGGTTTCCACAAGGCCCTCTCGGACAAGGGCGTGCGCTTCACGACGCCGCCCCGCCAGGAGAACTGGGGCGCGACGACGGCGACGCTCGTCGACCCCGACGGCAATAAGGTCGTGCTGATCCAAGAGAAGACGGGCGCGGCCAAGGGGCCGCCCTGCGTGGCCCGCAAGAGCGAGACCGCGGCGCCGGCCGCGCTGCCGCCGCCCGCCGCCAAGAAGAAGCCGCTATGAGGCGCGCGCTGCTCGCCGCCGCCTACGCCGCCTGCATGGCGATCTGGGTCGCCTGCCCCGTCGGCCGCGCCGCGGCCGCGGAGTCCAAACCTCGCCCGTTGGATTACGGCAAGCGCAGGCTGGCCGAGATCGATAAAGTCATCCAGCGCTTCGAGATCTCCTACCTCGACGCGCAGCATCTGATGAAGGAAAGGGCTCGGGTGAGCCGCTCGACCAGTCCGATCGTCATTCCCATCGATCCCGAGGTCGCCGGCATCGAGAAAAAGCTCGCCGCCGACGAGGCCGCCATCAAGCGCGACAATCTCTCGCTTTCCACGGCGGCGACCACTCCGGAGCTCGCGGAAGCGCAGCGCCGCCTCGCCGCCGACGACGACGTCGTCAAACGCGACAATCTCGCGGTCGGGGTCTCCTCGCCCGTCGCGCAAGCCCCGGGCTCGAAGCCCGTGGCCTCCCCGGAGATCTCCCAGATCGAGCGCGTCCTCGCCGTCGACGACGCGGCGGTCAAGAGCGACAACGCGGCGTTTTCCGCGGCGACGGTCTCCACCGCGGCCCTCAGCCACCAGGTCGTCTCCGATTGCTTGAAGAAGTTCTCCTACGAGGGGATGCTGGCATCTTACGGAAAAAGCTGGACGACGGCCGAGTTGGTGACGCCGAGCGAGAACTTCGTGGCCGACGTCACGATGAATCAGCTCTGTCTCGAGATGGCGAACGGCTCCGACGACGCCTGCGCCGGCTCCTCGGCGCTGTTCGACGCTCCCTACAGCCCGCGCCAATTCTCCGCGGACTCGCGGCCGATGTATGGGGGCGACTCATTCCGCACGCATTGCCGGATGCGCGATCAGGACATGCACCGCGTCCGCGCGATCCCTTTGGGCCCGGAGAAGTTCAAGGAGGTCTGCAGCCACGACAAGGGCACGGCGGTCCCCTTGGATAAGTTCGACGCTTTCTGCGGCATCGTGGCGGCGCACCTGGGGGATCCCGCGGGGGCCGCGCGCAAGGTCGGCACCAGCCTCGTGAATTGGAGCCCTCAGGAGATCGCGTTCGTGACCGACAGCTTCTCTCTGGTCATGGGCTTCACTCCGCCGCCGGCGTGCAAGAAGATGACCGACCCCTTCAAGGCCGCGTTCTGCCTCGCTTCCTACGACTATCGCCAGGCCCGCAAGAGCGGCATCGCGGCCTGCGGATCGGACGGCCTTTGCCGCGCGCTGGACGGCGGCGGCGCGCCGAGCTGCGCGCCTTACGAGCACAAAGTCCGAGACGCCTACTGCCACCGCCAATTCAAGGAGATTCCGGAGCTCTTGGCCCGCAAGAAGCAGCGCTTCGAGGCCGCCAAAGAGCAGCTCTCCAAAGATATCAAACGGCGGGATCAGGACTACGCCGCCCTCAAGGCCGCCCGCGGCAAAGCGGGAGCCGGCGTCTTGGGCCCGGGGGCCCGATCGGCGGCGGCCGCGCAGCTCGCCAAAGATATCTCGCAGCGCACGCGCGACTACACGATCCTCAAAGCCGCCAGCGCCAAGGCGGCCAGCCAGACCGTCGGCGGCCGGCAGCTTGCCAAGGATCTGGCCCAGCGGGATCACGACACCCAAATCCTCAAATCGATCCAGGCCAGGCTTCAGCAGACCGCGTCGCGGAAAGTTCCGGCGGTCCCGGACGCGGCGGAGACGCAATACGCGCAGGCCATCGGAGCGAGGTTCAAGGAATTGCGGGAGATGCTCGATCTGGCGATGCGGATGTGCGACTCCTCGGAGCCCAAGAGCATGCCGGGGCTCGCCGCGCGCCGCGAGAAGCTCGATGATCTCAATGACGCGCTCAACGACCTTTTCAAGGCGCAGCCCGCGCCCAAGCCCAAGACCAAGGATGGCGCGCCGGAAACGCGCAAGAAGCCGGCGTCCAAACCCTCGTAAGGCTCCCTTGACAGCTTTTCAGGGCAGGGCTATACTCTTCGTATGAACATCGACCGGCCGTGCCGACGGCTGCTCTTTTTGACGCTCCTAGCGACGTTTTTCCTGGCCTCGCGCGCCTCGGCCGAGACCCGGACGGTCCGCTGGATCGTGGCCCACGCGCGCGACGACCAGTCGTTCAAAGGCCTGCTCGACGCGTTCGCCGGCCGCGTCGCCGAGCGCTCGCAGGGGCGCCTCAAGGTCGAGTTCATCGACGTCAAGGCCGACAGCCAGCGCACGGACGCCGACGCCGATAAGATCGCTTTTAGCAAGCTCACGGACGGCTCGGCCGACATGAGCCAGATCGCGGCCGGCCGCATGGGCGTGCGCGTCATCGACGAGCCCTTTCTGTTCCGGAGCTATGAGCACGCCGAGGCCGTCTGGCGCGGCCCGCTCGGCAAGACGCTGTTGGACGAAGTCGCCTCGGAGAACCAAGACCGCGTGCGCGGGTTGGCCTTCGCCTACAGCGGCGGCTTCCGGGTCTTCGTCGGTCAAGCGGCCGTGCGCAAGCTCTCCGACTTCAAGGGGCTGCGCATGGAAGACACCGGCGGCGAGCCGGCCGCGCTGCTGCGCGCGCTGGGCGTCAAGCTCGTTTCCCTTTCGCCGGCTCAATACGCCGCGGTCAAGGCGCCGCTGACCCTGCCGGTCACCGGAAGCGTCGATCTCGCTGAGACCGAGATCAACGGCTTGGCCTACGTCCGCGCGAAGTTCCCGGAGACGGCCAAAAAGCTCAAGTACGTCGACGTCACGCGGCATTCGATGCTCGTCACGGCGATGGCGGTCAACGACAAGTTCTTCCGGAGCCTGAGCCCCGACGACCGCCGGCTGCTGACCGAGGAGGTCCAGAGTCTATCGCTGGCCGAGCGCAAGCTCTCCGTCTCGCTGGCCCAGCGCAACCTGAAGCTTTTCGCCCGGAGCGGCCTGGAGATCGTGACCCTCCCCGCGGAGGAGCAGCTCAAGTTCGCGAAGGTCGGCGAGGCCATCCAGGAGAAGTCCGGCCAGCTGGCTCTCATCCAGCAGATCCAAGCCGTTGGGGAGATACCGCTACAAGCCAGCCGCTAAGCTGGTCGCGGCGCCGGCGCTGCTCCTGCTGCTGGCCGCCGAGGTCCCGGCTCGGCCCGAGTCCGCCCCGAACGTCATCGAGATCGGGCGCGCGTTCACGGGCTACTCGAGCAGCTTCGCCGCCCTCGCGCTCTCGCCTGACGGGCGCCTCGCCCTGACAGGCGACGAGGACAAGAACGTCGTCGTCTGGGACGTCGCCCGCGGCGTCCCGTTGCGCGTGCTGCGCGGCCACCGCGCGGGCGTATTTTCCGTGGCGTTCTCATCGGACGGGACCAAGGCGTTGTCGGGCGGCCTCGACGGCGCTCTGAGGCTCTGGCGCGTCGCCGACGGCGCGCTGCTGCGCGAGATCGACGGCGGCAAGGCTCCGATCTTCGTCGCGCGCTTCTCTCCCGACCAGCGCTTCGCGCTGGCGGGAGACCAGGCCGGCGCGCTCAAGCTTTGGGACCTGGCGAGCGGCCGGCTCGCGCTCGAGCGCCGCGACCATCGCGCGATGGTCGTGGCCGCCCTCTTCACGAACGACGGGCGGCGCGCGATCACGACGGACATGGACAACCACGTGATCGTCTGGGACACCGCCTCCTGGAGGGCGATCCGGACCCTCGAGCGGCGCGGCCACTTCATCATGGGAAGCTTCCTCTCTCCCGATCAGCGCGCGTTCGTCTTCGCCGGGCCGCGTCTCGAGCTGCGGACGCTCGCGTCGGGAGACGTGCTGCGGGAGTTCCCACAGCCGATGTCGCTCGACTCCGCCGACGCGGCGATCGCCTTCTCGCCCGACGGCGGGACGTTCATCGTCGAGTCCGACCGCCACGTGCTGCACCTTTGGGAGACCGCGACCGGCCGGCTGACGCGGGCCTACCAGGCTCCGCTTACCATGAGGGCGGTCTCGTTTACCCCCGACGGCAAGGGCTTGCTCGCCGCGTTCAGCAGCACGGGCAAGCCGGGCGTCGTCGTTTTCTGGCCGACGGAGCCGGGACCGTCGGAGCAAGGCCGCATGCCGCGCGCTCCATCCGCGCCCGCGCGCGCGCCGCCGGACTCCCCGGACGCCGTCGCGCTCGGCAAGCTGCTGTTCTTCGACCGGAGGCTCTCGGGCGACGGGCTCGTCAGCTGCGCCACGTGCCACGACCCGGCCAAAGGCTGGTCTGACGGGCGCGCCGTCTCCGCGGGGATCGGCGGCCGCAAGGGGCGCCGCAACGCGCTGAGCCTGCTCAACGTCGGCCGCAAGACGAGGCTTTTTTGGGACGGCCGCGCGTCGAGCCTCGAGGAGCAGACGGATTTCCCGATTTCAAACCCGGATGAGATGGGCAGCAGCCCCGAGCGCGCGGCCTCCAAGGTCGCGGCCGTCGCCGGCTACAAGCCCTATTTCCACCGCGCGTTCGGCGACGAGGCCGCGACGCCCGAGAGGATCGCGCGGGCGCTCTCGGCCTTCGAGCGGACCCTCGTCTCGAACGACACGCCCTACGATCGCTTCGTCGCGGGCGACGCGGCGGCGCTGAGCCCCGGGGCGCGGCGCGGCCTGGACCTCTTCCGCGCGAAGGCGCGCTGCTTCGCCTGCCACGACCTCCCGTCATCGGGCCCGATCACTCCTGAGTTCATCAACGTCGGCCTCGACACGGACGACGTCAAGGGAGACCGCGGCCGCTACGAGGTGACCCGGCGCGACGAGGATTTGCGCGCGTTCATCGTGCCCGACCTGCGCAACGTGGGCTACACCGCTCCTTACATGCACGACGGCCGCTTTCGCACGCTGCGCGAGGTCGTCGATTTCTACGACAAGGGCGGGGGGAGCGACCCGAGGAAGGCGCTCTGGCTCGCCCCGCTCGGGCTGACGGAAGGCGAGAAGAAGGACCTCGTCGATTTCTTGTCTTCGCTCGACGGCGACCCGCTGGCCATGGCCCCTCCCGCGCCGCTGCCGCGGTGAAGATCAATCCGGGAATGGCTCGACCTCGACGCGCCGCCACTGCGGGTCGCGCCATGCCCACTCGTTGAGCGGACGCGGCAGAAGCACCGGCTCGCAGTCCAGCGCGTGCCACACTTTTCGAATCAACGATAAACGCGGATCCATGCGGCCGGTATCGAGGTCCGACAAGGTCGGCTGGGAGATTCCCGAAAGCGATGAAATCTCCTTTTGGGTCATCACGCGCGCGTCGCGCAGCATGCGGTGGGCCTGAGCGAACGTTAAATTCGCGAACGGCAGCTTGATCGTTTCGGCGAACAACGCGGCGTCAAGCGCCGGCCGGTAGGGCCGGCCGAAGAAGGTTCCGGTCATGAGTCCTCCCGCGAGGGATGGGCCGGCGGAATAAAATGCCGGCGCTGGTATATAGCCGATCCGGCATATTATCGCCGGAACCCATCGATCGCCTAGAGATATATACGACCGACCCCCCGAAAAAGTTCCATCGCCCGACGAGGCGCTACCGCGCGCGCGCCGCGGCGCGGCAGTAGATCGCCCGCGCGCGCCGCGCGTACGGCGCGCAGCTGTTGGGCCCGCCGCCCATCAGGGCGCGGCAAAGGGCGTCCGTTCCGCAGCCGGAGATCCCCTCGGCGCGCGCCCGGCGGAAGGCGTAGGCCGCCGCGCAGATCTCGGTCTTCGGCGGGTTGTGGGAGCCGAAGTCCGACGCGCAGCGGCGCGGCGTCGACAGCCCCGAGAACATCGAGAAGTCGCGCTCGAGCGTGTCGACGGCTTGAGCGCCGCCGCCGCCGAGCATCGCGGAGAGCCGCTCGGCCGCGGCCTTCGGCTTTCCGAGCAGGCCGGCGGCGGCCGCGCAGGCGGCCTCGCGCTTGCGGGCGTCGGGCTCGTCGATCGCGGCCAGGCAGCGCCGCTTGAAATCCTCCGGGCCTTTCGCCGCGGCCTCGACGAACTGCACGTGCTTGGAGGCCAGGACGCAGTGATCGCGGACCGGTCGCGGGCGGCCCGACTTCGGGTCGTCGTGCGGCCGCTCGAAGCCGTCGTCGAGGGCGTCGAAGAGCGCGTAGGGGCCGGCGCAGGCGCCGCTCGCTCCCGCGGCGGCGTCCAGGCACGCCTGCTCCATGACGGCGGCCGCCAGAAAGTCCTCGCGGACGCCGCCGAGGTCGTCGAGCGTCCACGTCTTGCCGTAGGAGGCGGCCAGGGCGTCGTAGGACGGCGCCGCCGGCCCGCAGGAGGGGGCGGCCGGCGCGGCGCGCGCGGCGAGCGCGAGCGCGAGCGGCGCGAGCGATCGAAGCATGGACGTGATGCTATCAAACGTTGCGGGCTCTGGGCGACTCTGTTATACTCCTGTGGATGCTGCTCCTTTGCGGCTTGGGCGCGCGCCCGCGCCTCGATCTCTCGCTCGAGACCCTCGACCTCCTGGAGCGCAGCGCCGCGGTTTTCACGGACCTTTCCGCCGGCGCGGATTTCGACTGGCTCAAGAGGCTGGTCCCGTCCCTGCGCCCGCTGCGCTCCGACGCCGAGGCGCTGCGCTCGGCGCGCCGCGGCGAGGCCGCCGCCGCGCTGCGAGGTCATCCGATGACCAGCCCGGCCGCGGCGCGGTTGTCGAGGCGCTGCCGCGCCGCGGGCGTCCCCTTTCGCCGCCTCGCCGCCGTGTCGCCGCTCGGCGGCGCGCTCGCCCGCGCCGTGGCGTTCGCGGTCCGCAACTGGGGGCATCTGGGCTTTGACTGCCGCTCCCTCGAGGACTGCGCGAGCGGCAAGGGACGCCTGTCGCCGGCCGTCTCGACGGTCGTGTATTCGACCGCCCCGCGTCCGGACTGGACGCCGCTCTCGGCCCTCGCGCGCGGATCATATTCTTCCCGCCACCCGGCGTGGCTCGTGGGCGGCGAGGGCGCCGAAAGATCGAGCGTCGCGGAGCTCGGTCGCGTCAGGGCCGGCGTCGACGCCGTGATCCTTCCCGCGAAGAGCGGGACGTGAGGCGCCGCGCGCCGCGCTTAGTCGAGGCCGCCCAGCGCGCCGGCCGCGAGGGACGCCGCGACGAGGCGCTGCGCTTGGCGCGCCTGGCGCTCGAGCGCCATCCGAACGATCCGCAATGCCTGGAGTGGCGCGCGCGGCGCCTGGCCGCCGCGGGCCGGCTCTCCGACTCGCGGCGCGCGCTGGACGCCTGCGTGGCCGAGGGCGGGGGTTACTCGGCGCTTCTCTTGCGCAGCGGCGTGCGCCTTCTTCGCGGCGAGGGCGCGGGCGGCTGGGACGATCTCATGCGCGCCTACGTCCTCGAGCCGTCCTTCATGTTCGCCTACGCCGAGGCCCGGCCTCCTCGCCGCGTGGACGCCGACGACGCGCTTTTCACCGACGACGTCATCGACTCGCGGCGGCTGTTGGCCCGGCTCGACGCGCTCGCCGCCCTCCGGCCGGCGCCGCGCTGGGTGCTGGTCTGGCGCGGGCTGGTCCGCCGCCGCGCGCGCGACTACGCGGGCTGCGTGGCGGACCTGCGCGCGGCGCGCGCGCGCGGCGAGCGCTCGCCGATGGCGCTGACTTGGCTCGGCGAGGCGCGGCTGCAGACGGGCGACCGCGGCGGCATCGCGGACATGGAGCGCGCCGCGCGCGAGGGCGGACGGGCTTGGAACTACGCGTGGCTCGCGCGCGCGCGCATGAACTTCGGCCGCGACCGCGCCGCGCTCGCCGATCTCGAGCGCGCCGTCCGGCTCGAGCCGCGCAACGGCTGGTATCTCGCGTGGCGCGCCGAGGCCAAGCGCCTTCTGGGAGTGCGTCGCGGCCTCCTCGAGGACTACGGCCGGGCGCTCGCTCTCGACCCCGGATACGGATATCAGGCCTGGGTCCGGACTTGGCGCGGCCTGGCGTTCATGGGCCTGGGCCGGCCCGCGCGGGCCCTGCGCGATTTTGACGCCGCGCTCGCGGCCAAGCCGGGCTATCCGCTCGCCGCGTCGGGTCGCGCGCGAGCGCTCAAGGCGCTCGCGCGTCCGCGAGAGTGGATCCAAGCTCTCGACGCGGCCGCCCGCCTCGACCCTAAGATCATCCAAGCGCTGTCGGCGCGCCCGCCGGAGGAAAGCGCGGCCGACGCCGCGCTCCTTTCGCGGCTCGGGCGCGGCGCGCCCCCGCGCGCGCGGGCTTGGCTCGGTTTTTTCACGCTCCACGGCGGCGAGCCGCAAGCCGCGCTGGGCGCGCTCGAGCGCGCCGCGGCGCGCGAGCCCGGCTGGGCCTGGCCGCGGGCCTGGCTCGGCCTCGCGCTGGAGCGCCTGGGCCGCCCGGCGCAGGCCGAACGGGAGTACGCCCGCGCGCTAAAAGTCGAGCCCAAGGCCGCGCTCGCCAGGGCCTGGCGAGCGCGGACGCTCTTATCGCGGGGGCGGCTCGACGCCGCGCTCCGGGAGCTCGAGCGCTCCGCACGCGACGATGACCGCTACGCCTCGGTCCACGCCGATCTGGGGCGGCTGCGCCTTCTCGCGGGCCGCCCTCGCGAGGCGCGGACCGCATTCGAGCGCGCCGTGTCGATGGACGCCGGCGACCCGTCGCTCTGGGTCGATTTTTCCGAGGCGCTGCGGCGCTGCGGCGACGCGCGCGCCGGCGCCGAGGCCCTGGTCCGCGCGCGGTCCCTGGACGAGGACGCGGCGCGGGCCCGGCTCGCCGCGTGGAGCCGCGCGTGAGCGCCTCGGCCTTCGAGCGCCTGCGCTGCTGGATCGGGGGATCCTCCGGCCGGGGCCCCGCGGTCGGCGCCGCCGGCGCCGCCGGCTGGGCGGCGAGAGGCGAGCGCGCGCTGCTGGCCGGAGAGGACCGCCGCGCCGGCGAGTGCCTGGCGCGGGCGACGGCGCTCGATCCCGCGTATCCGTGGACCTACGCCTACCGCGCCGCGCTGCATTTCCGCGCCGGACGCCCGCGCGACGCGGCGCGCGACGCGGACCGCCTCGCGCGCCTGGACTCAGGCGGAGGGGGCTTCGTGATCCGCTCGATCCTGGCGGAGCAGCAGGGCCGGGCCGATCTCGCTCAAGAGTGGCTCGACCGGGCCTTGGCGCGCCGGCGCGAGGCCTGGCTCTACGCTTTGCGCGGCGCGCTCCATGGGCGCAGCGGCCGCGTCGCCGACGCGCTCGCCGATCTCGGGCGCGCGCGACTCAAGAGCCCGCCCCCGTGGCTCGTGCTGCAGAAGGCCGACGTGCTGCGCAAGCAAGGCCTCTGGAAGCGCGCGTTCCGGCTGCTCAAGGACAACGAGGCGCGGCTCTCGGGCTCGGCCGATGTGGCGCGGCGCGCGGCCTCCCTTTGCCTCGACCAGGGCGAGTACGCTCAGGCCGCGGCGTTCCTCGGGCGCGCGCTGCGGCTTTCGCCCGGCGACCTCGAGCTGCGCGCCGAGCGCGCCAAGGTCTTCTTCGTCGCCGGCCGGAGCACCGCGGCGCTGCGCGAGCTCGAGCGCGCCTGCGCGGACTTCCCGAGCGACGCGCGCTTGAACCTGCGCCGGCGGCAGCTGCAGGTCCTCTGCGGAAAGCGCCCGGCCGCCTTCGGCCCGCTTCCTCCGGGAGGACGGCAGTTCCTGCGCGGGTGCCTCAGCTTTCGCGCGCGCAGGCCCGCGCGCGCGGCGCGCCTCTTCTCGGCGGCGCTGGCCGCCGCGCCGGACGACCGCTGGCTCGCGGAGCGCGCGTCGTTCTACCGGTGCGCGGCCCGGGCGCTCGCCGCGAGCGCTCCCGTCGCGCCGCCGCGCGGGCCTGAGCTCGTGCTGCTCGGGCTGGGCATGCGCCAGCCGTTCCAGATGACGCTCGAGAGCCTCCGGCTTCTCGACGCGTGCGACGTCGTCTACAACTACATCCCCGACGCGACCGTGCTGGAGCTCTTGGGCCTCTTTCCGGCGCGGCGCCGCACGATCGTCGTGGGCGCGAGCGAGAATCCCGCGAGGGTCACGCGCGCGCTCGCGCTCG
>CAZRIP010000091.1:0-16264 GCA_964600165.1 uncultured Elusimicrobia bacterium | reverse complement strand
GCAGCGAGTAGCCGGTGAGGGCGACGAAGCGCGTGAGATGATCGAGCCAGCGGTCCTTATAAACGGCCGACAGCGCGCCGAAGTAGACGCCGCTCAATAGGATCGGGATGAACGCGCAAATGGAAAGCTCCAGGGTCTCGGGGAAGAACGCGCGCACGGCCTCGGCGACGGGCATCTTGGCGGTCTCGCTGTAGCCGAGGTCGCCGCGCGCGACCTGCTTGAGCCAGATCGCGTACTGCACCGGCATCGGCTTGTCGAGGCCGTATTTCTGGATCACTTGATCGAGCGACGCGAGCTGGCGCGGGTCCTTCACGTAGAGCGCGGCGCGCATCGCGGGCGACAAGAACTGCAGGGCCGCGAAGAGCAGGATCGTCACGCCGAGCATGACGACCGGCAGGAACGCGAGCCGGCGCGCGAGGAAGCGGATCATTTCCCCGCCTTCTTATACAACGGATAGAAGTAGCTTCCCCAAGGAGCGTCCGGGAAGATCGGGTTCGGGACGTAGCCGCGCACCCAGTCGCGCTGGGCGCGGTAGCGCACGCCGTCGACGATCAATAGATGCGGAACTTGCTCATGCTCGAGCGCCTGCAGCTTGAAGTAGAGCTGGCGCCGCTTGGCCGGGTCCGTCTCCGCCGAGGCCCGCTCCACGAGCGCGTCGGCCTCGGGGCTGGAGTAGTGCTGCGCCTTCGGATAGGTCCCGCGAGAGTCCATCATCGCGTACGCGAAGTTGTCCGCGTCCGGGTAGTCCGCCTGCCAGGCGACGACGAAGATCGGCAGTTTGGAGGAATTGGAAGCATCGAGAAACGCCGGCCATTCGATCGGCCGCACGTCGATCCGGAACTTGGGGTTGAGCGACTCGACGTTCTTCTTGATCATCTGGCAGAGCGTCGCGCGCTCGGCCTGGCCCTCGTTGTAGGCCAGCGTGAAGTAGAAGCCTTCGTCCCAGACCTTGCCGGCCCAGGCCTTGCGGAAATGCTCCTCGGCCTTCTTCGGATCGAAGGCGAACTTCTCCTGCTTGGGATCGTGGCCCGGAAGAGTCGGAGGCACGCAGCCGGTCGACTGAGAGCCTCGGCCGCGCTTGACGTCCTTGAGAAAGCCTTCGTAATCGACGGAGTACGCGAAGGCCTCGCGCACGTCCTTATCCGAGAAAAAGTCGGACGGGATGCCCTCTCCGTCGAGCCGGCCCGAGTGCGTGAAGTTGTTGCCGACGGTGTTGATCTTGAACGTGAAATAGACCACGGGGTTCATCTCGACCATCGGGAGGTCCTCGATGAGCTTGACCCCGGGCATCGAGACGAGCTGGCTGTGCTCGGGCTCCTGCGCGTAGATCGAGTCCGCGTCCCCCGCCTGCAGCTGCAGCTTGCGCGCCGAGAACTCGGGCACGCCGCGCGTCACGACGCGCTTGAGCTTGGCCGGGCCGCGCCAATAGCCGTCGAAGCGCTCCATGACCAGCTCCATCGTCTTCCGGTCCCAACGCGCGAGCTTGAAAGGCCCGGAGCCGTTCGCGCGCTCGTAGAACGGAGAAGTCTCCTTGCGCGGGTTGTTGTACTTGATCCACGCGGCCTCGGTGCCGTCCCAATCGCCGTTCTTGATCGCCCATTGCTTCGAGACGACCGGCGCCCACGACGCGAGGACGGAGAGCAGCGGAGCGAACGGCTTGGGAAGGGTGATGACGACCGAGTCGCCCTTGACTTGGACCGCCTTCGCGGCGTCCTGGTACGCGGCCGCCCGCGGCTTGCCCCGGCTGTCGCGCGTCGAGTCATAGCCGAGGAGCGGCTGGAGCAGCAGGGACGACGGGCCGCCGTCCCGGTCGTAAAGCATGAAGCGCAGGATCGAGTAGCGCGCGTCCTCGGGCGTGAGCGGCGAGCCGTCGTGGAACTTGACCCCCTTGCGGATCGGGAAGGTATAGACGCGCCCGTCCTTCGAGACGAGGCCGTTGGCGACCGTCGGGACCTTGGTCGCGACGCGCGGCGAGAGCTTGTCCAGCGACGAGCCGTCGAAGCCGACGAGGGTCTCGTAGATGTTGAGGATGAACATCTCGCTCGCCGTGTCGTAGCTCCACGCGGGATCTAGGCTGTCGGCGTCGTAGATCGTCAGGTAGGTGTAGGTGTCCGGGTTCTTGACCTGAGCGGACGCGGAAAGCGCGAGAGCGAGCAGCAGCTTAAACATGCGCAGCCTTCTTCTTGGCCGCGTAGCGATAGAGCCAGTAGCAGACGGCGGCGACGAGGCCGGTGGCGAGCAGGGCCTCGAACGCGGCGTTGCCCGCGTCCGGCGCGCGCAGCTGCATCTTCGCCACGAGCCCCGGCGCGTAGCCCATGTTGTCGGCGACGACGACCAGCGCGAGCGCGATGCCCATGAGCGCCTCCCCCGCGATCAGCCCCGAGGCGAAAAGCGAGCCCGGGTCTTGCTCGGAGTGCGCCTCGCCGGTCTTTCGCAGCACCCACCACGAGATCGAACCTCCGACCATGATGAGCGGCCAGTTCGTGATCGGCAGGTAAAGTCCGATCGTGAACGCCAGCGCCGAGATGCCGCAGAGCTCGCAGACGAGGCCGATCCCCGCGCCGGTGAGCAGCAGCGTCCAAGGGAGGCTGCCGCCGGTCGCGCCCTCGACGAGCTTGGCCATCAGCTGCGCCTGCGGCGCCTCCAGCGGATGCGGGTGCGCGGGCGTCGGCGAGCCGAAGCCGTAGGCCGCGTAGAGCAGATACAGGATGAAGCCCGAGCGCACGGCGGAGACGAGCGTGCCCATGATGTGGGTCAACTGGATCTTCCACGGCGTCGCGCCGACCAAGATCGCCGTCTTCATGTCCTGCGAGAGGTCGCCGGACAAAGAGATCGCGATGCAGACGACGGCCCCGCCCATGATCGCGGCGGTCTTGATCGTCGCCGGGTCGTGGCCCAGCAGCGTGAAGAGGAGCGTCAGCGCGAGCAGCGCGGTGATCGTCATGCCGCTGACCGGCTGGTTCGTGGTGCCGATGAGGCCGACCATGCGCGCGCTGACGGCGACGAAGAAGAAGCAGAAGAGCACCACGAGCCCCGCCTCGACGAAGCTCAGGCCGAAGGACGGCGAGAGCCACACGAAGAGGAACATCGCCGCGATCCCGAGGCCGACGATCGGCAGCGGCAGGTCGTGCTCGGTGCGGGTGAAGCCTCTGCCCCACTGCACGGCGCCCAGGCCGATGAAATAGAACAGCACCGCGCCGAGCGCCGCGCCCAAAACGCCGCCCAAGGCCAGATGCGCGCCGACGCCCGCCGCGAGCCGCAGCATCGCGCTCCACGACTCGGGCCCGACGCGCCAGCGCGCGTCGTAGGCGAACGAGCCCACCATGAAGCCGAGGAGCCCGCCGCCGAAGACGATCGCCTTGTGCTCGCGGTCGCGGTCGGCGTGCTCGCCGCCGGCGCGCTTGGCGGCGCGGGACTTGGCGATCATCTTGAGGCTGTGCCCGAGCGAGGACGCGATGTCCGGCAGCGATTTCAACAGGCTCACGAGCCCGCCGAACGCGACGCCGCCCGCGCCGATGTATTTGACGTAGGTCGAGCGCAGGGCGTCGGTCGACATGGAGTCGATCGGCGCCGTGCCCGGGAAGACGACGTTGTGCCCGCCGAGATAGTGGATGAGAGGGATCAGCACGAAATAGCCGAGCAGGCCGCCCCCGAGCATCATGGCCGAGATCTCCACGCCGACGAGATAGCCCACGCCCACCAGCAGCGGCGAGATGTCGTAGCCGAAGCCGCCCGCCATCTTGTACTGGTCGAGCGTCCACATCAGCGAGTCCTTGAAGAGGTTGAAGCCGGACATCAGCAGCTTGAAGACGCCGCCGGCGGCGATGCCCGTGAACACCGGGGCCGCGCTCGCGCCGCCCTTGTCGCCCGCGATGAGCACCTTCGCGCAGGCGGTGCCTTCGGGAAACGGCAGGTTCTCGTGCTCTGTGACGACGAGCGAGTGGCGCAGCGGGATCATCATGAGCATGCCGAGGATTCCTCCCGCCGACCCGAGCATGAAGACCTTCGCGTTCGAGATCGACTGGCCCATGAAGAAGAGCGCGGGCACCGTGAAGATGATCGCGGCCGCCAGCGACTCGCCGTTGGACGCGATCGAGTGGACGACCATGTTCTCTAGGATCGTGCCGTTGCGCTTGAGCAGCCGCGGCAGCACCATGCGCAAGACGCCCATCGAGATGATCGCCGACGGGATCGACGCCGAGACCGTCAAGCCGATCTTGAGGCCGAGGTACGCGTTCGCGGCGTTGAAGACGATCGACAGCACGAAGCCGAGGATCACGGCTTGGATCGTGAACTCGGGGACTTGCTTTTCGTCGCCGACGTAGACGGTCAGCTTGGAGTCGGTCTTCATGCTGTCAGGGCGGCCGCGCTCGTCTTGGCCTTGAACGGAAGGACCGGGCAAGCGGCCCAGTGGCGTTCTTTGGCCTCGTCGAGCGGGGGCGTCTCCGTTTTGCAGGATGGCAAGGCGTAGCGGCAGCGCGGATGGAACGAGCAGCCGGAAGGCGGCGAGAGCGGGCTCGGCACGTCGCCGGAAAGGATGACTCTTTTGCGGCGCCCGGCGAGGCTCGGGTCGGCGACCGGCACGGCGGAGAGCAGCGCCTCGGTGTAGGGATGCTGCGGGTCCGAAAAAAGCGTCTCGCCGTCGGCGAGCTCCACGATCTTGCCGAGATACATCACCGCGATCCGGTCGCAGAGGTGCCGGACCACCGAGAAGTCGTGCGAGATGAAGACGTAGGTGAGCTTGAGCTCCTTTTGCAGGTCCTTGAGAAGATTCAGGATCTGCGCTTGGATGGAGACGTCGAGCGCGCTCACCGGCTCGTCGGCCACGACGACCTTGGGGTCCAAGGCGAGCGCGCGCGCGATGCCCACGCGCTGGCGCTGCCCTCCCGAGAACTCGTGCGGATAGCGCGTCAGGTGCGCGCGGGCGATCCCGCAGACGTCGACAAGATGATCGAGGCGCGCGCGCCGCGCCGCGGCGTCCTTGTAGAGGCCGTGGATCGCGAAGGGCTCCGTGATGATCTGCTCCACGTTCATGCGCGGATCGAGGCTGGAGAACGGGTCTTGGAAGACGACCTGAAGATCGCGCCGCAGCTTCCGGCGCTCCGATCCGCTTATGGAGAAAAGGTCCCGGCCCTGGAAAAAGACGCTCCCCTCCGTCGGCTGGTCGAGCGCCAAGATCAGCTTGCCGAGCGTCGTCTTGCCGCAGCCGGACTCGCCGACGATGGCGAAGCTCTCCTGCTCGGCGACCGAAAAGCTCACGCCGTCGACGGCGCGCACCGTCCCGCGCTCGCCGAAGACGCCCCGGCTGACGGAAAAGTGCCGCTTGAGGCCGCGCGCCTCGAGGATCGGAGCCGTCACGAGACGAGCGCCTCCCCGCCGCGGCTGCGGCGCGCCCGGGCTTCGCCTTCCTGATGCCAGCAGTTGCTCGCGCGGCCGTCGGGCAGCTCGAAGAGAGGCGGGTCGTCCGTCGGGCAGCGCGCCAGGACGACGGGGCAGCGCGGCGCGAACGGGCAGCCGGCGAAGGCCGCGGTGAGCTCGGGCGGCTGGCCGGGGATCGCCTCGAGCCTGCCCTTTCTGAAGTGAATCGAGGGCACCGAGCCGAGGAGCCCGCGCGTGTACGGGTGCTTCGGGTCGGCGAAGAGCCGCGCGACGGGCGCGGACTCCACGTGACGGCCCGCGTACATCACCGCCACGTCGTCCGCCATCTCGGCGACGACGCCGATGTTGTGCGTGATGAGGATCATCGCCATCTTGAGCTCTTTTTGGAGCGAGCGCAGAAGATCGAGGATCTGGGCCTGGATCGTCACGTCGAGCGCCGTGGTGGGCTCGTCGGCGATGAGCACGTCCGGCTCGCACGAGAGCGCGATCGCGATCATCGCGCGCTGGCGCATGCCGCCGGAGAACTGGTGCGGGTAGTCGCCGACGCGCGCGCGGGGGTCAGGGATGCCGACTTTCCCGAGAAGGGCGACGGCTTTTTCCAGCGCGGCCGAGCGCGAGGCGCCCTGATGGAGCATCACGGCCTCGGCGATCTGCTCGCCGATGGTCATCACGGGATTGAGCGACGTCATCGGCTCCTGGAAGATCATCGCGATGCGGTTGCCGCGGATCTTGCGCAGCTCCTCGGCGCCCATCGTCAAGAGATCGCGCCCCTTGAAGAGAATCCGTCCCGAGACGATCTTGGCCGGCGGCTCGGGCAGCAGGCGCAGGATGGACAGCGCGTGCACGCTCTTGCCGGAGCCCGACTCTCCGACGACGGCGAGGGTCTTTCCCTCGTGCAGGTCGTAGCTGACTCCGTCGACGGCGCGCACGACGGCGGAGTCCGTGAAAAAGTAAGTCCGCAGGCCGCGGACCGAAAGAAGAGCCTCCAAGACTTAAATGGCGGTGGTGACCAGGCTTTCCGTCGACAGCACGCCGGGGATCGCGCGGATGTCGCGCACGACGACGTTGGAAAGCGTCGAAAGATCGTCGGTCTCGATGTCGAGGACCAGGTCCCAGCGGCCGAAAACCGCCGTCACGTGAGCGACTCCCTTGGTCTGCTTGATCGACGCCAACGCCGTTTTCTCCTTGCCCGCCATCAGACGCACCAGCACCAGTCCGGTCACCATGGTTCCGTTGTCTCCTTAATAGACTCGCTGCGTCGGCAGTATATCAGATTTTTTTGCCGCGAGCCGATTTGGTATCATCGCTGCGCCCATGCCGAGCCGCCGACGGACCCGCGACGGGGTGACGCTTTTTCTGGCCGTCCTCGCGCTTTACGCCGCGGTCTTCGGCGCGCGCGCTTGGTGGTTTTCTCTCGCGCGCGGCGTGCGCCTCTATCCGGTCAAGCCGGTTTACCTCCACTACGAGCTGGTCGATGTGCGCCTGCAGTCGCGCGATCCCGCGCTGCGGGAGCGCTGGCGCGCCCAGGCGCCGCGCGTGACGGTCCTGCGCGACGGGCGCCCGGTGACGACCGTCGCGGGCGTCACGGAGCTGGCCTTAAAAGAAATCGGAGACTCGGGAACGTGGCTCGGACGCTGGCCTTGCCCGTGGAACGCGCCGACGGGCGCCTACGCGCTTCGTCTGGAGGGCGAGCGCGACCTCGCGGACCGGCTCGAAGTCTCGGGGTTCAGGATCGAGCGGCGCAAGCCCTGGCCCGTGCCCAAGGGCTTCGCGGTCGTCACGCTCGAGAGCGTCATGCCGCTCTCGACGATGCAGGTCGTCGCGCCCGACGGGACGCGCAAGGACTGGCGCGGGCTGCTCGACTGGGTCCAATACGTCGGCGCCGACGCGTTCTGGATGCTCGCGGGCCAGACGCCGGGACAGAAGCCCGGCGAGATCTGGGTCGACGAGAACCTCAAGATGATCCCCTTAGTCGCGCGCGAGTGCCGCCGCCGCGGGATCAAGTTCGGGGTCTACGCCATGTGCTACTTGACGATGTCCAAGCAGCAAGTCGGCGGATACCGATACGCGCTCGACGTCGAGAACGGGCACGCGGTGGCGACGCGCGCCGTGTCCCTCGCCGACCCGAAGCGTCCGCGCGACGTCGCCGCGCTCCTCAAGAAATTCCGCGACACGCCCGGCGTCGATTTCGTCGGTCTCGACTACATCCGCAACGCCCTCGGCGGCTACGAGCTCGCCGAGGAGTTCTTCTCGGAGATGCCCGGCGTCAGTCCCCCTCCCGAGTGGGCGCGTCTGACGCCGGAGCAGCGCATGGTCTGGTTCGCGCGCAAGAAGATCATGCGCAAGGACGAGGCGTTCATCGACGCTTGGCAGTGGTGGCGCGCGCACAAGGTGGGCGAGATCGTGCGCGGCATCAAAGACGAGCTCGGCGACAAGACGCCGCTGTGGGCGTTCACGCTGACGTGGGACAAGGGCTGGCATCACGGCCAAGACCCCGTGATGATGAACGACGCCGGCGTCGACCTCGACGCGCTGATGCTCTATCAAGCCGACAAGGCGCAGTTCGACGCGCTGATCCACGACTGGCATCGCTACGTCCACCGCGGCGACGTGCAGCTCGTCGCGGGCGAGATCCTCGATTGGGGCCTGCACCAAAAAGACCCGGCGGGCCCGAAGGAGATGTATCGCCGCGAGACGATGGCGATCGACCGGATCTACGCGGACGGGCCCGCCAAAGGCGTCTTCTTCCACGACCTCGCTCGCGCGCTGTGGGGGCGCCTCGGTCCGTGGGGCACGCGCGGCTGGCTGGACGAGACCAAGCGCGCCGTGCAATACTTTAAGGCTCGATGAAACGGCCGATACTCAGCGCGATCATCGGCGCCGCGTTCCTCGCCGCGCTGCTCGCGACGAGCGCGGCCGCTCAGCTCGACGAGACGCAGCTCTTCGAGACGATGAGGCATTCGAGGAAGCCCAAGGACGAGCCGCAAGCGATCGCGCAGGCCATCGCGATGGCGTTTTCGAGCGCGACGTGGACGGCGATCAAGATCTCGACCTCCGGCGCCGTGATCGACTTGTCGCGCCTCGCGCGCGAGGGCTACTACAAGCGCGAGCTGATCACGCTCGTCGTCACCGCCGCGCGCGCCAAGAAGCCCTTGCAGGAGCTCGTCGCCGAGCGGCGCAAGGGCGCGTCGCTCGAGCGCATCGCCCAAAGCCGCGGCCTCGACTACGATCAAGTCTACGACTCGGCGCTGGCGATCGAGGAGATCGTCGACAAGGAATATCTTCCGCGCTTCCCTCAGCGCGGCCCGCGACGCGCGCGCGACGATCCGTATTGACGCAAAATTGGTATACATGATGGCCGAAAAGGACCGCCCATGAGATATCTCCTCTTGCTGGCCTTCGCCGTCCCCGTCTTCGCGCAATTCGCGCCGAACGAGCCTTTGCGGGCGCGCCAGCAGACGCGGTTGACCTTCGCCGACGGCAAGACCATCCGCGTCGACGTCGTCGACACGCCGCTCGAGCGCGAGCGCGGCCTGATGTTCCGGCGCAAGCTGCCCAAGGATTACGGCATGCTCTTCGTGTTCCCGCGCGAGGAGTCGATGAACTTCTGGATGAAGAACACTCTGGTGCCGCTCGACATCGTGTTCATCCACGCCGACAAGACGGTGCAGCGCGTCCACGGCGAGGTCAAGGCGTCGAAGGAGAGCACGCCGGACGACAAGGTCGCGCTCGCGCCGGGCACGGGCCAGTACGTCCTGGAGCTTCCGGCCGGCGCCGCGGCGCGCCATAAGCTCAAGGAAGGAGACGCGTTCCGCTTCGACGTCGAGATCCCCGAGCGCTGATGCTCGGCGCGGTCTATTTCCTCTCGGGCGCGACGGGACTCGTCTACGAGGTCGTCTGGGCCAAGTACCTCGCGGCGCTCTTCGGCGCCACCGCGCTCGCCCAGACCACGGTCCTCGCCGTTTTCCTCGGCGGCCTCGCGCTCGGCTCGGCTTGGCTCGGGCCGCTGGCCGACCGCTCCGACGATCCGCTCCGTCTCTACGGCCGGCTCGAGCTCGGGCTGGCGCTGGCCGGGCTCATCCCGCCGTTCGCGCTCCCTCTCGCGGCGTCCGCGGGCCCCGCGCGCGTCCTGATCGCCGCGGCGATACTGCTGGTGCCGACCGTCCTCATGGGCGCGACGCTGCCCGCGCTCGGAAGGCACCTCGCCCGGCGCGGAGAGGACGTCGGCCGCGCGGCTTCCCGGCTCTACGCCGTCAACAGCGCGGGCGCCGTCGCGGGCTGCCTCGACGCGGGTTATTTCATGATCCCGCGCCTGGGGCTCGACCTCTCCACCGCGCTCGCGGCGGCGGGCAACGCCGTTTGCGGGCTCGGCGCGATGGCGCTCGCGCGCAAGGCGCGCGGCGGGCGGCCGCGCGACGCGTCCCCCTCGCCCGCGCGTCCGCTCGGCGAGGACCTCAAGCGCCTGCTTTGGGCCGCGGCGTTCGTCGGAGGCTTCGTCGCGCTCTGCTACGAGATCGCCTGGGTCCGCGTGATCGCCCTCGTGCTCGGCTCCTCGGCGTACTCGTTCTCGGCGATGCTCGCCGGCTTCATCGCCGGGATCGCGCTGGGCGCCTCGCTCGCGCGCCGCCGCTGGGTCTCGCGGGCGCCGCCTTACCTCGCGTTCGGCTTGGCCGAGCTCGCCGCGGCCGCCGTCATGGCGTTGACCGTCCCTTTCTACGACAAGCTGCCGTACGTCGTGCTGCTCGCCGGAGGTTTCTTCAACCGGATCCCGGCCACGTTCTACATCTTCGAGGGCGTCAAGCTCGCGCTCTGCCTGGCTTTGATGATCGTCCCGACCGCGCTCATCGGGATGACGCTGCCGCTCGCGGCGTCCGCCCTCTCGCGTCCCGAGCGCGCGGGCCGCGATCTCGGACGCCTCTGGGGCTTCAACACGGCGGGCAACGTCGCGGGCGCTCTCGCCGCCGGTCTTTGGCTCCTGCCCGCGCTGGGGCTGCAGGGGCTGTTCGCGGCGGCGGCCGCGGGAAGCCTCGTCGTCGGAGTCGTGATCGTGTGGACGGCGCCGGCGCCGCGCCGCGTCAAGGCCTTCGCGATCGGCGCGGCCCTCGCGGCGTTCGCGGCCTCCGCCGCCTTGCCGCCTTGGGACAAGCTCATGCTCACGCGCGGCGACTTCCGCATGCCGATGGCCAACGCGTACCCGAGCTTCTCGCGCTATGCCGAGCAGACGCGCCGGCAATCGCTGATCTTTTACCGCGACGGCCGCGAGGCCACGATCTCCGTCGAACGCGATCCGATCGGCACGCTGTCGCTCAAGGTCAACGCCAAGGTCGACGCGAGCTCGACCGGCGACATGGCCAACCAGATGCTGATCGCGCATATCCCGCTCGTGCTGCGGCCGGCGTCGCGCGACGTGCTGATCGTGGGCCTGGGCAGCGGCGTGACCGCCGGCGCGGCGCTCGCCCACCCGGTCTCGCGCGTCGACGTCGTGGAGCTTTCTCCGGAAGTCGTCGAGGCCGCGAGGCTCTTCGCGCCGTATAATCGCGGCGCGCTCGACGACCCGCGCCTGACCGTCGCGGCCGACGACGCGAAGACGTTCGTCAAGACGTCGTCGCGCCGCTACGACTTGATCCTCAGCGAGCCGTCGAACACGTGGATCGCCGGGGTCGCGAGCCTCTTTACGCGCGATTTCTACCGCGACGCGCGATCTCGGCTCAAAGAAGGCGGCCTGTTCATGCAATGGTTCCACCTTTACGAGCTCAACGACCCGACGCTCCAGCTCGTGCTGCGCACGTTCGCCTCGGAGTTCTCGAGCGTCTCGTTGTGGGAGACGACGCCCGGGCGCGACCTCGTCATCATCGGCTCGGACGGTCCCGTCGTCCCGGATTATCGCGCGATGCAGGCGGAGTTCGACGAGCCCAAGGTGCGCGCCGATTTGGCGCGTCTCGGGATCGGCAAGCTCTCGACGCTGTTGAGCCTTCAATCGGCCGGCGACGACGTCGTGCGCGCCGTCGCCGGAGCCGGCCCCTTCAACGAGGATCGGCACCCTCTCCTGGAATACGAGGCGCCGAAGGCGTTCTGGCTGCAGCGCTTCGCGACCATCTTGAGAAGTTTCGACCAGCGCGGCGACGCACGATGGCGCCGCCGCCTCTACGCGTGGTCGTACCTGCGCTCGCGCGGGCGCGCGCTCGACGCCGCCGAGCGCGCGGAATGGACGCGCTACCACGAGGGCGCCAACCCCGCCATCGCCCAGCTCGTAAAGTAGGGTCAGACCCTCACAAACTTACAAACGCATCAAACTTTCCGTCTGAGAACTTGAGCAACGGCCGAATTCCCCCACCCAAGAAAGCGACCGATCTCGGCTGACGCGAAGCCGGCCCGCCAAGCGCGGATCACGAAGTCATGGCGCACGGCCGTGATCGCGCGAACGTGAGACGAGTTGCGGAGTTGCCCGAGAGTAATCTTACTGTCGCGCGCGACAATCTGTGCCAAGTCGTCGATGTCGGCGACCTCGGTCGGGGACTCGATCAATGCGGGCGACTCGATGAGGATTGGCGCGAGCTCTCCAGGCTTACCGGCTTCGACAAAACGCCGATACTCCGCCGCCGCCGCGTCAATATCAGTCCCGAACGAGCCGAGCGTCGAGTCTCGATCGATCAGAGGGTCCGGGATGCCCCAGGCAAAGCAGCGGTGCGACGACCATGGCCATTCGTCGGGGGTCTTAACGATACCGGCCGCCACAGGGTTCAGGTGAATGTAGCGCACCAACTGTCGGAAGTAATTGTCCCGACGGCAAAGAAGCATCCCCGGGCGTCCTTGAAAGACGTGGCCGTAGGTCTCGTATTTGTAGTTGAAGTGCTGAGCGTAACGGCTGAGGGCCGACTGCATGAGCCGCGATGCGGCGACTTTACCGACTTCGATCAAGAGATGGAAGTGGTTCGTCATCAAGCACCATGCGTGGCACTTGAGTCCCAAACGCTGCTTGAGATCTATCAGCAGAGTCAAAAAGAATCGCTTGTCTTCGTCGTCAATGAAGATGTCTTTCCCGCCGTTGCCGCGCGAGTAGACATGGTGATTCGCGCCTTCGAAGTGTATCCGGGGTTTTCGGGCCATATAACGGATACGATTGACCCCCCGAAAAAGTTCCCTCGGTTTGAAGCGTTTGTAAGTTTGTGAGGGTCTGACCCTATTTTAAATAGCCGGCGGCTTTGAGCTTGCCGCGCAGTTCCGCGTCGGCGGCGGGCGTGTTGGTCGCGGGAGCGTGGAGATTTCGGAGGATGTCCATGTATTTCTGCAGCTGCGGCTTCCACGCGGCCGGCGGCTTCGCGGCGCCCAGCGAGCTCTCGGTGCCGTTGAGCGCCAAGACCAGCGTGGCGTCTGCGTCCTTCATCGCCACCCAATCGCTGGCCTCGATGACCACCGCCGCGTTCGACTCGCAGGCCGCGTCGAGGCGGGACACGCCGTCGAGGGGCTGCGGCAGCGGGGCGCCCGCCGCGGCCGCGAGCGTCGGCGCGACGTCGGCGCCGCTGACGAGCGCGCTCTCCTTCCTGGGCTTTTGGCCGGGCGCGCGCAGGATGAACGGCACGTGGATCTGCTCCTCGTAGGGCCGCTTTTGGTGGCCGAAGCCGCGCCCTTGGTCGCAGAGCTCCTCGCCGTGATCGGACGTGACGGCGATGACGGCGTTTTGGAGCGCGCCGGCGCCCTCGAGGCTCTCGAGGAAGTCGCCGATCTGCCGGTCGACGGCGCGCACGGCGTCGTCATAGCGCGCCGCGCCGGCGGCGCAGTAAGCGGCGTCGACGCGGGCCGCGGGGTCGATCACGCCCGGGTAGGCGTGGACGCGGTAGGTATGGACGAAGAGGAAGAAGGGCTCCTTGCCCGACGAGGCCCAGCGAGCGGCGTCGGAAAACACGTCGAACATGTTGGTCATCCGATAGTCGTCGAACCCGCGCGAGAAGCCGAGTTGCGGCGAGAGATAGGGCGCGTTGTAGAAGCCCGCCGTGCGGTAGCCGGCCTTCTTGAACCAGGTCGCGAGAGTCGTTTCTCCCGCGCGGATCGGGCGCAGGCCGCCCGTGTTGGAATCGATCGCCTCATGGTGATGAGGCAGGCGTCCGGTGAGCATCGTCGCGTGCGACGGCAGCGTCCAAGTGGCCGCGCTGTAGGTCCGCTCGAACGAGATTCCCTGCGACGCCAGGCGAGTCAGGTTAGGGGCGAGTTCTTCGCTCAGGCGGTCTTTCCTCATGTCGTCGATCGAGATGAGGATGACGTTGGGCTTGGAGGCGGCGAGGCAGGGCGCGGCGGCCAGCCAGAGCGCGACGGCGATCAAGCGTCGAATCGGTAGCCGAAGCCGCGGACGGCGACGATCATCGAGGCGGCGGGGCCGAGCTTATCTCGAAGATGAGATAAGGTCACGTCTACCACTTTCGTCGTGAGGTCGAGCCCGGACTCGTAGCCCCAGACGTGCTGCAGCAGGAAGTCGCGGGTGAGCACGCGGTTGCGCCGGTACATCAGGTACCAGAGCAGGTCGAACTCCTTGGCCGAGAGCGGGATCTCCTTGTTCTTAAGGAAAGCCTTCCGCGAGTCGCGGTCGAGCTTGAGGTCGCCGGCGGCCTGCTGCTCCGGCTCGTCGCTCTTGCCGACGCGGCGCAGCAGCGCCTCGACGCGCGCGACGAGCTCCTCGGTGTTGAAGGGCTTGGTGAGATAATCGTCGGCCCCGGTTTTGAGGCCGGAGACGCGCTCCTCGACGGCCTTCTTCGCCGTCAGGAAAAGCAGCGGCATCGTCTTCGTCTTCTCGGCGTCGCGCAGCTCCTTGCAGAGGTCGAGGCCGTCGCCGTCCGGGAGGTTGCGGTCCAGGATGACGAGCTCCGGCACGGCGCGCGCGATGTTCTGCCGCGCTTTCGCGAGCGAGTCGGCGACCTTGACCTCGAAGCCCTCTTCCTTCAGGACCTCGGCGATGAGGTCCGAAGTCGAGGACTGGTCTTCGACCACGAGGATCTGGGCGCGCATCGGCGATAAGTATAGCGCGTTGACGCTCAAATGACAATATACGACACGAGAATGTCACACTGACGGCTCCGTGATAATTGCTAGACTAGCAGGGAATCTCAATTTTTATAGTGAAATCCCCTATCCCCTCGGACCCGCCGCCGCGTCTGCCGCCGTCCGTGCCCCGGTTCTTCCGCGACGAGGCCGGCCTCGTCGCGCTGGCAAAAGCGCTCGCCCAGGCGCCTCCGGACGCCGGCGCGGGCGACGCGTACAGGATCTGGGTGACGTCGGGCTCGATCGGCGAGGACGCCTACTCGGCGGCGATCGCGCTGTCGAGCGCCTTGAAGCGCCCCATCAAGGTCTTCGCCACGTCGCGCGACGCGCACGCCGTGCGCCGGGCGCGCGTCGGCCACTACGACGGGGCGATCTCGAGGCAGATCTCGCGAGGCCGCCTGTCCGGTTTTTTCCATAAGACGACGGGGGGCTACCAGGTCGGCGGCGGGCTGCGCCGGCGCTGCGTCTTCGCCGTCCACGACCTCGCCGAGGATTTTCCGTTCGTGCGGCTCGACGCCATCGTCTGCCCCGTTGCGATGTCGCGCTGGACCGAGGAGGCGCGCCGCCGCGCCCTCGGCCTTTTCTTTTACGCGCTCAAGCCGGGAGGGCTTCTTCTGCTCTCCTCGAGCGCGAGCGGCGAGGAGCTCGAGCGCTTCGAGCGGCTTGGGCGCTCGACGGCGCTCTTCCGCCGGCCGCCCGCGCGCTTCGCCTCGCGCGAGCTCCAGCTCCTTCTCAGCCGAGCCGCGGCCACGCTGAGCGAGCGCACCGAGGCTTCGTCGCTGTCGTCCGACTCCCGCCAGCGCCAGGACGAGTTCGTCGCGATGGTCTCCCACGAGCTGCGCACGCCGCTGGCCTCGATCCTGGGCTATTTGGAGACGCTCAAGGCCGGCGTGAAGGATCCCGCCAAGAATCGAGAGTTTCTCGGCGTCATCGAACGCAACGCCAAGAGGCTGATGACGACGGTCGAGAGCCTCGTCGGCGTCGCCGACGCGCGCTCGGGACGGCGCAACTCGGAGCCGATCGACGTGTCGAAGGCCGCGCGCGCCGCGGCCTCGATGGTCCGCGCCGCGGCGAGGAAAGCCGGCGTGACCGTCGCGGTATCCGTCGACGGCGATCTGCGCGCGCTGGCCGATCCCGCGGACGTGCCGCACATCCTCGAGAATCTTCTCGGCAACGCGATCAAGTACAACCGCCGCGGCGGACGCGTCGACGTCACCTGCGCGCGAGAGAAGGACGCCGTCGTCGTCTCCGTCGCCGACACCGGCATCGGCATCCCCGAGGAGGCGCAGGCGCGCGTCTTCGACCGCTTCTTCCGCGGCGTTCACGGCCGCCGCCTCAAAGGGACGGGTCTCGGGCTCTCGATCGTGCGCGGCCTCGTCGAGGCCAACGGCGGCCGCGTCTCGGTGCGCAGCGTCGAGGGCGAAGGCTCGACGTTCCGCGTGAGCCTTCCCCCCGCCTGAGCCGCGTCAGGCAACCTTTACACGAAGGGATCCTGGGCTTCAACCCGAGGCCGTATAATCTTCGGCGCATGCCCTCTCCGTCCCGGCGTCATCGTCCGCGGGCCGCGGCTGCGCCCGCGCTCGACGAGCAGGCCCGCCACTTGGCGGACCGGCTGCCGCTCGTCGTCTACGAGTCGCCCCATTTGCAAGGCGCCTTCGCGTTCGTGAGCGCGGGCGTCGACTCGATGCTCGGCTATCCGCGGCGGCTGTGGGTCGAGGACACGAAGCTCTGGCTGTCGTCGCTGCACCCCGACGACCGCTGGCGCGCGGTCCGGGAAGCCGAGCGCCCGCGCCGCGAGCGCGCGCGCGGCCGCCAGAATTACCGCTTGCGCGACGCGCTCGGGCGCTGGCGCTGG
>CAZRIP010000090.1:0-16324 GCA_964600165.1 uncultured Elusimicrobia bacterium | reverse complement strand
CGAAGGTCGTCGCGCCGCCCGTGTTGACCGTCAGGGCGTGCGCGCCGTTGACCGTACCGGCAAGATTGATCGCGCCGCTGCCCGTGCTCGCCAACGTCGTGTCGGCGCCGAGCGTCACCGGGCCGCCGTAGGTCTGCCCGCCCGTCGTCGTCACCGCGCCGCCGTTGAACGCCAGCGTCCCGCCGGCGTCCTTGCTCACGCTCGTCAACGCCGTACCGCCGCCCACCGCCGCGTTGAAGGTCGCGGCGCCGCCGCTCGTCGTCAGCGTCAGCGCCTGCCCGCCGTCGAGCGCGCCGTTGAACGTGATGCCGCCCGAGCCGGAAAGCGTGACGTCGGCTCCGAGCGCCGCCGGTCCGGAATACGTTTGCGCCCCGGCGCCCGAGGTGACGCCCGCGCCGAGCGTGTTCAATTGGCCCGCGTCGACCGTGAAGGAGACCCCGCCGCCGCCGCTGTTGACCGTCGACGCCGCCGAGCCCGTGATGCCGCCGCCGTGGGCCGTGACGTTGACGGAGCCGCCCGTCATCGCGATGGACGCTCCGAGCGAGATCGCTCCCGCGCCTCCGCCGTTGCCCGCGACCAGAGTCAACCCGCCCGCGCCGCCGTTGCTGATCGAGGCTCCCGCGTCGGTCTGCAGGTTGCCGAAGGCCTGCAGCGTCAGGTTGTTCCCGCTCGACCAGCTGACGGCGTTGGCGACCTCCAGATTGCCCGCTTGCGCGCCGGGAGCCCCGCTCGCCGTCTGCACGACGACGTCGCTGCCGCCGGCGAGCAAGCCCTGGAGCGTCGCCACCGTCAAAATGGAGTCGTCGGCGTTGCTCGTGCACGCGCTGCCGACGCAAGCCCCCGGCGTGTCGGGTCCGGCGGTCTGGATGGTGAGGTTCTCGGGGTCGAGCAGGAGCGTCCCGGCCTTGCCGGCGGGCGCGCCGAGGGCCGCGCTTCCACTGAAAGAGAGCCTCTTCTCGCCGGAGACCTCGGCGAAGCCGCCGTCGCCGCCCGACGCGCCGCCGCGCGCGCTGACGAGGCCTTGGAAATCGGTGCCGTCGTTGGACCAGACCACGATCTTGCCGCCGTCGCCGCCGGCGAGCGCGTCCGCCTTGATCGTCGCGCCGGCCTCGACGGTGGTATAGGAGGCGTCCGGAAGGCTCGCATCGGCGCCGTGCTCGCCGCCGCCGATGGCGGCCGTTCCGCCGCCCGCGACGCCGCTCACGTCGATCAGCGAGCCGCTCTTGAGGTCGATCTTGTCCGCCGTGATCTGGACGTCGCCGCCCCGATCGCCGCGCGTCGCGACGATCGTTCCCGAGTTGGCGACCGAGCCTCCGTCGGCCGTCAGGTAGACGTGACCGTCCTCGCTGCGCACGCCGTCGGCTTGGACGAGCCCTTCATTGTTGACCGCCAGGCCGTAGACGTTGCCTCCCGCGGCCTTGAGCTCCGCGCTGGCCGCCTGGATGCTTCCTTTCTGGTCCACGCCGACGTCCGCCGGGCTGCCGCCCGCCTGGACGAAGACGTGCTCCTGGCCCGCGGGATTAAAAAGCACTTCAGAGCCGGCCGCCAAGGCCGCCGTCCCTTGCGGAGCGCCGATCGCGCCGGTATTCTGGACGGCGTGCGCGATCAGAAAGACGTCGCCGCCCAGCGCGGCGATCCTTCCTTCATTAATAAGGGCCGCCTGAGAGTCGCCGCGAAACAGCAGGGGGCCTCCGGCGAGGAACTGCGCGTTGTCGAGGTCGAGCGTGGAGCCGACGAAGCTCTGGGTGTTGATGACGCCCGTCGGGCCCACGACGATGCCGTTGGGGTTGAGCAAGAACACCTTGCCGTTGGCCCGCAGCGTGCCGTAGATCGCGGAGGGATCGCCTCCGACGACGCGATTGAGCACGGCCGAGGCGGACGAAGGCTGAAGGAACTGCGTGGTCTGCCCGGTCCGGATCGAGAAGCTGCGCCAATCGATGATGGCGAGGTTTGAGACCTGCTGGACCGTTAACGTTTGGCCGGACCGGATGATGTTGGCGATGCCCGAGACGACCTGCCCCCCGTGAGGGTTCGCCCAGAGCGGGAACGGAACGGCGATCGCCGACGCCAAGAAAACGCTAAGGCCTTTTTGGGCGACGCTTTTGAGGCGCTTACTCAGGGCGTTTAGGAGTGAGGGCACAAATTTGAGCAGGATTTGAGGTCGCATAAGTATAGCACGCGACCGTCGTCGACGCCAGAGTCTTGGCGCGCGTTACTTCGGGATGCGCTTGGGCAGGTCCTTGGGCTTCGGCCAGCGCGGGTGCAGGCGCTTGAGCGCGCGCTTGTAGAGCCGGCCGACGGCGTAGTTGCGGTACCACTTCTTATCGGCGGGCACGATGAACCACGGCGCGTAGGGCGTGTTCGTCCGCGCGATCACGTACTCGTAGGCCTTCTGGTTCTTCTCCCAGTTCTGTCTGGAGACGAGATCAGCGGGAGAAAGCTTCCACTGCTTCTTCGGGTTCGTGCGCCGCTCTTCCAGGCGCTCCCAGTTCTTCTCCTTCGAGACGTGCAGGAACACCTTGACGATCGTCCAGCCGTCGTCGGTGAGCTCCTTCTCGAACTGATTCACCGCGGCGATGCGCCGGTCGATCTCGGAGAGAGGAAGCGTACCCTTGGCGATCGGCACGAGCGCGTCCTCGTAGTGCGAGCGGTTGAACACGGTGATCTGGCCCGGGCCGCCCAGGGCTTTCTTGATGCGCCAGAGGAAGTCGTGGCCCGCCTCCTCCTCCGTGGGCGGCTTGAAGCCGCTGATCTTGAAGCCCTGCGGGCTCAGGCCCTTCAAGACGTGCTTGATGATGCCGTCCTTGCCGCCCGTGTCCATGCCTTGGAGCACGAACAGGATCTTGTTCTTCTTGTCGGCGAAGATCTTCTGTTGGTAGTCGTCGAGCGCCGCGCGGTCCTCGGCGAGCTTCTTTCCCGCTTTCTTCTTGGTCAGCTTACCGTCGTAGGAGGTGTCGATCTTCGAGAGAGCGACGTTGCCGTCGCGGCCCGGCATCGGCGCGGCGAGCTCGGCCTCGATCGAACCTTTCTCGAAATTGCCGTCGAAGACCTGGCCGAAAGCCGCTTCAGGACCGGCTTTCGCCGTGATCCCGTCGGCCGCGCGCCGCGCCGAGGCCTGGGCCGCGTGAGCTTGCGCCGCCTGGCTGGATCCCGCCTCTCCTCGCGCGGCGTCGAGACTCGCGGCGGCCGCGGAGAGCGCGGGGAGCACGGAGGCCGGGACCGCCGCCTCGATCGAAGCCGCCGTCAGCGGCGAGGACAGCGCGTCGGCGAGATTGGGCGCGCCCGATTGGGGGACGAGCGTGGCGGGCAGCGCCGGAATCTCGGGGGCCTCGATCGGACCTTCGACGACGGCCGCGCGCGCGGCGCAGCAGAGCAGCAGCGCGCAAAGAGCCAGCGTGACTCGCATGGGAGAAGTCTAGCCGCTCCGGAGATCACTCGAATGCGCCGATAGGCCCGGCGGCGCGGCCGTAATGGGCCTTCCTAAAGGTAGGACCTTCGTCCCTCAGCGCGCGGCGCTCGAAAGAGCGAGGGCGCCGAAGGCCATCAGCGTGAAGACCACGCCCCAGCCGCTCCAAAAATGCGCGCGGCCCCGCGTGGTCGCGCCGCGAGGCGCCGCCCACTCGGACATCTTCACGGCGCTGAGCAAAAGGGAAGCGAGCGTCGCCGCGGCCCCGCAAATGAGGCGCGAGCGCGGCGCCCAGGCCCAGCGCGAGGCGCGTGCAGCCATGCCCGGCGCGAGACCCGCCGCGACGGCGGCGGCGGCGAGCGCGCAGGCGATGAACAGCAAGCCCAGCGAGCGGCAAAGGCGCACCGTCAGGCGCCGAGCCTCCTCGGCGGAGCGGCCGCCTTCGAGCGCCCATTCCGCGGCGGCTTGGGCGTACGATTCGGGCTCGACGGCCAGACCGAAACCCATGAAGAAAAACAACGACGCGCCTAAGCCGAGCCAGGCGCGCGCGTCGATTTGCATCCGCTTCAGTATAGGTCTTTAGGCCTAGCATCGACCAGGCCTTCGAGCCCTCGCGGCCTAGGTCCTTCGCGCTTATGCTTCGAGCACCCTGTAATCCTCGAGATACGGTCGAGGAGCATCCACCTCCGGGCCCAATCCGGAGTCACCAGGCAGAGAGAGGAGCCCCTCCATGAAAAGCCGCTTGCCTCTGCCGGTAGTCGTCCTGTCCGCGCTGGCCCTGTCCGCGCGCGCGCGCGCCGCGGCGCTGCCTTCGATCAACGATCTTGCCGGCGGCTTTTTCGGCGGCGACGCGGCGATCGAGAGCACGTCGGTCCCGCCGGTCCGGGCGCGCAAGCCGCGGCCCGCGCCGAGCCCGTCCCAACCCTCGCGCGGCGGCGGCTCGCTGCCGAGCTTCATCTTCACGGGACGAGGCGCCGACGTCTCGGAGGACGTCGCGGCGGCGATCGACTCAGCCCAAAGCTCCGTGCACGCCGCCCTTTATACCCTCACGCTGCCGAACGTCGCCGACGCCCTCGTGCGCGCGCGCGGCCGCGGGCTCGACGTACGGGTCATCTACGATTACGGGCACTCCCAAAGCGGCAAGGACGCGGGCGGCTCGCAGCCGATGGCGGAGGCCGCCTCGGCCGAGAAGATCGGCCAGCTCGTCTCCGGCGGCGTCGACGTGCGCGTGCTGCGCGGCACGGGCGCCTACGGCATCATGCACAATAAGTTCGCCGTCATCGACGGCGGACGGCTCGAGACGGGCTCGTTCAATTGGACGACGGCCGCCGACACCAAGAACCACGAGAACGCGCTGTTTCGCGAGGACGCCGGCTTGGCGGCCGATTACGCCGCGTACTTCGACTGGATGTGGGCCCAGGCGGGGCCCGTCGGAGAGACGCCCGGCAAGCCCTCCGGCCAGCCGCCGTCCTGCGCCGACGGCCCGACCGCGCTCGGACGCGCGTGGCCGCAATGCTCCTTCTCGCCTAACGGCCCGACCGAGCAGCTGCTCGCGGAGGCGATCTCGCGCGCCCAAAGCCGCGTTCATATCGCGATGTTCAGCTTCACTTCGCCCGCGATCATCTCGGCGCTCGCCGACGCCAAGAACCGCGGCGTCGACGTCTTGATGGTGCTCGACCGCTCGCAGTCGCGCACCGAGTCCGCGACCTTGACCAAGCTCCGCTCTGCGGGCGTGCCGTTTCGCATCGACGCCGGCCTCGGCGGCTCGGGCGGCGTGCTGCACGACAAATTCGGCGTCTTCGACGACCTGCTCGAAACGGGGTCTTTCAATTACACGACCAACGCCAGCAAGAACAACTTCGAGAACGCCTACTTCACGGCCGATCCGTCGTTCGTCGACGGCTACGAGGCCGAGTTCCAGAAGATCTACGCCGAAGGCGCCGACCAATAATTCAAAGCGGTGCCTGGCACCGCTTTGAATTGTCTGCTAAGCTAGGGGCCTTGGAGCCCAAGTATCTGCGGATGATCCGCACGCTCGCCGGCAAGACCGAGGGCGAGGAGCCTTGCTGGTCGGTCTACATCGTGCGCTGCGGCGACGACTCTCTTTACACGGGCATCGCCAAGGACGTCGCGGCGCGCGTCGCCAAGCACAACGCGGGCCGCGGCGCGGCCTACACCCGGACGCGCCGGCCGGTCGCGCTTGTGTTTAAGGAAGACGGCTTCACGCGCTCGCAGGCCCTCGTGCGCGAGGCCAAGATCAAGTCCTTGCCGCGCGAGCGCAAACGGGCGCTCGCGCGCGGAGCGCGTCCTTGAGCGCGTCGGCGCTGCTTCTGGCCCTCGCGTTCGCCGCCCCCGCGCGCGCCGTGCCGACCTTCGGCAAGGAAGCCGGAGTGCGGCTCTCGTCGGCGTCGTTTCAGTCTTCAGTTCCGACCGGCGGCACGGCCTATCCGATCCGCGTCTATTACGTCTGGGGCAGCAGCGCGATCATCTCGGCGACGACCGTCGACGGCGCCGAGCCGTTCACCCCGGACAGCCCCGAGGTGCGCGTCTCGAGCACGGCGCCCGCGCTCGACATCGCGGTCAGCTCGATCACCGGCTGCTCCGTGCTCAAGACCGCCGGCGGACAGTACCGCATGGCGTACTCGGTCGTCGGCACGACGGGGACCTACCGCATCTACACGGCGATCTCCAACGACGGCCTGACCTGGGCCGCGGAGACCGGCACGGCGGTCAACTTGCCGAACACGTTCGCCGGCTATCCGCGGCTCGTCAACCTGGGAACGCCGAATTGGCGGCTCTACTATATCGAAGACTCGGCCGGCGGCAACACTCCGTCGAACTACCGCGTCTACACCGCGCTTTCCGCCAACGAGGGGCGCAATTTCGGCGCGGGCGCCCTCGCGCTCGCCCAGCAGGCGGGCCAGCTCGAGACGATGCAGCGCACCGACGGCAAGATCCGCCTGCTCTATACGCAGCCCGTCGCCGGCCAATCCTCGAACACGGTCATCTTGAGCGCGCTCTCGACCGACGCCAACGGGACCTCGTTCAACCTGGAGAACGGCGTGCGCGCCTCGACGACGGCCCCGAGCGCGCTGACGTCGCCGATGGTCGTGCGCTCGACCGACGCGGCGCCGGCGTTTCGCTGGAGGCTCTACTACACCGTCCAGGACGCTTACGTCGCCGTGGACTCGGAGACGGTCTCGAGCGCGTTCACCGAGCAGCCCGATCCTCAGTCGATCAACCCCAGCGTGTACTTCAACGGCGTCGCCAACCCCGCCTCGACCATCCTGGGGGAGATCATCGCGCCGACCGCGACGGTCGCCCTCCAAAAAGCCGGGCAAGTGAACATCAACGGCGCGGGCCCGGTCGTCGCCAACGACCAGCAGATGACGGCGACCTTCAACACGACGAACGCCCAGCTCGGCAATTGGGACGTCGTGATCACCAACCCGAGCGCGCAGACCGGCACGCTCGCCAACGGCGTCTTGGTCGATTTTCAGGGCGGCAGCGCCGTGCTGACGGATAACCTGTTGCGGCCGCGAAACGGCACCAAGACCAAGATCCAGGTCACGATCTTCACGAGCGGCGAGATCACCGTCAAGGTCTATACGACGATGGGGCGTCTCGTCACCACGATCATCGACGGGGCGTTCGCCGCCGGTCAATACGATTTCTTCTGGGACGGCACGACGAGCTCCGGGCGCGCGGTCGCGAGCGGTGTTTACGTCGTCGAGGCCAAGGGCCCGAAGCTCGACGCCGTCAATAAGGTCGTGGTGATCAAGTGAGGCGCGCGCGCGTTCTCGCGCTGGCCGCCGCGGCCGCGCTTTCGCCCGTCCTCGCGCGGGCCGACGCCGGCACGGTCGGCGCGACGACGCTCCAACGCCCTTTCGGCGCGCGCGCCCTCGGCATGGCCCAGGCCTTCGCCGCGGTGCCGGGCGGGCTCGAGTCCGCGGGCTATAATCCGGCGGGACTCATCGCCGCCAAGCGACCGCAGCTCTCGACGTTCTACACTCACGGCGTCATCGAGGACAGCTTCGGCTACCTCGGCTACGCGCACCCGTTGTCGTTCGGCGTCCTCGACGCGGGTCTGCTCTATTACGACGCCGGCACGGTGCATTTAATGCTCTCCGACGGGACGAACTCGAACGTCAAGGCGGAGGAGGACTACGTCGGAATGCTCGGCGGCGCCATCCCGCTGCCTTTCGACCTGTCGGTCGGCGGGATCGGGAAGTTCTATCGATTCAGCCTGGCCCAGCAGGCCAACGCCTCCGGCTTCGCGGCCGACCTCGGCGCGCAGTGGCGCTCGCCGCTGGCCGGCCTGACGCTCGGCGCGTCTCTTCAGAACATGGGGCCCGACGTGAAGTTCGAGCAGCAAGGCGATCCGCTGCCGCTGACCGCGCGCGCGGGCGCCGCGTATCTCCTGGACTTGGCGGCGCTCGGCGCTATCAAGCAGTCGGACTACACGGTCTCGCAGTTCCTCATCACGGCCGACGCGATCCAGGTCCGCGGCAGCCCCGTCGGCGGCGGCGTCGGCCTCGAGATCGCCATGCCCATGCCCAACGGCCGCGCGGCGATCCGCGGCGGCTACGTCATCAACAGCGACTCGAGCAGCTCCGCTTTCGGCGTCGGCCTCAAGGAAGGGCACTTCCTGTTCGACTACGCGATCGGCGTGACGCGCGCGCTCAACAACACCCAGAACTTCTCCCTCGGCGTGGAGTTTTAGTTGGCCCGTCGCGCCCGCCTCGCCTCGCCCCTGCGGATCGCCATCGGCGCGCTCGTCGCGGCGGCGCTGGGTCTGGCCGCCGTCGCCTCCGTCGCCGAGCGCAAGCTCTCGCGGATGGTCGTCGGCGGGCTCGGCGAGAGCTTCTCGACCCGGGTCTACTCCGCCCCTTTTGCCGTCAGAGACGGCTCGGTCGAGCCTCCCGAGCGGCTCATGCTGCGGCTCAAGCGCCTCGGCTACTCCGCGCAAGACGCCCTCTGGGTCCCGCCGGTCCTCTCGCTGCGCGCGCGCGGCTTTCGCGCTCCGGCAGAAAGCCAGGAGGCGGGCTCCTTCTCGCTGGCGTGGAACGGCGAGAGCTGGTCCGTGCGCGATTCCTCGGGGGCCGCGGCGTCCCTGATGCTCGAGCCCGAGATGGCCGCCGAGCTCTCGGGCGCGCGCAAGGTGCGCCGCGACCCGGCCGAGTCCGCGGAGATCCCCCAAGCGCTCAAGGACGCCGTCGTCTCGGCGGAGGACAAGCGCTTCCGGTCGCATTGGGGCCTCGATTGGCACGGCATCGCGCGCGCGGTCCGCTCGAACCTGCTCGGCCGCGGGCCGATGCAAGGCGGCAGCACGATCACCCAGCAGCTCTCGAAAAATCTCTTCTTGTCGCCCCGCCGCACTTTCCGCCGCAAGCTCGCCGAGGCCGCGCTCGCGCTCTACCTCGAGGTGCGCTTCGGCAAGGAGCGCATCCTCACGCTCTACCTCAACCATATCTACCTCGGGCAAGACGGTTCCGTCTCCGTCGCCGGGGTCAAGGCCGCCGCGAAGTTCTACTTCGGCAAGGACCTCAAGGACCTGTCGCTGCCCGAGTGCGCGACCATCGCGGGGCTCATCCGCTCGCCCCACCGCTACAACCCGTTCCGCGAGCCGGACGCGGCGCGGCAGCGCCGCGACTTCGTCTTGAAGCGGATGCGGGAAGACGGCTCTATCTCGGAGCAAGAGCGCGCGCTGGCCGCGGCGGCGCCGCTCGTCGTCAAGCGGACGCAGGCCCGCCGCGAGCGCGGCGACGCCGACTATTTCGTCGCCGAGGTCGTGCGCCAGCTGCTGCCGCGCTACGGAGAAGAGACGCTCTACCGCCACGGCCTGTCGATCCACACGACGCTCGATCCGCTGCTGCAAGCGGCGGCCCAGCGCGCGGTGTCGCGGGCCAAGCCGCAAGGCGCGCTCGTCGCCCTCGATCCCCGCAGCGGCGCCGTCGTCGCGCTCTCGGGCGGCTCGGACTTCTCGGAAAGCCAGTTCAACCGCGCGACGCAGGCGCGCCGCCAACCCGGCAGCGCGTTCAAGCCCTTCGTCTACGCGACCGCGCTCGAGAAAGGCCTGACTCCCGCGGCGATCCTCGAGGACGCCCCCAAGCGCTATCCGCGCCAGGACGCGACGAACTGGGACCCGCGTAATTATGAAGGCGTCTATCTGGGGACGGCGACGATGCGCGTCGCGCTCGCGCGCTCGCTCAACGCCGCGACCTTGGACCTCGCGCAGCAAGTGGGCGTCGGCAAGATCATCGAGCTCGCTCATCGCCTAGGAATAGAGAGCCCCCTGCAGGAGAACCTCGCCATCGCGCTCGGCGCCTCCGAGGTGACATTGATCGAGCTTTGCTCGGCCTACGCGCCTTTCGCCAACGGCGGCCTGCGCGTGCCGCCGCGCCTGGTGACCGGCGTGCTCGACGCCGAGGGCGCGCCGCTCGAGCTGCCGCCTCAGCCGCCGAACCAAAGCGTGCTGTCTCCCGCGGTCAGCTATCTCATGACCTCGCTGCTGACGTCCGTCGTGCGGGAAGGAACGGCGCGCGGCCTCGCCAAGCTCGGCTGGACGCGGCCCGCGGCCGGCAAGACCGGGACGACCAACGACGGCCGGGACGCTTGGTTTATCGGCTATACGCCGGCTCTCTTGACGGGCGTATGGGTAGGCGATGATCGCCACCGCTCGATCAGAGCCACGGGCGCCAAGGACGCCGTTCCGGTCTGGGCCGCGTTCATGAAGGACGCGGCCCAGGACTCCCCTCTCGAGGACTTCGTGCGCCCAGAGGGGCTGGTCAGCGTCAAGATCGACCCGGCCTCGGGTTTGCGCGCGCGCAGCGGCTGCCCGCAGAAGCTCGACGAGCTCTTCGTCGCCGGCACCGAGCCGACGAAGGACTGCCCGCTGCACCCCGGCGGGCTCAAAGGCTGGCTCAAGAAGCTCTTCGGGCGCTAAAGCCGGGGCGAGAGCCACGCGGCCAGGAGCGCGACTTGCGCGGCGCCGGCGAGCATCAGCAGCCAGCCGAGCAGCCGCCGCTTGCGCGCGGCGATGCGCGCCGCCGCCACGATCTCGCCGACCAAGTCCTCGTAATACTGCGTCGCCGTGATCCCGCCGCCCAAGTAGCGGTCGAGCTTGTTGATGAGCTCGAGGTGCGAGTACTTCGCGAGATCCTGCTCCGAGACGAGGTTGTCGGCGCCGGCGGGCTTTTCTTTCGGAGGCTCGATGAAGGAAAGCCACGCGGGCAGCCGCGCGAAGGGGGCGTAGGAAAAGACGGCGAGCGGCAGCGCGAGCGCGAGCAGCAGGATCGAAAGGCCCACGATCGGACCGGCCGGCCCCGCGACCTTCAGATAGATCAGCTCGGCGACGACGAGCGCGGCCAGAGCGGCGATCTGGTCTTCGGCGCGCGCGACGGCGCCGCGCATGTACTCCAGGATGAGCCAAAGCCGGCGCTCCGGCTCCGGCGTCAGATGGGACGAAACGCTCACCAGGCGATTCTAGTAATTTGCGGCGCGTCGGGCGACCCGCGATACTCCTCTTTTACTTCTTTGCATCTTTGCAACGAAGTAAAAAGGGCTCGCGCGTGAGCCGATAGACGGCCGTGCGCCGGCCCCACGTCGGGTCGTCGAACTCGCGCTCGAAGACGAGGCCGCACTTCTCCATGACGCGCCGCGACGGCGCGTTCTCTTTCATGGTCTGCGCGAAGACGCTTTCGGCTCCGAGCTCGCCGAAGGCCTTGTCGATGAGCGCGCTCGAGGCCTCCGTGGCGAGACCTCGGTTCCAAAATTTTCGTTTAAGCCGATAGCCGAGCTCGAGGTGCCTGGTGTCGTCGAGATCGTCTCGGCCGGGTCTGAGGTGAAACCAGCCCATGAACTCGCCGGTCTCGCGCAGTTCGGCCGTGAAGACGCCCAGGCGGCCGCCGTATTTCTCCTTATATAGGAGAGTGCGCGCGACCCCTCCCTCGACTTCCTCGCGCGTTCCCGGCTGTCCGCCGAGATAGCGCATGACCTCGGGATCCGAGTTGAGCTCGAGCATCCTGTCGAAATCCTCGGGGCGGTACTGGCGCAGGCGCGCTCGTTCGGTCTCGAGGTAGAGGTCATCCATTAGGAGATTTTAAGCATTTGCTATAATCTCCGCCTATGGCCGCCCCCTCTTTCGTCGGCTCTCCGGAGCATAAGGAGCTCCTCTGCCGTTTCTTCATCGACACGCACGATCCCTACAAACCCAAGGAGATGCCGTGGCCCGAGCTCGATAAGGACGCGCGCGACCGCCTGGCGATGCTGCCTATCTGGGAGGAGGCCGTCAAGACGGAGGCAGAGACCGCTCTGGCCGTGATCACGATGGGCGAGTCCGAGAAAGACCCGCTGCTGTCCCAGGCGATCGGCCTTCAGGGCTATGAGGAACAGCGCCACGCCGAGCTCCTGCGCCTGCTCGTCGACAAGTACGGCATCCACGTCCCCGAGTTCAAGTCGATCAAGCCCGAGGACCCCGACTGGGCCTTCATGCGCATCGGCTACGGCGAGTGCTTCGACTCTTTCTTCGCGTTCGGCCTCTTCGCGCTCGCGCGCGACTCGGGCTTCTTCCCGCCCTCGCTCGTCAAGCTCTTCGAGCCCGTGATGCAGGAGGAAGGCCGCCACATCATCTTCCACGTCAACTGGGTCGCCTACAACCAGGCGCGCCTGCCCTACGCCACCAAGCCCGCCTACGTGTTCCGGCGCGGCCTGGCGATGTGGCTGCAGGCCGTCAGCCGCCTGAAGACCGCGCTGCGCGTCAAAGGCAAGGCCGAGAGCACCCAGGACAATTTCACGATGAACGCGCACGCGCAGTTCGGCGACATCAGCCCGCGCGAGTTCGTCGAGCTCTGCATCCGCGAGAACGACCGGCGGCTCGAGGGTTACGATAAGCGGCTCCTGCGCCCGGCGTTCGTTCCGACGGTGGCGCGCGCAGTCCTCAAGACCCTTCCCCGCGCCAAAGCCGTCGCCGCTTGAACCCGCTCGTCTCCGGGATCGCGTGGTTCGCCCTCAACGGCGTCGCCCTCGTCGTCTCGTGCTTCCCGCGCCGCTTCGAGCTGTGGCTCGGCCCGAAGCTCGGCCGCCTGTTCCTTCTCGTCGATCCGAAGCGCCGCCGCATCGCGGCCGATAACATCCGGAACTGCTTTCCCGATTGGAGCGAGGAGCGCCGCGCGCGGCTATTAAAGGAGAATTATGAGCATTACGGGCTGCTCGGGCTCGAGCTGCTGCACCAGCTGTCTCCTATTCCCGGCCACTACCGCCGCTTCGCGCTCAAGAACTCCGTCGTCGACAATTTCGAGGTCTTCGAGCGCCTGAACGCGCGCGGCAGGGGCACGATCATCGTGACCGGTCATTTCGCGAACTGGGAGATCGCGGGCGTAGCCGCGACCCGGGGAATCAGGGTGATGGTGACCGGCAAGACGATCAAGCCCGCGTGGCTCAACGAGCGCCTCTTCAAGAGCCGCGAGGCGATCGACGCGCGCACGGCGTCCGGCAAGCGCATCTTGCCGGAGGTGCTGCGCTGGATCAAGCAGGGCAACTGCGGCGCCTTCATCATGGACCAGTATCTCGCGCCGCCCGCGGGAGTCATGGTCAAGTTCTTCGGCGTGGAAGTGGCGACGCAGGGCGTGGTCGGGCTGGTCGTCAAACGCACGGGCGCGCCGATCTTCATGTGCTTCCAGCGCCGCGACGAGAACGGCGTCATCCATGTCATCTTCGAGGAGGCCGCGCTCACGCAGGAAGAGCTCGACGATCCGCTGAAGGTCACGCAGCGCCTGGCGAGCGAGATCGAGAACCGGCTGCGCAAGAACCCCGCGCAGTGGCTGTGGGTCCATCGGCGCTTCAAGAACGTCGTCTGGCCGGACGCAGTCGCCGCGGGGGTTTGACCTAGGACCTGGGGCCCAGAGGTCCGTGGGCCTAATACTTCCTTCTCATGGGCCCAATGGTCCCCCGTGTCACCGTGATGTCATTTTATAGAGTCCCCTCTCCAAAGGGGGCATCATGCATCGACATCACGCGAAAAACCTTTCTCGTCTGACGTTCGCCGCGCTCTTCGCCATCTCGCCGCTCTTCGACGCGGCGCGCGCGCTCGCGCTGACGCTCGAGACTCCGGTCGAGGCGCCGATCGTCTCGCCCGTCGCCGCGCCGATCACCACGGCGATCCAGCCGCTGCCGACCCTCGCGCCGATGATGCCCCTTTCGCAGATCCAGATCGACGCGGCCGCCGTCGCGCCCTCCGCCCAGGCGCCGCTGGCGCAGGCCGCCCTGACCGCCCAGGCCTCCCTTTCCGCCGCCGCCCCCTCGGCCGCCGCGAAGGACGCCCAAGCCTCGGACGTTTCCGTCAAAGCCGACGCCGATCGCCGCTTCGACGCCACGCGCCAAGCGGCCTCCTCTCCCGAGGCCGTCGCGGGCTCGTTCTCGGCCGTTTCGACGACGCTCGAGAAGCCGTCGATGCCCTCGGCCCGGGTTCAAATGATGCGCAAGGTGTTCTCGCCCGTCGTCCGCAAGGCCGCGCTCGTCGCGGGCATCGCGGCGGTCGGCATCGCCGCGCACGCCACCGGCCACGGCGGCATCTTCGCCGCCGCGGTCCCGATGCTCGCGGGCGTCGTCTCGCCGCAGTCCGACGAGGGCCGCATGCTCGCCGCCGCGCGAGAGCACTTCAAGCCCGGCGACGCCGTGACGACGCAGGACGTCGTCGCGCTCGGCGGGATGATCGGGCTCGACGAGTCGCGCTCGCGCCAGGCCTGGGGCAAGCTCGCCGCCGAGGGCCACGCCGCGATCCTCAACAACGACCACAGCATCGTCTTCGACATCAAGGACGCGCCGGCGGGCTCGCCCGCGTCGCTGCAAAACGGCGTCGAGGCCGTGCGCGCGGCCGTGGGCCTGCTCAACTCGGCGAAGACGGCGGACCATCTCGTCGCGCTCCATCTCACGCAGAAGGCCGAAGAGGCGTTCGGCGACCTTCCGTCGTCCGGGCCGCGCGGCGAGTGGGCCAAGAAGCTTCATGAGCAAGTCGTCGTCCTTTACGCGAACACCGGCCTCGAGGTCATGCGCGACATCGCGATCCAGAAGCAGAAGTCGGGCGGCATGGTCGACCCGGCGCTGCTCAGTTACCTCGCCGGCGCGACGCTCGGCAACGGCAAGGCGATCGCCGATCCGCCCGCGAGCGTGCACTCCCGCCTGATGGATCTGCTGCGCGGCGTCAAGGCCCCCGAGTCCGGCGAGCGCGCGGCGCAGATCAACAACGGCCTGCGCCTGACGCTCAACATGGCGGGCAAGCTCGGCGGCCAGACCTTCGCCTCGGACACCGAGCGCTGGGGCCGCCAGGAAGAGCCGCAGCGCCAGCTTCCGCCGCCTAGCGACAAGGCCGAGGAAGGCGCGCGCGCGGCCGGCTTCCAGCTCTTCGGCTACAAGGACAACCGGAACTACGAGAACCTCAACAAGTTCGGCGTCAACCTCACCGCGCAAGCGGCGGCGGGAGATCTCGATCCCGTGATCGGCCGAGAGGAGGAGCTGCAGCAGGTCTTCGAGGTCCTTTTGAACAGGAAGAAGGGCAACCCCCTCGTCTTCGGCGAGGCCGGCGTCGGCAAGACGGCGATCATCGAGGGCTTGGCGCAGCGCCTGGTCAAGGGCGACGTCCCCGAGCGCTTGAAGGGCAAGAACATCTACTCGCTCGACTTGAACGCGTTGAACGCCGGCACGACGCTGCGCGGCCAGTTCGAGGAGCGCTTGAAGAACGTGCTCGACGAGGTCGAGAAGTCGAACGGCAAGATCATCCTGTTCATCGACGAAGTGCACATGATCATCGGCCTCGGCTCCGCCGAGGGCGCGCACGACATGTCGAACGTCCTCAAGCAAAAGATGGCGCGCCCGGGCTTCAACATGATCGGCGCGACGACCTCCTCCGAGTTCCGCAAGATCGAGAAGGACAAGGCGCTCACGCGCCGCTTCGGCGGCATCTTCGTCCGGCCGAACACCGTCGCCGAGACCGAGCAGATCCTCGAAAAGCAGGTCCCGATCCTCGAGAAGTTCCACAAGCTCAAGATCGACCCGGCCTCCGTCAAGGTCGCGGCCAAGCTCGCCAAGCGCTACGTCACCGACAAGAAGCTGCCGGACTCGGCCCTCGACATCCTCGCGGGCGCGGCGGCGGCGGGCGAGCTCGCGGGCAAGACGGAGATCGGCCCGACCGACCTGGCCGCGCTCCTGCACCGGCGCACGGGCATCACCGTCACCGTCGAGACCGACGACAGCCTCCCGGACACCGAAAAGATCCGCCAGGCGCTCGCGAAGATGGTCATCGGCCAGGCGGCCGCCGTCGGCGCCGTGGGCGACGCCGTCGAGGCCTCGCTCTGGGGCCACAAGAACCCGAACCAGCCCGACGCCTTCGTCTTCGTCGGCCCGACCGGCGTCGGCAAGACGGAGATCGCGCGCGCCGTGGCGAAAGAAGTCTACGGCGACGAGACGGCCATGGTCAAGATCGACGGCTCCGACTACATGGAGAAGCACAACGTCAGCCGCTTGAACGGCGCTCCTCCGGGATACGTCGGCTACGAGCAGGGCGGGCAGCTCACCGAGCCGATCCGCCGGCGCCCGAACCAGGTCATCCTGATCGACGAGATCGACAAGATGCACCCGGACGCGCTCAACATGCTGCTGCAGGTTCTCGAGGACGGAATCCTCGAGGACACCAACGGCAACAAGGTCGACTTCAAGAACACGACGATCATCATGACGGCCAACTTCCTCGGCGTCCACTCGCCCAAGAAGAAGGACGACGGCCCGAAGATCGGCTTCCGCGCGAATTTCGACGAGAAGCCCGTCGATCAAGACGACGCCAAGGTCCGCGCCAAGGCCTTCGAGGCCGCCAAGCGCTGGCTGGCGCTCTCGCCGGAGCAGCAGACGGCCGAGGACGCCAAGGAG
>CAZRIP010000089.1:0-16334 GCA_964600165.1 uncultured Elusimicrobia bacterium | reverse complement strand
TCGTCATCACCGCCGGCATCCCGCGCAAGCCCGGCATGAGCCGCGACGATCTTCTAAACACCAACGCCGGCATCGTCAAGGGCGTCACCGAGCAGGTGGCCAAGTTCTCGCCGAACTGCATCATCATCGTCGTCAGCAACCCGCTCGACGCGATGTGCCTCGTCGCCCTCAAGACCTCGGGCTTTCCTAAGCACAGAGTCCTGGGCATGGCCGGCGTGCTCGACTCCGCGCGCATGCGCTGGTTCATCGCCGAGGCGCTCGACGTCTCGATGGAGAACGTGCACGCGATGGTCTTGGGAGGCCACGGCGACACGATGGTCCCGCTGCCGCGCTTCTCGACGGTCGCGGGCATCCCGATCACGGAGCTGCTGCCGAAAGACAAGATCGCCGCGATCAACCAGCGCACGCGCGACGGCGGCGCCGAGATCGTCAAGCTGCTCAAGACCGGCTCCGCGTATTACGCGCCGTCGGCGGCGACCGCGGAGATGGTCGAGGCGATCCTCAAGGACAAGAAGAAGGTCGTGCCGGCCGCCGCCTATCTCGAGGGCGAGTACGGCGTCGACGGCGTGTTCGTCGGCGTGCCGTGCAAGCTCGGCGAGCGCGGCCTCGAGCAGATCATCCAGCTCAATCTCACGGTCGAGGAGCGCGCCGAGCTGATGAAGTCGGCGTCGGCGGTCAAAGAGTTGTCGGCGGCGCTGAAGTAGCTTGCTGCTGGCGCTCGATGTCGGCAACACCAACATCACGCTCGGACTTTTCGACGGCTCGAGGCTGAGGGCCAAGGGAAGGCTCGTCACGAGCGCGCGCGGATTGCCGCGCTCGCTCGCCGCTTTCGTCCGCCGACATAAAGCGCGCGTCGACGACGTCGTATACGGCAGCGTGGTCCCTTCCGTCGACGGAGCGTTGGAGAAAGCCTGCGGCACGGCTTTTCGAAAAAAGCCGCTGCGCGTCGATCCGTCGACGCGGCTCGGCATGCGCCTGCGCGTCAAGACGCCGCGACAGGTGGGCGCGGACCGGATCCTCAACGCGCTGGCGGCCTTCGAGCTCGCGCGGGGGGCCGCCGTCGTGATCGACTTCGGGACGGCGACGACCTTCGACTGCGTCTCGCCGCGCGGCGATTACTTGGGCGGCGCGATTCTACCCGGGCCGAACATGGCCGCGCGCGCGCTGCACGAGTTCACGGCCAAGCTCCCTCTGGTGCCGGTGGCGCGGCCGCGGCGCGCGATCGGCAAGGATACGGTCGAGTGCATCCAGGGCGGGCTTTATTTCGGATATCTTGGTATGATTGAGAAAGTGCTGAGCTTGACCTTGAGCGAGCTGGGCGGCAAGCCCGCGGTCATCGCGACGGGAGGCCTGTCGGCGTTGTTTCGCGGCGGCCTCGCCCGCGGCATACGCGTCGAGCCGGACCTGACCTTGAACGGATTGCGCATCGCGCACGCACGCATGAGGGGCCAATGAAAATCCTTCTCGCTTTCGCCTTGACGCTCGCCGCCGTTCCCGCGCTGGCCGACCAATACGGCGGCTTTCACACCTACGCCGACAGCGGGTCGCTCAAGCCCTTCGCGCGCGATCTGGGCGGCGTCCTCGGCTCGGCGACGTTCCACAGCGCGCGTTCGCTGGGCGTGTCCGGCTGGGACGTGGGCGCGCGCGGGGGCATGCAGTTTAGGCCGGACACCAACGACCGCATCCTGCGCAGCAACGGCGTCCACGCCTTCGGCTTGCCCTGGGCGGAAGGCGAGGTCGGGCTTCCGTGGGGCATCGACGGCTTCGTGCGCGGCATCAGCTATCAGGGCCTGACGATCGCCGGCGGGGGCCTGCGCTACAGCCTGCGCAAGGCCAACGATCAGCCTTGGACGCCGCACCTCCTGGCCTCCATCGTGACGCACTCCGTCGTGCATCAGGATTTCTCCGCGAGCCATTTCGGCGGAAGCTTGGTCGGCTCGATGGGCACCTCCAAATTCACGCCATACATCGGCGTCGGCTTCGACCGCACGCGGCTCGTGGTCCGCAACTCGACGATCGATCCGACGCAGAACGGCCGCGAGGTCACCGCGACGGAGTCGCGCTTCACGGCCGGCATGCAGTTCCGGCCTTGGACTTTCTTTTACGTCCACGGGGCCTACGTGCTCGTCCACGGTTATCCCGGCTCCGAGGCCGGGCTCGGCATCCGCTTCTGACGCGGACGTCGCCTCAGCGTCGCGCGGCGCGCGCTAGACTGTCGGCATGCCCTTTTGGGCGATGGCGCTCTTGGCGTCCGCGGTCCGCGCTCAGGAATTCCAAGTGGGCCGGGTCGCGCTCGGAGGCGACGAGTACACTCTCTCGTCGGACCATCCCGCGCGCTACCGCCCGGATGGGAAGCCCGAGCTGCCCGTCGGCTCGGTCCTGAGCCTCGCCGACCGCGACGGCCGCCGCCTCGACGTCCTGCTCGAGGCCCCGCTGTCGCTCAACCGCACGAACGTCCACGGCGTCTGGACGGAGACCTTGGCGCTCTCGGGCGCGTATCGCCTCCAGTTCGGCGAGCTGTACTCTCCGCTCGACGCGGCGACGGTGGATTTCGTCGTCGCGGGCCCGGACACCGACGGCGACGGCATCCCGGACGACGAGGACGCGTGTCCCTACGATAACCCGCGAGGCCGCGACGCCGATCTCGACGGCTGCCCGGACACGGTCGATCGCCTGTCGGCGTCGATCGCCCGCCTGCGCCTGGATCCGGCGATCGAGGAGGATTTGCTCTACGCCTCCGAGCGCGCGCGTCTTGCGGCCGAAAAGCGGGATAAAGAGGAAGCCCGGTCCTGGCTGCGCGAGCTCGGGGCCCGCGCGAGCGCCGCTCGCGGGCTCGAGGCGCGGCAGCGGCAGATGCTGCGGGACTTGGCGGCCAACGCCCTATCCCTCTTATAGACGGACTCTAGCCCCGGTAGCTGCCCTTGAAGCTCTTCTCGGCCTCGCGCGTGAGCGCGCGCTTTTTCAGGTCTTCGCGGCGATCGGGGCCCTTCTTGCCTTTGCCCAGGCCGAGCACGACCTTGGCCCAGCCGCGCCGGAAAAGCACTTCGAGCGGCACGAGCGTCAAGCCCTTGAGCTTGAGCTTGTCCGCGAGCTTGTCGATCTCGGCTCTATGAAGGAGGAGCTTGCGGCTGCGCCGCGGGTCGATCGCGTCGCCGGTCGCGAAGGTGTAAGGAGGGATATAAAAATTGAAAAGGTAGAGCTCCGCTCCGTCCACGCGCCCGTAGCAGCCGTCGAGCGAGGCCTTGCCCGAGCGCAGGGATTTGACCTCGGGGCCGAGCAGGCTCAGGCCCGCCTCGTAGGTTTCGAGGATCTCGTAATATTGCCGCGCCTTGCGGTTGGTGGCGACGATTTTCTTGTCTTCGTCGTCCTTTTTTCTTGTTTGGGCCATCGCAAAGAGTTAGAATGACGAGTCTAGCATTTCGCTCGTTCCGATCGGTGGGCAGGTGGCGGAACTGGCAGACGCGCACGGCTCAGGACCGTGTGGCCGCAAGGCCTTCGGGGTTCAAGTCCCCGCCTGCCCACCCATCGGAACGACCGGTTTCTCAACGAGAAACTGAGGAGAAATCGAGGCCCCGGAAGCGTATTCCGGGGCCTCGATTTTTCGGGGGGTCGGCGTTATTCGCCCGTCACTAACGGGAGTGTCCCACGGGCTCCGGGTGCCGGACGGCGTTCATCGCGCGCGGCCTGAGCACTCTCGTCCCAGCGCGACCGCCGGCGAGGCAAGCCAACGCTTCGAACAGCATCAGAAAGAACCCCGCGATGCCCGTGGCGCCGGCAGCCTGAGCGGCGGTCTCCGCTTTTTGGGAGACCTCCTCCCGCGAGGGCGCATTCGCCTGAGCCCTGCGCTCCAAGTTGTTGACCGCGCTATTGACCTGGGAGCTCATCTGATTCGTTGACTGCGGCGCGCGGGCCGCATAGGCGCCTCCGCCGGCCGCGGCAGCCTTCGCGCCCGCGCCCAGCAGGCTCGCGGCGCCGCCTAAGGCGCCGCCAATCGCCGACGTCAGCAAGAACAGGAACGCTGTCGTCGCGAAGGCCCACGTTACGGCGGAATGTATAACGCTCTCGCTCACGATGCCGGTCCGCGTCAGCCGGCCCGTGACCCAGCCTGCCGAATAGAAGGAGACGATGCCCGAAACGATCAGCCATGCGATCGCTCCGATTCCCAAGCCCTTCGCCAGGCCGCCTGCCGTGTCCGCGGCGGGCGCGCTGGCAAGGCCTACGCCCGCGCCGAGCAGACTGAGCGCCGCCATGACGGCGATCGCGACGAACGTTCCGGAGAATACCGCTCCCCACGACACGCCGGCCACGGGTCCGCCGGACGACGGATACTCGATCTCTTTGATCATAAGTTCACCTCTCAACTCTATAATAGCGCGAGGGGCTTTACGGGACGTGACATCGATGTGGCGCCCTTGTGCTGCTCTAAGGGGTGCCCGGTTTGGCGCGCGAGACGGCAAGATTGAAGTAATAGCGGAAGCCCACTCCGCCGTCGAGCCCGACGCGGCGGTCCGAGGGAGAGATCTTCCACGCCGGGCCGAACTCGGCGAAGTACTCGACGGGATGGGCTTTCGGCCAGTAGCCGACGCCCGCGATCGTGCGCACCGAGAACTGGCCGCCGTCGTCGGTGGCCACCCTCGGGCCGACGCCCCCGTAGACGTCCAGTTTGCCCTCGGCCGGCTTGGCGAGCCCCCACCAATTATAGAGCACGTCGCCGTAGAAGACTCCGGCGTTGCCATAGCCGGCGCCCGCGTCAAAGGCCCAATTCTCGTTATGGAAATATTTCGCGGTGACCCCGAATGGGCTGCCCGCGATGATGCCGAGGCCGACTTCCCGGAACTTCGCGGCCTGGCTCCAAGCCGGGATGACGACCGGCCCTGCCGCGACCGCGCAGATGGATAACATCGCCAGCGCCAGCTTCAGTTTCTTGGTCATGTTCCTATTATAAGCGGCGGGAAGAAAACGCCCCGTGTCGCCCAGGTCAATATTCAGTGCCATCGCAACGGGCTCTCTTGACAACCTCGAGGGCCGGGGCTATACTCTTCGCGACACAGCCCCATTGCGGGCCCATGATTGCCGATACCGACATATTTTCCCTTCATCATTCATCATAACGGCAAAAAGGGGGGTCATAGCATGAAGGCAGGCAAGAAGACGTCGGGCTTCACGCTCATCGAGCTGATGATCGTCGTGGCCATCATCGGCATCTTGGCGGCGATCGCCATTCCGAAGTTCGCGAGCCTCATCCGCAAGTCGGGCGAAGGAGCGTCGAAGGGCAACCTCGGCTCCATCCGCTCGGCCCTGAGCATCTATTACGGCGACATGGAAGGCCAGTATCCCGGCGACATGTCGGCGCTGACCGTCGGCGGCAAGTACCTGGCCAACGTCCCGCTCGCCAAGACGCCGAACTACCACTCGGACAGCTCGGCCGAGACGACGGCTCAGACCAGCGCCAACGACGGCGGCGGCTGGATGTACAACAACCTGACGGGCGATCCGAACCTCGGGACCGTGCTCGTCAACTGCACGGATACCGACACCAAGAACAGCATCTGGACGACGTACTAAGCTAGATGCGAGACGGCGGGGCCGGAGCGCGCGTAAGGAAAGTTGTGCGCTCCGGCCCCGTTCGTTTGGGGTTTACGCTGATCGAATTAATGATCGTCGTCGCGATCATCGGCATCCTCGCCGCGATCGCGATCCCGCGGTTCGCCTCCCTGATCCGCAAGGCCAACGAGGGCTCCTCGAAGGGCAGCCTCGGCTCGATCCGCTCGGCGCTGAGCATCTATTACGGCGACATGGAAGGCCAATACCCGAGCGACCTGATGGCCCTGACGGTCGGCATCAAGTATCTCGGACAGCAGATGCCGCTCGCCAAGGCGCCGAACTATCACGTCGACTCCTCGGCCGAGGTCCTCGGCACGGCGTCCAACGACGGGAGCGGCTGGCTCTACGATCCCAATACCGGCGACGTCAATCAAGGCGACGTCTGGGTCAACTGCACCCACACCGACACTAAGGCGTCCATCTGGACGACCTATTGACGCCTTGACCGCCGGCTGGCCGGAGAGGCTCGTGGCGTTCTGGGCGGGGAGCTGCCTCGGGAGCTTCGTCAACGTCCTCGCGTTCCGCATCCCGCGCGAGCAATCGTTCGTCGCTCCGCGCTCGCGCTGCCCGCACTGCGGCAAGACGATCGCCTGGTTCGACAACGTCCCGATCGTCAGCTGGTTTTTTCTCCTCGGCCGGTGCCGGCGCTGCCGCAAGCCGATCTCGGCTCGTTATCCGCTCGTCGAGGCCGCCTGCGGCGCGCTCGCGGCCGGATTGTGGGCGCGGTGGGGCGGGCAGGGTTATCCGTTATGGGCGGCCTGCTGCGCGGCGGCCTCGTGCCTGCTCGTCGCCGTCGCTCTGATCGACTGGGACACCTTCTTGATCCCGGACGAGTTGTCCCTCGGCCTTTGGGGCGGGGGGCTTCTGGCCGCGCCGCTCAATCCCTACATGGGCGGGCCGTGGTACGCCGCCGTGGGCTGGAGCGCCGCGGGCTCCATCGCGGGCTTCTCGATGTGCTGGGCGACGGCCGCGATCGGCGAGCGGGCGTTCGGCAAGGAGGCGATGGGCGGCGGCGACATCAAGCTTTTGGCCGCCGTCGGCGCTTGGAGCGGCGCGCTGGGGGCCTTCGACTGCTTGATGGTCGGCTCTATGATCGGCGCCGTCTACGGCGTAGGTCAGATCCTCGCCAAGAAGCTCAAGCGCTCGGACCCGATCCCGTTCGGCCCGTTTCTGAGCGCCGGCGCCGTCTTCAACTTCTTTTGGCGGCTGCCGCTCGGGTTCCCGTTTTCCTGAGGAGGAAGAGCACGGCGTCGCCCCGGCGCGCGACCTCCGTCAGCCCGTATGATTCGAGAACGCCGCGCCAGGCGCCGGATTCGAGCGTGGAAGCCGTGACGTAAGCGGGCTCGCCGGCGCGCCTGAGGTCTTCGAGGCGCGACGGCAGCGCATCGAGGCGGCTCTCGAAATAGCGCAGGTTCAACGAGCGGCGATGCGCGAAGTAGGGCACGTACACCTGACCCATGCCGGTGACGACGATCCAAGCGTTCTCCGGCGTCCGGCCGCCGACGAGCAGCGCCTCCTGATAGGCCGCGTTGTTCGCGGGCTGCGAGCGCGGCAGCACTTCCGTCGCGGCGTTGTAGACGCAGAGCGCGGCGACGTAGACCGCGAGGAGCAGCGGCATTTTCTTGAAGAAAAGGACGGCGAGCAGCCAGAGCGCCAGGAGATCGCCGATGCGATAAACCGGCATGAAAGGCTCCCACGACCCGAAAAGCAAGGCGTACGCCGCGATCCACAACAAGCAGGCGTTGACGAGGCGGCGCTCCTTGCCGAGCCACGCGCCCGCGACCGCCGCTCCGATCCCGCAGAGAGCGAGCGCCCGGCCCAGAACTTTCGAAGCCGCGGTCCCGGCGGGCTCGGCGAAAATTCGGGCCGACATCTTAGCCCACTCCCACGCGCTCGCCGGCGTCCAGCCGCCGTACCAGGTGACCGAGTGATCGACCTTGAGCGCCGCGCTTCCGAGAAGCCATAGCCGCAGGTCCTGCGTGTCGCGCGGTTTGAGGCAAAACACGACGGCGAGGGCGTAGCCCGCGATGACGACCGCCGCGGCGGTCGCGGCGTACTCGACCCAGTCGCGCTTCCAGCTCCGCCCTCGCTTGAGAAGATAGAGCGCGGCCGGCGCGAACATGACGTGGCCGACGTGGCCAAGCACGGCGCCGGCGTTGAAGAGGCCGACGAGCCAGGGCCGCGGGCGCTCCGCGAGCGCCTCGCGCGCCGTCAGCGCGAGGAAAAAGACGCCGAGAGGGTAGACCTGCGCCTCGAGGTGCCAGAACCAGAACGCCTGCGAGACCGCCAAGCCGAGCGCGCCGGCGAGCGTCGTCGCGCGCGCGCAGCCCGCGCGGCGCAGGGTCGAGGCGAAGACGGCGCAGGTGGCCGCCCCGAGAAGCGAACTGAGCGCGTCGAGCGGCAAGATCGCCGGGCCGGCGTAGCCGAGCAGCCGCCAGAGCCGGTCGAAGGCGAGCCCGACGAGGCCGTAAGCCACGTGGTTTCCGTGGGCGAGGTTGCGCAGGTCTCCGAGCTCGACGGCGATCGCGCAGGCGACGCCGTCGAAGTTATAAAAGGCGGATGGCGCGCCGAGGTAGGCGAGCAGCACGCCCGCGAAAAGGCCTCCGCAGAGCAGCCGGTCATCGCGCTTCACGAGCCGCTCCTGGAAAGGCGCGCGACGAGGGCCGCGGCCGCCGGGGCGTCGGGGTCGCCGGGCGAGAGGGCGAGGAAGCGCTCGAGCTCGATGCGCGCGCGGTCCTCGTGGCCGAGCTCGAGCTCGACGCGGCCGAGGTCGAAATGCGCGGACGCGCTGCCCGGCAGCAGCGCGGCGGCGCGCTCGAAGAAGGCTTCGGCCGCCGGAATCCGGCCGCCGCGGTCGGCCATCGTCCCGAGCAGCAGCCAAGCGCTCGCGAAGCCCGGGTCGGCGAGCAGGCAGCGGCGCGCGAAGTCCTCGGCGCGCGCCTGGTCGCCGCGTTCCCAGGCCTCGCGCGCGAGATCGTACGCGGCGGGCGCGTGCCCGGGGCGCAGCCGCAGGGCTTGCTCGAGCTCGGCGACGCCCTCGTCGCGGCGACCGGCCTCGAGCAGCGAGGCGCCCAGGCCCGTGCGCGCCTTGGCCGAGACGGGATTGCAGCGGACGGCGTCGCTATAATACGCGAGCTCCGAGGCCCACGCGCGGTCGCGCGAGAGCGTCATCGCGGCCTGCCAGACGAGGAGAGCGCCGAGCGCGGCGCGCGCGGCGAGCCTCGCGCGCATTTGCAGCGCGGCGAAGGCGAGTCCGGCGAGCGCGCAGAGCCCCAAACTAGGCATATAGAGGAAGCGCTCCGCGCCGAGGGTGTCGAGCGGCACGAGGAGATGGCAGGTCGGCAGAAGGAAAAGCGCCGGAGCCAGCGCCCAGAAGCCCCAGGCGCGGCGGCGCTTGAGCGCGCCGGACGCCGCGGCGATGAGCGCGCTCGCGGCGAGCAGGCAGGCCCAAGCGGAAAGCGAGGAGGTCGCCGCGTCCGGGATGAGCGGCCTCGAATAGTCGGCGCACAGGCCCAGCCCCGTCGCGGCCGGAAGCAGATAATGGATCGGGAAAAACCGGGCGTAGGTCAAGGCGGCGACGAGACGTCCCGACTGGAAATACGGCACGCCGCCGCCGCCGAGAGTTCCGAGCACGGCCCAGCGCAGCGCCGCCGCCGCCGCCGCGCAGGCCGCGAGCGCGAGGTAGACTTTTCGCCGGGGCGCGCGCCAGAACGCGCGTCCGCGCCAAGCCCAGTCGTCGAGCGCGAGCAGCGCCGGGAACAAGAAAGCGTGCTCCTTCGAAAGGAGCGCGGCGGTAAAGAGCGTCGCCCCGGCCGCGAGCGCGGGCTTTCGGCGGCCCGCGTCCAGCGCGCGCCACGCGCCGAGCATGAAGACGGCGGCGAGCAGCTCCGAGCGGCTCGTGATGTAGGAGACGTTCTCCGAGTGGACGGCGAGAACGGCGAAGAGCAGGCTCGCCGCCGCCGCGGCCGGCGCGCCGAGGCGCTCCTCGGCGAGCAGCCAAAAAAGCGCGCAGACGGCCGCGTGGAGCGCGATGTTGAAAAGATGGAACGGCCACGGGCGCGCGCCGGTCGTCAGCCTCTGGGCGGCGTAACTCAGCGCGAGGACGGGGCGGTACTCGTGGACCGTCGCCCGCGGCCCGTCGACCGCCTCGACGTAGCCGGAGGCGAGCAGGCTCGGCAGCCCCGCCGCCCCGCGCGCGAGGACCGGGTTTTCCGCGATCAGCCAGCGGTCGTCGCGGATGAAGCCGCGCGTCGAGAGCGTCGGGGCGTACACGAAGAAGGCCGCCGCCGCGAGCAGCGCGGGCATCAGCTTATCGGACTTGATAAACGCGCGCATGTTCCTCGGGATTGACGTAAGCGAGCCGGAAGTAGGAGGGGTCGCCCAGCGCGGCGTCGACGCTCGCCAACTCGCGCGCGACGGGCGCCGAGCCGGGCAGCGCCAGGCCGAGGTCGAGCCCGTCCTCGCGAAGGACCCAGCCCGCGCGCAGGCGCTTCATCGACGTCGAGAGCTCGCGCGCGTCGCGCGCGGTGGAAAGCGGGACGCTCGGCAGGCCGGCGAGGTAGCCGTCGCGCACGTAGAGCGCGCTCGACAGGAGGCTTCCCGGCGCGACGTGCCCCTTGATCCACGCGTAGGTCGCGGCGAGCTCGGGTCTCTCCCACGCGCCGCGATGGGAGATCCACATCGGGACGTGAAACACGAGTTCGCCCAATAGAAGCGCGCCGAGCGCCGCGCGCGCGCGCGCCTTGCCGAGGCCGTGCGCCGCGGCGGCGAGCAAAAGCGGCAGCGGCATGATCCAGTAGCGCTCGTACTGCCACGGCCAGAGAAGATGCAGCGCGGCGGTCCCGGCGAGCGCCCAGACGAGCGGGTCGCGGACATCCTTGCGCAGCCGCGCGCGGCAGCCGAGCGCGGCCGCCGCGCAGAACGCGGCGCCGACGACGACGGGGAGCGCTCCGCCGCCCAGGCTCCGGGGCAAGGCGCATGAGCCGAGTGACGCCAAGTAGAAGCGCGCGTTATCGGCCGCGACGGAAAAAACTCGCCCGATACCGCCCGAATAGGCGAGCCCGAGCTCCTGCGTCTTTTGCAGCGCGCCCGCGGCGCGGCGCGACCAGAGCGTCCATAGCCCGAGCCCGGCGAGCGCCGGCGCCAGCGCGAGCGCCCGCTTCTTGGACGTCAACGCGGCGGGGATCAGCGAGACGGCGGCCAGCCGGGTCTGCGTCAGCGCGGCGAGCGCCGCCGAGGCGTAGGGCGCCTTCTTTAACTCGAGCGCCCACAAGAGCGCGATCGTCATCAGAAGATACGGCGCCTCGCTCATGACGGTCCCGGCTTGGGAGAGGACGAGCGGGCTGCACGCAAAGCAGAGCGCGATCAACAGCGCGGCGAGAGGCTCGACGCGCCGCTTGAGCCAGGCCCAGAGCGCCCACGGGCAGGCCGCGAGCAGCAGCGCGCAGAAGGCCTGATGCCAGACGAAGTCGTCGCCGGCCAGCAGCGTGACCGGCGCGAGCAGCAGCGGAAAGCCCACGTTGATCATCGACAGCGGCGGCTTGCCGGGAACCGTCAGCAGGCGGAAGGACCCTTCCAGGAGGGAGCGCGAACCGATGAGATAAAGCAGGTCGTCCTGTTGCCTGCCCAAGTACTGCGCCGGCGCGCTCGCGAGGATCGCCACGCTGGCGACGGCGAGCGCGGCGCCCGTCCCGACGCGGGCCCGCGTGAGCTTCACGCGGCCATTATCCTAGATTTGAAAAGCTGGCGGAAGGGGAGGGATTTGAACCCTCGAGGGCTGTTACACCCTACACGATTTCCAGTCGTGCCGTTTCAACCGCTCACGCACCCTTCCAGGAGTCCTAGTTTACTTTATCTGGGCGATTCTTGGGCGCGGGGTGAGGGTCGCGCACGGCCAGCACGGTGGTCATCGAGAGGTCCCTGTCTATGCGGCGCAACTGCTCCAAGGTCTTCGCTTCGCGATGCTCGGCTTGACCGAGCATCGCGCGCACATTCGCTTGGATTTGAGCCACGCGTCTCGCCTGCCTGTCCGATGTCATCGCGACGGCGCCGTCGACTCCCTCCACGAGTTGGCCTGATTCATCGCGGGGGTTAGGCCATGCCGTGTAAACGCCTTTTCCCACGCTCATGATCGGTTCGAGCAGGCCGCTTTGCGCGGCGATGAAATGCTCTTCGAGGTAGGGAAGACGCCAAGCCGGCCCCAGCGCGCCGGCCGCGCGCGAGGCCTCCTCCCAAGTGGCCGCCGGCGGCAGCGCCGCCAAGATGCGTCCGTCGTCGAGCTTGACCGCGAAATTGGCGCCGATCGCGCCGAACATCGGGGCGTCCGCGGCTAATTTCATCGGACCGTCGGGGATCGCCGGAACGAAGGCCGGTTCCGAGGCTCGCGCCAGCGTCGAGAGCGACAGGACGAAGGCGAGCGAGGCGAGAGTCGTTTTCATGCGATAAGGATACGCCGGGAAAGCCGAGTTCGCCTGGGCCTTCGGACCTTGCGTCGCGGCCCCGAAGACCTAGCTGCTATGCGAAGCTCAGCGCTCGCCGAGGCGGTAGGTGCCGTAGAGCCAGGCGATGTCCTTGGCGAAGTCGGCGCGCGACGCGGCGCGGCCGGCCAGGACGTTGAACGAGTAGAACAGATCGCTGACGTCCGAGGTGAAGTCCACGCGGGGACTTCGGCCGATGCGCCCGATCGTCGCGGAAAGCTCGCCGAGCTGCGCGAGCAGGTCCGGGTCCAGCGGCTCGATCTGGACCTCCGAGCCGAACAAGCCTTTCGGGACGCGGCGCGGGATGCCGCGGTTGACGGCGACGTCGGCGATGCGCTCCTGAAGGGCTTGGGCGCGCCGCGCGTCGCCGCGCCACGACGAACGCTCGGCGCTGAGGTGCTCGAGGAGCTTCTCGACGTCGGCCTTGAGCGACTCGAGCGGCGCCTCGGGCGCGGGTACGGGGGCGGGCTCGAGCTGAGGAGCTCGCGCGTCGGACGCCCAGGCCCCGGAAAACACCTTCTCGTAGAACGCGCGATCGGCGGCGGCGTCGCGCTTGTCGTCCTGCGGCAGGGACGCGGCGGCCTGGAGCTGGGCGGACGCGGCGACGCGGGGCCGCGCGCCTTCCTGGGAAGCGGCCGTTATGGCGGCGACGCCTTGGAGCGACGGAAGCCCTGCCGCCAGGAGCGGCTCGATGCCCGAGAGCGCGGGCAGCGCGGCCGTCGCTGGAGAGAAAACCGGCATTTGCGGCGCCACCGCGACCTTCATCGGCGTCCCGGTCAAGCTCAAGACGATGGGCGCGACGAAGGATTTCATTTCTTGCCTCGCGCGGCCTGGGCGAAGTCGGGCCATTCCCGCGAAAGCCGGTCGAAGACCGCCTTCATGCCCGGCTTCGCGTACCACGACTCGCGCTCGGCGTCGTACTCGCCGACGAAGTCGAGCGCGGCGCGCGGCGTCCCGCGGCGCATGGAGGAGACAAGCGTGCCCTCAAGCCGGCGATCGAGCGCGGAGAGCGCCTTCTTCGCGCTCGACCTCTGGAGGAGCAAGCACGTCAGGCCCGTGAGCGCGAGCAGCGCGGCGAGGCCGCCGATCGAGGCGCCGGCCCACCAGAGCCAGCCGCGCGACAAGACGAAGCGGACAAGAGCGCCGAGGCCGGCGCCGACGACGCCGCCGGCGATCGCTTCGCCGATGAAGATCGAGGCGGTGGCGCTCGGCCGGAACCCGTCGAGGGCGTCCGTCCGGCCGCGCAGAGAGTCGACGTAGAACGAGAGCTGGTCTTTCGCCGTCAGCAGTTCGGGGCGCTTCTCGTCGAGCACGGCGGCGAGCGCCGCGGCGCGGCCTTGCAGCCAGCCGATCGCGGCCTGGGAGCCCTTGTCGGTGCGCAGCGTCATCACGGCGGAGAGCGCGGCGCGCGTTTCCGGCCCGGCGAGGTCGGGCCGGGCGGTCAGCAGCTCGACGTAGGCGTCCACCTCGGCGCGCGAGCGCAGGCGCGGCGCGGGCCGGTCGCCGTCGAAGGCCGACCCCTCGGAGCCGTCGGCGACGCGCTTGACGAGGGCGTTGAGAGACTCGCGCAGCGACTGCTCGAGCGCGGGCGTGGCGCGCGCGGGATTTTCGCGCAGGGCCGCGCGCAGGCGCTGGGCCGCGTCGCGCGCCGTGTCGGCGGGGGTCTTCTGCTCGCCGAGGATCTGCGAGAGCTCGACCAAGCGCGCCTCGTCGCCGGGCTCGGCGCGGCCGAGGCCCTCGCCGCGCGCGGCGGCGGCGAACTCGGGGCGTTTCGAGAGCGTCTTGAAGAGGGCGTCGCGGCTTTTTTGGGGGCTCCAGCGGCCCGTCTCCTGGTCGAACTTCGCGATGAGGCGCAGCGCGTCGACGGGCGGGAGAGCGGCGGCTCGCGCCGCGAACTCGCCGCGCAGGCGCGCCGCGAGCGAGCGATAGAGCTGGGTTCCGCGCGCGCGGCGCCAAACGACGGAGGCGAGCCGCAGCGCGGGAAGCGAGAGCGGCAGCGCGAAGGCCCGGAGAGGCAAGTGAACGTCGTTCATCAGGGCGACGAACTCGGCCGCGGTCAGGACGCCGGCGCCGACCCAGGCGGCGATGCCCCAGCCTTGGACGTGATGCTTCTCGGCGACGCGCTCGGCGGCGCGGTCGCCGAACGCGAGCGCGTCCGCGAGCCCGACGAGGTCGGGCCGCTTCTCGTGAAGCAGCGAGGAGAGGTCGACGAGCTGCTTGTAGGTCCACTGCGCGGCCTCGCCGGCGCGCTTGTCGACCGTGAACACGCCCTCGTGATAGCCTCGGCGCCAGCTCATCACGCGCCGCAGCTTGAGCTGCTCGGCCAGGCGCTGGGCCGAGGCCGCCGGGGCGAGGTCGGGGCGCTTCTCGATCAGCAGCCGATAGAGCCGGAAGAGCTCGCGCTCCTTGCGCACCGGCAGCCAGCGGCCGCCGGCGATGGTGATTTGAGAGTCGGCGAGCTTCTGGTGGCGCTCCGCGCCGAGCGCCTGGACGTAATCGGAGACGCCGGCCCAGAGCGAGGCCTCGAGCTCCGGCGAAGCGTCGGCCGGACGCGTCTCCAAGGCCTCGCCGAGCGCGTTGGCGGCCTCGACGACGGCCTCCGCCGAGCTGGAGGGCTGCCGCAGCACGGAGGCGTGGCGCAGCAGCTCGAGCTGGGCCCAACGCGGGTCGTTCCGGAGCTTGGCGGCCATCTGCTTCCACGGCGAGGTGCCGAGCTTGATGCCTTCGAGGGCCAAGCCGAGGTCGAGGCCGCGCGCGACGAGCCAGGCCGGGCCGGCGCCGGCCTTCTCGTCGAGCTCGAGCCAGCGCGCCAGGGCCTGCGCGACGGGAGGGACGGCCTGATCGGGATTGTTTTTGACGAGCGCGGCGATAATGCGCAACGCGGCTTCCTCGCGCTCTCCCGGCGCGCGCGAGGGATCGCGGGGAGCGCTCGCGGCGAAGGCGTCGACGACGCGGATCACGCTCGCCTCGGCGGCCGCGGGGAAGTTCTTGGCGTCCTCGGCGGCGCGCTTCTCGAGCAGGGCGATCGACGCCTTCGTCTCGGCGTCGCTCGTCGACGGCGACGAGAACCGCGCGGCGGCGCGCTCGAGAGAGTACGCCGGCCAGCGCGGGTCCTTGTAGAGCGTCTGCGAGAGCCACTCGTCGCTGACGAGCTCCGGGTGCGACCGCTTGAGGGACTCGGCGGTCTCGACGGCTTCCTTCCAGGCCCAGTCCATGGCGGCGCGCGCGTTGGCGCCGTACGGCTCCCAGTAACCCGCCGGGCGCCCGAGCGCGAGCTCGGCGCCGAGCTTGCCGCGGAAGTCCTCCGGCGCGAGGTCCGGCCGGCGCTCCATCAGCGCCCGATGCAGGGTGAAGAAGGCGCGGAAGCGGATCGCGGGCCGGACGGTCTCGCCGGCCTTGTCGAGCGCGATCCCCTCCATGTCGTGGCGGTCGTTGCGGAGCTGATTGACGTATTTGATATAGGCCTCGAGGCCGTTCCAGAGGTGGCCCTCCATCTGACTGGAGCCGAGCTCGGGGCGCGCGGCGAGCGCCGCGGCGATTTCTTCCGAGATGACGCGGATCTCTCGGTCGGTCAGGTTCGCGTCGAGCAGCTGCGACGCCCGCTTGGCGAGCGCCGCGCGCTCGCCGTCGAAAGCGCGGTCGCGGGCTCCGGCCGGCGGCTCGGGGCGGGCCATCGGGACGGGCGCGGGAACGGGCGTTTCGGTCGTCTTCCCCTCGACCGGAACCGGAGCGGGAGCAGGCGCGGCGGACGGTAGTCCGCCGTCCCTGCGCTCATCAGGGATTGTTTTGGGCGCAGGGGCTTTTTCCGCCGCCTGGGGCAGCGGCCACTCGAGCCAGAGCGTCGCGCCGTCCTCGGCGCGCGCGTAGCCGAGGCGGGCTCGCGCGTCGGCGGCGAGCTTGCGAGTCTCCTCGAGCGCGCCGTCGCGGGCCTGCTCGAGGCGCGCGGGTTCGGAGACGGGTCTGGGTGCCGCAAGAATAGAGATAAGCTTGTCCTCTTCCTCGTAGGTCAGGCGTCCGGCCGTCTTGAAGGCGACGACGACGGAATCGGGACGGGCCTCCCAGGTCATCGCGACGGACTGCTCGCGGCCGGCGGCCTCGACGATCGACTGGAGCTTGGATAGGGCGGCCGTCTTCGCGGGGCCGACGAGGTCGGAGGCCTCGCGCTCCATCTCCTCGAAGCCGCGCGTCCACGCGGGGCCTTCAGCGGCGCGCGTCTGCGCCTCGAGCCCGAGGCGCTTGGATTTCTGCGCGAGG
>CAZRIP010000088.1:0-16616 GCA_964600165.1 uncultured Elusimicrobia bacterium | reverse complement strand
CGCGAGCTCCGGCGAGAAGATCGAAGGCGGGACCGCCAGAGGCGACGCGGCCGATAAGGGGGCCGAGATCGCAACGATCGGCTCGCCCAGCGTCGCGACGATCGGCTCGGCCCACGCGAAGGGCGCGAAGGCCAGGAGGAGCAGCGCCGTCGCGAGGCTATTTTTTCTCATTGCGCGCGGCGTCGTCGTTGAACTTTTTGACGCTGGGGATGATGAGCAACGAGGCGACATAGCGCGCGATGCCGATGAGCATCGAAAAGCCCATCAGGTAAATGAACGGCGTGCTTTTCATCATCAGCGCGAGGGGCTCATCGCTCGGGCCGCTGCCGAAGGCCCAGGCCGCGAAGAACCCGACGATCGGCAGCCCGAGGAAGCTCGTGAGGTCCAGGGTCATCGCCTTGCGGTCGCGCGAAGCGCGGGCGGCATGGGCGAAGAAGATGCTCGACAGCTGGAAGTAGCTCAGCCCCAACAGGATCGCCACGTCGGCGAGGTTCATCAACGAGCGCCCGACCGGGATCCAATCGAGCGCGCCGTTCTTGATGAAGGCGTCGACGGCGTTGCCGAGAAGCCCGCCGAGCATGATCCCGGCGGCGATCTCGAAATGAGAGAACGCCTTGACGATCGACGGATGGCTGCGGGCGACTTCGTCGAGGCCCGGCAGCTTTTCCGTAGTGAAGCCGAGCAGGCCGCGCCACCCCGCGCCGAGGCTGCCGATTCGCCTCCAACTCCAGTGATAATCCTCTTGTTGGCCTGGAAGCTTCGTCAGCGCCGTGTACGCCGTATAGAGGATGAAGGGCACGACGAAGGCCATCAGCGGCTTGCGCCAAGCGACCTCGTGGAAGACGCTGAAAAGATGCGCCTGCGCGAACGCCTTGGTGGCGACGTCGGCGGCGTAGACTCCGACCGCGAGCGCGCCGACCTTAAGCGTCCAGCGCTTCGAGCGGACCGTCGGCGCCGGGATCGGAGCGCGCGGGGACGAAGCGCTCTCGCCGGACGAAGGGGCGAGAGGCGTCTGCACCAAAGTCGTCGCGCCGGAGACGGCGCCGGGGTCCCGCGTGCGGGAAAACGCGACGGCCTCGCGGCGCGCCTTCGATAAAGCGAGAGCCGCGTGCGCCTCGAGCGCCGCGGCGCGCAGCTTGTCGCCGTGCACCGCCATCGCGTCGAGCGTGTCGACGAGCCAAGCCAGGTCCGCCTCGCCGAAGCGCCCTTGCTCGATGAGGCGCTGGGCATCCGCGAGCGCCCTCGGCGCGCGCTTGTCGACGGCGGCCGAGACGCGCGGCTGGGCGAAGGCGAGGCTTTCGACGAGCTCGGCGCGCTTGTCCGCCGAAAGCGAGGAAAAACCGGCCGACCGCGCCCAAAAATCATCGGACAAGATCATCTGCAGCGGAGCGGCCGCGAGGCGGCCCTGGTTTTCGGGCAGGGAGACGAGCGAGCCCAACGCCTTGTTGTCAACGGCGCCCCGCGCGACGACGGCCTGCAGCGCGTTCCAGCGCTCGGTGGCGATCGGCTGAAAGGCCAGGCCCAAAGCCGAGCCCGGCGACAGGCGCCCCTCGGGCAGGCCGCCTTCCGGCACGACGAGGGCGGCGCGCAGCGGCGCGGCGGCCATGAGGGCCAATACCAGCAAAAAGGGTCTCATGGGATGATTGTAACGGCCGGACTCGGCCGCCTCAGGGGCCTTCCGGGGCCCTCTCATGAGACAAAAGGGCCCAGTCTTCTTAGGCCGTTCGCCGACCGCATAGGCTCGGGCATCCTCCCCGGGACGGATAAAAATTTGTTCTTGAAAATGTAACACGTTTCCCTCATCCTTCAAGGGCCGAGCACCGACTCTATTAAGGAGCCGTTTTCATGGACCAGGAAAAAGAATACTTCGACGCCTCAGCCGTCAACGACCTCGAGACGGCGCGGCTGGCCTTGCGCTGGGCGCTCGAGCGCCTGCACAAGATGGGCGAGGAGCTGTCGGCCTTCAAGACCGAGCGCGACGAGGCCAAGGAGCGCGCCGCGCGGCTGGGCGAGGAGGTCGTCCAAAAAGACCAAGCCGTCGCGCGCTGGCGCGAGACGATCAAGGCGTGGGAAGCGTCCATCAAGGACCACAAGCGCATGGAGGACGATCTCCGCGAGGAGCTGCGCAAGGAGGTCATCCGCGACGCCGACGTCCACGTCAAAGAGCAGCGCCACCAGCTGATGCTCCAGATCGAGGCCCTCAAGCACGAGATCGCCGACAAAGAGGGGATGATCGGCGTCGTGCGGCGCGACATGATCGACGCCGTCAAGAACGCGCGCCAGGACGCCGAGAAGGAGATGCAGTCCGTTTTGCAGCACCAGGAGAAGGCGCTCGAAGAAACGAAGCAATCTCTCCTGGAGCGACTGCGCGTCCAGGCCGAGATCATCCGCGCCAAGGAGCGCGACCTCGAGGGCGAGCAACGCGTCATCGAGGACCAAGTCCGCGCCAAGGAGCTCGAGATCCGCCGCAAGTACGAGCGCTTCGAGGAGGAGCTGCTCAAGCACAATCAGGAGCTGCTCGCGCGCGAGGAACGCGCGCTCGAGGAGAAGTTCGAGGCCAAGGTGGGCCATCACGAAACCTGGCTGCGCCACAAGGAAGAGACCATCGAGGAGCGCCGCTCCAAGCTCGACGCCGACCACCAGAAGCGCCTCGAGGAGCTCGAGCTCTCGTACCGCCACAAGCACGAGGACGAGTGGGGCAAGCTCCAAGAGCGCCTCGAGGCCGAGCGCAAGTTCATGGAGCAGCACGTTCGCGAAAAGGAGGCCAAACTCGAAGAAGAGCACCGCGCGCGCCAGCACGACGTGATGGCGCACTTCGAGTCCAAGGAGTCGGAGAACGTCGAGAAGTTCCAGGCGATGCAGGACAAGCTGATCGCCAAGGAGAAGGACCTTTGGCGCGAGCACCAACGCCAAGTCGAGGAGAATCTCGCGCGCCATCGGGCCGAGTTCAACGCCCACCGCGAGACTCTCGAGCGCGACTTCGCCGAGCGCGAGCGCACGCTTTTCGCCCAGTTGAAGCAGATGGAGGAGGCCTACGAGCAAAAGGAGGAAGGCCTCTTCGCCCGGGAGCGCGACCTCGTCGACCACTACCGCCTCAAAGAGGAAGAGCTGTCCCGCAAGTTCCAGGAGATGCAGACGGCGTGGACCTCCAAGGAGAAGTCGCAGTGGGAGGCGCACCAGTCCAAGCTTCACGAGGCCATGATGAGGGCCCGCCTCCAAATGGAGGGCGAACGGGCCGAGTTCGAGCGCTCGCTCCAGAAGCTGCGCGAGCGCCTGGAAGGCGAGATGGCCGATCGCTGGTCGGTCCGAGAGAAGGCGCTGGTCGCCGAGCACGAGCAGGCGATCGAGACTTCGCGCGCGCAGTTCTCGGCCGAGCTCGACCGCGAGCGCCGCTCTCGGGAGAAGCTGCTTTCGGAGAAAGAGGAGAAGCTCCACGTCGCCCATCTCGCGCGCGAGGCGGAGCTGCGCCGGGCGCTCGCCGAGGAGCAGGCGCGCTGGCTCAAGTCGAGCGAGGAAAGCTCCGAGAAGCTGCGCCAGGAGCTCGTCGACAAGACGCTCAAGGAGTCGGCGGCGCTCCAGGCCCAATACGACCAGAGGCTCCAGTCGCTGGAGGAAACGTTCCGCGGCAGGCTGCTCGAGGAGCGCCGGCAGCTCGAGGCCAAGAGCCAGTCTCTCGACAAATCCTTCGAGTCGCGCCACCGGATGCTCGAGGGCACGCTCAAGGAAGAGGCCAAGCGCGAGCGCGAGGACTGGCTGCGCTCGGCCGCGCAGGACCTGGCCGCCCAGCGCGCGACGATCGCCGAAGAGCGCGCCGCGCATCAGGCCCAATACAACGAGCTCGAGTCCCGGCTCGAGGCCGCTTTCCTTGATAAGGAGAAGACCCTGCGCGACGAGTTCTTCACGCGCGAGGCGCAGCTCAAGGAGGAGATAGCGCGCAAGGAGGATTCCTACCGCAAAGCCTACGAAGAGAATCTTTCGAAGGAGAAATCCGCGATCGAGCAGCGCCACGCCGAGCTCGAGAAGGTCCTGCGCGAGAAGCTCGCGCGCGAGCAGTCCACGCTCCAGGAGTCTTGGGCGCAGCGCGAGCGCGACTGGGTCTCGCAGCGGGAAACCCTCCTCAACGCGGATCGCGAGCGTCTCGAGCAAGGCTACAAGCAAAAGGAGACGCTGCTCAATTCTCTCAGGCAAGAGCTCGACGAGAAGTTCTCGCAAAGGGTCAAGGAGACGGAGCTGTTGAACGCGCGCAAAGCCGCCGATCTCGAGGACAGCTGGCAGCACCGCCACGAGGAGCTCGAGGCCCTGCGCCTCCAGCTGATGGTCGAGGCGCGCAGCCGCGAGGCCGAGCTGCAAGAGAAGTACCGCCAGAAGGAGAACCAGCTCAAAGGCTCCGTCGACGCGCGGCTCTCCGAGCTCGCCAAGGCCGAGGATCGCTTTCAAGACGAGTGGATCAAGCGCGAAGCCGAGCTCCAGAAAGCCCTCTCGGAAAAGGAGGCGAACTGGCTCAAGGACCAGCGCGCCGCGCTCGACAAGGAGCGGGGCGATTGGGAAGCGGCGCGCGACAAGGAGCTGTCCGCGCGCCGGCGCGAGCTCGAGCTTCTCTTCGAGCAGCGCGAGAAGATGCTCGACGACTCGATCCGCTCGCGCCAGAAGGAGACGGAGACGATGCTCGTCCAGAAGGAGAAGGACCTGATCCTCGCCTACGACGATCAGATCTACAAGGCGCGCACGGAGCTCGACGGCTCTTATCGCGCGCGCGAGGAGACCCTCGAGCTCAAGTATCTCGAGCTGGAAAAGCGCCTCACCGGCGACTGGGTCTCCAAGGAAAACGCCTGGGCCACCCAAAAACAAGAAATCGTCGACCGCGAGATCGCCGGCCTGCGCTCGAGCTTCGGTCAAAAAGAGTCCGCGCTCGAGCAGCGCGTCGCCGAGGCCGAGAAGGCGCTCAACGACCGCAAGGTGAGCCTGGAAGAAGAGATCGACCGCAAAGGCAAGGAGATGCTCGCCGCGCTCGCCCTCGAGCGCGACACCCTGCGCGCCCAGCACGACAAGAGGGCCAAGGACCTCGAGGAGGCCTACCGCGCCAAGATCGCGCAGACGGACTCCGAGAAGGCGCGCCAGAACACGGCGCTCATGCAGCGCGAGGAGGAGCTCCTCGCGCACTATCAGAAGCTCGAAAGAGAGCTGCGCGGAGAGCTCAACGCGGCGCGCATCGAGCTCAACGGCCAATACGACGATAAGCTGCGCCGCCTGGCCGAGGAGCGCGCCCAGCTCCAGAAGGACTACGAGCGCAGGCTGCGAGAGCTCGAGCGGCGCGGCGGCGGCGGGCCGAAGGCGGCGGAGTGAAGAAACGCATACATACTATGGGCGCCCATAGTATGTATTCGCTCCTCACGGCGGCGTTGTTTCTCCTGTCCAGCGTCGTTCATGCCGGGCCGGTCGCGACGCTCGATACCGAATCTTTCGTCGGCTCGGAGAAGTCTTGGCGCCTCATCCGCATCGGCTACTCCGCGATCCTGCCCGTCCGGCTCAAGGAGATCGAAGGCGCGATGCCCGGGCGCTTCATTCCGAAGGCCGAGGTCGTAGTCCTGCTTCGCATGAAGAAAGGCCATTTTCTCAAGGTGACTTGCGACGCGGGCACCGACGCCGCCGCCGAGTGCCCGGATAAGCGCAATCTCCTGGAGGCGCGCGTCGTCGCGGCCGCCTTCCTCGAGTCCGCGCCGAGGACGCATAAGATGGAGGAGCTCGTGCGGCCGACGACTTGGGAGCTCACGCCTCTCGGCCGACGCACGCTCGAAAAAGCCGAGGCCGACTGCCCCGACCTTTGGGCCCGTCTGCGCGCGATGACCGAAAGCGTCATCGGGACCGAGGACGATTAATCCGTGAGCCGCGCCCGCTCGAGCCCCATCCAAAAGACGTGGATCGACTCGAGCGCTTCCCTGCCTCCGGCCAGGAACTTTTCGGCGTCGAATCCAGGCTCGCCCATGGACTCCTCGAGCTCGTGCCAGACGTTGGACCCGTGGCCCGACTCCAGCTGGAAGTGATACGTGAAGAAGCCGAGCGGCAGGGGCTCCAGCCCCGCGGTTTTACGGCGCTCGTTGACGCCCTCGAGACCGACGATGAGCTGCTTCCAGAAATTACGCGCTTCGAGCTCAGGGCCGCGGCCGATGCCGAAGGCCGCCCAGTTCTCGATCGCGAAGCTCGCGCCCGCTCCAAGCGAGTCGTCGCGGCTTCCGTAAGTCCGATCGAGCCCTTCGAGGAAAGCGCGCGTCGCGTTCGTGCCCTCATCCCAACGGCCCATGCGCCGCGTGTCGAGGCCGGCGGCGGCGCCGACGGCGCGCAGCCAATTGATATGGGCGTCGGACGTCTTGAACACGTGCCCTTCGGTGCTTCCGGTTTGAACGGAGAGCCCGACGCCGCACTCGCTCATCAGGATGAAGCGCGCCCCACGCTCGGCGCTCTCAGTGGCCGCGTTGACCATGCGCTTGCACTGCGCGACGAGGAAGTGGTTCGAGAACACAGAGAACTGAAGAAGAAGGTTCCTGACCTGATCCGGATTCGCGCGGCCCTGACTGAACCACCGCGTGTAGGCGTTGTCCGTGATGACGGGATGACCGAAGAGCTCGCGCTCGATGCGCGCCTTGAGACCGGAAAGTTCCTTGGCAGCCGGAGAGATGGTTTCCATGGGAGACACAGTGTATCAGCGGGCTCATGTCCTTCCGATCCGATACCGCTGACGCTCGCGTGAATTTAAAATTTCGGCCCCGGTCGAGCGCCGGGCACAAACTTATTACCGCGCGCCACTAGGCCGGGCGCGGCTCGTCGGATATGATCGTGCCATGGTCGAAACCGTGGAAGCCGCGACGCGCGACGACGTCGGCGGGCTCATCGAGCTGCTCAACGCCCGTCCGCCGGCGTTTTGGATGAGAAAGGTCGGCGACGAGGACTTGCGCAAGTTCTTGAGAAGCGCCGTCCAGAGTCCGCGCTGCGTGCTGTTGGCCGCGCGCGCGCCGGGCGAGGCGGTCCCCGCGGGCTACATCTTCGCGGTCCTCGACACGCGCCGTTTTTGGAGCGGCTTCGTGCTGCGCAACCCTGCGCTGGCGCTCAAGATCTCCGTGCATCGCGCGCGCCGCCTGCGCGAGCGAAGGCGCGAGATCGACGGCCGCGCGGGCGGCGACGCCGCCGCGCTGCCGCCGTTCGCCTGGGCTCCGAGCGCCCGGTCCGCCGCGCGCGTCATCGGCCTCTTCGTGCGGCCGGAGCACCGCCACAAGGGCGTCGCGCTGAGCCTCTATTCCGGGCTGTTCGACGCCTTGAAAGCCAAAGGCGTCGCTCTGGTCGAAGAGTACATGGGCCCCGATTACGCGCAGTACGCCGGAACGTTTCCCGAGGCCAGCGGCTGGCGGCTCCAGCAGTGCCGCTGCCGGGGCTACAAGCTCGCCAAGGAGCTATAAAAGGAATGAACCTGCCGTTCGACTACCGCGCGACCGAGAGGACCATGGCGAAGCCGGCCGGCTTCGCCTTCGAGCTGTCCGCGCCCGCGTTCGAGGCCCCGCTCGCCGCCGCGTTCGGCATCCTGCTTTCGCGCTACAGCGCGCTGCACGCGGTCTCGTTCGAGGCGTCCCGGGTCGAAGCCTCGGGCCGGTCGCGGCGGCTGGGGACCTTGAGCCTGCGGACGGACGCGGCGTCCCGATGCCGAGACGTCGTCGAGGAAGCCGCGGCTTTCCTGAGCCGGGCCGAGGACGCGCCGTCGCGCCCCGCGGCGGCGCCTCTCGCCGAGGTCGGCACCGCGGCGATCACTTTCGTCCATTGCGACTCGCCGGCGCCGCTCGACGCCGCCGGCGAGGACTTGCTTCTGGTGGCGGCGATCGGCGAGGGCTGCGTCCGCGCGACGTTCGTCTACGACGAGAGCCTTTTCAAGCCGGCCACGATCGCGCGCGCCGCGGGGCATCTCAAGGAGCTGTTCTCTCGGCTCGCCGCCGAGCCCGACGCGCCGGTTTCGCGGCTGAGCATCCTTCCGGCCGAGGAGCGCCGGCTCATCGAGGCGGCCTGCGACGGGCGCCCGCGCCCTTTCCCCCCTGAGTTCGTCCATAAGGCCTTCGAAGCGCGGGCGGCCGCCGCCCCGGACGCGATCGCCGCGCGGTTCCGGGACGCCGCGCTGAGCTACGGGGCGCTCAACGCCGCCGCGAACGCCCTGGCGCATCGGCTCGCGGCCGAGGGCGTCGGCGCCGAGTCGCGCGTCGCCGTCTGCCTCGAGCCGTCCTTGGACGTTCCCGTCGCGCTGCTGGCCATCCTCAAGGCCGGCGGCGTCTACGTGCCGCTCGATCCGACGCATCCGCAGGCGCGGCTGCGCGCGCTGCTCGAGGACGTCCAGCCGAGGGCGCTGATCACGCGTCCGAGCCTCCTCGAGAAGCTCGGACCGTGCGGAGCGGCCGTGCTGGCGAGCGACCGCCTCGACTCGCTCGCGAGCGGCCGGCCGAGCGGGAACCTGGACCGCGCCGTGCGTCCGGACCAGACGGCTTACGTTTACTTCACCTCCGGCACGACCGGCGCCCCGAAAGGCGCGCTCGCCAGCGCGTCGAACTTGGCGAGCTACGTGGCCGCCGCGCGGGAGCGCTTCGCGATCGGACCCGCCGACGTCATGCCCGCGATCGCGCGGTTCACCTTCAGCATCAGCATGTTCGAGCTGATGGCGCCTCTGGTTTCCGGCGGGACCCTCCTGCTCCTCGAGCGCGAGCACGTGCTCGACCTCGAGCGCATGTCGAAGACGCTCCAGGAAGTCACGTTCTTTCACGCCGGACCGAGCCTGCTCAAGAATCTCGTCGCGCACATCAAGCGCGCTTACCCCGACTTTCGCTCCTTCGCGCGCGTGCGGCACGCTTCCTCCGGCGGGGACATGATCCCCCCCGAGCTGCTCGAATGCTTGAAGGAGATATTTACCGCGGCCGAGGTCTTCGTCATCTACGGCTGCACCGAGATCAGCTGCATGGGCTGCGCCTACCCGGTCCCGCGCGACCGCGTCGTCGAGCGCACTTACGTCGGGCGGCCGTTCGACGGCGTCGGCGTGCGCGTGATGGACGCCGCCTTCAACCCGGCGCCGCTCGGCGTCGTCGGAGAGATCTGCTTCGCCGGCGAGGGGGTCGTCAAAGGCTATCTCAACCGGCCGGACCTCGCCGCGCAGAAGTTCGTCGAGATCGACGGGCGGCGCTTTTATCGCACGGGCGACATGGGGCGGCTGAGCGAGGACGGCTGGCTCGAGATCCTGGGGCGCAGCGACTTCCAGATCAAGCTGCGCGGCATGCGCGTCGAGCTCGGCGAGATCGAGCACTATCTCCGCCGCGCCGCCGGCGTGCGCGACGGCGTCGTGATGCCGATGACCCTCGGCGGCAGCGAGAAGTCGCTCGTCGCCTATATCGTGATGGACCGCGACCGGCCGCTCGACCCTCGCGTGTCCGCGCTCGACGAGATCCACAGCCATCTCGCCCGCCACCTGCCGGAATACATGCTGCCGACGACATACGTGGAGCTCGACAGCCTGCCGCTCAATCACAACATGAAGATCGACCGCAGCGCCCTGCCGCCGCCGGCGAAGTTTCGGCGCGAGATGCCGGCGCCCGGGCGAGAGCCCCGGTCCGAGGCCGAAAAGCGCCTGGCGTCGCTCTGGCGCGGCCTGCTCGGCGTCGAGGCCGTCGGCCTCGACGACCGGTTCTTCGACCTCGGCGGCTCGTCGCTCCTGGGGCTCGAGCTCATCGTCGCCGTCGAGCGCGAGCTCGGCGTCCTGCTCAAGGGCCTGGAGCTCGTGCGCGAGCCGCTCGAGGGGCTCGCCGCGATCTGCGACGCGCGCCGCGGGCTGGCGCCGGAGGCCGGAACGGCCTCGTCGGCCGCCGTCGCTCCCCCTGTCCGCTTCGAATGGGAGGCGTTCCATTTCGGCGAGACCCAGGATCTTCACGGCCTTTTATCCGGCTGCGGCGGCCCCCCGGCGGAGAGCGCGGTGCTGATCTGCCCGCCGCTCGGGCAGGACCGCCTGCGCGGCCATTTCATCCTGCAGCGCCTCGCCGACCGCTTGGCCGAGGCCGGGATCCCCTCGTTGCGCTTCGACTATTACGGCTGCGGGGACTCCATGGGCGAGAGCGCCGACGCCGATTGCGCGCGCTGGCGACGCGACATCCTCGAGGCCTACGGCGAGCTCAAGCGCCGCGCCGGGGCCGCGAAGATCACGGCCGTCGGAGCCCGCCTCGCGGCGCCGCTGCTCGTCGAGGCCGCGCGGGAGCTCGACTTGGCCGCGCTCGTCCTGTGGGATCCGGTCTGCGACGGCGCGGCCTATTGGACGGAGGCCGCGGCGGCTCATGAGGATCTGGTCGGCAAATGGCGCCGCTTTTTCCGGCCTCCGCCCGCCGCGGAGAGCGGCGTCGCCGAGCTGCTGGGCCTGACGTGTCGCGAGAGCGCCGCCGCCGAGATTCGCGCGCTCGCGCTCGCCCCCGCGGGACTGCCGCCGCTGCCGGCCCTGCGCTGGCTCGCCACCGAAGATGCCCCCGGACAGCGGCGGCGGTTCGAGGCGCTCTGCGCGGGACGCCCGGGCTGCCGCTTCGAGGCTCTCGACGGCGACCTCGGCTGGAACGACGTGCCGCGCCTGGGCGATCTGCTTCCCGACCTCGGCGTGTCGCGGGCGCTGGAGCGGCTCGCGCGGGAGCGGTCATGAAAGACGCGGCGACGCGCGAGCGCGATCTTCGCTTCGGCGAGCACCGGCACCTCTCGGGGATCATCACGGAGCCGCGGGGCTCCGCGCGCGGCACCTGCGTGCTGGTCACCGCCGGACTGACCCCGAGGTTCGGCCCGTTCCGGCTCTACGCGCAGCTAGCGCGGCGCCTGGCGAGCGAGGGTTTCCTCGTCCTGCGCTTCGACCTCGGCGGCATCGGCGACAGCCGGCAGGCGTACGCGAGCCTGCCCTTGCGCCGGCGCACCGAGCTGGAGCTGCGCGCGGCCGTCGACCAATCCTATGCCGGCGCGGGCCCGCTGATCCTGGGCGGGCTGTGCTCGGGCGCGGAGGACTCGGTGCGCTACGCCGCCCTCGACGCGCGCGTGACCGGCTTGGCGCTCATAGACCCGTTCGGCTATCCGACGCTCGGCTGGCGCTGGCGCGACGGCCTGATCCGCGGCGCGCGCGGAGCCCTCGCGGCCGCCGGCTTGATCCCGGCGAGGCGCAAAGACGACGGACAGGCCGCCGCGCTCGTCGACTACGAGCAGATGGGCTACGAGGAGTGCCTCGGCGCCCTGTCGACGCTGCTGGCGCGGGGCGCGCGCATGCACTTCGTCTATACCGGCGGGATGCGCGAGTCGTTCAACCATCGGGGGCAATTCGAGGCCATGTTTCCGCGGCTGGATTTCCTCGGCTTGGCGAGCGTCGACTATTTCCCCCAGCTGCGCCATACGCAGGTGCTCGATGCGGATCGCCGGCTGGTGATCGAATCGATCGCCGGCGCGTTGGCGCCCGCGTCGACGCAGGAGGCTTCATGAAAGTCCTGGTGACGGGCGCGGCGGGCTTCATCGGCTCGGCGGTGAGCCGGCGTCTCATCGACCGAGGCGATACGGTCCTCGGCGTCGATAATCTCAACGCTTACTATGACGTCCGGCTCAAGCAGGCGCGTCTGGTGCGCCTGGCCTCGAAGAACTTCGCCTTCACGCCCCTCGACGTCTCCGACCGGATCGGAGTCGCCCAATACTTCGCCGCGCACCGCCCGGAGCGCGTCGTTCACCTCGCGGCGCAGGCGGGCGTGCGCTACTCCCTGACCAATCCGCACGCTTACATCGACGCGAACATCACGGGCTTCCTCAATATACTCGAAGGCTGCCGGCACGCGAAGATCGAGCACTTGGTTTACGCGTCGTCGAGCTCGGTCTACGGAGCCAACCGCCGCCTGCCGTTCTCGGTCGACCACGGCGTCGATCATCCCGTCTCGTTGTACGCGGCCTCGAAGAAAGCCAACGAGCTGATGGCGCACTCCTACAGCCACCTTTACGGGCTGCGCGCCACGGGGCTGCGCTTCTTCACCGCGTACGGCCCGTGGGGGCGGCCGGACATGTCGTTTTTCTTGTTCGCGCGCAACATCCTCGCCGGGAAGCCCATCGACGTCTTCAACTTCGGCAAGCATCGCCGCGACTTCACCTACATCGACGACATCGCCGACGGCGTCGTCCGCGTGCTCGACAATCCGGCCGCGAGCGACCCCGGCTGGGACCCCGAGCGGCCCGGGCCCGCGACGAGCAGCGCGCCGCACCGGCTCTACAACATCGGCAACAACGCGCCGGTGCAGCTCGAGGACGCGATCGCCGGGCTCGAGGAGGCTCTCGGCAAGAAAGCGGTGAAAAACCTCCTGCCTCTGCAGCCCGGCGACGTGGTCGACACCTGCGCCGACGTCGACGCCCTGGCTCGGGACTTCGGCTTCCAGCCGCGCACCACTATCCGCGAGGGCACGCGCCGCTTCGCCGAGTGGTATCTGGATTATTACGGGAACACCGGCGGAAAATAATCACGCGCGGGAATCGCCGGCCACGGCGGACGAGGATCGTCAATGAAGCGTGAACGGAATCCCGTTGGCCGACAGCGAGCAGACCTGCTGGCCGCCGGTCGAATCGTAGACCGCGAGGTTGCTGATCGAAACCGCCTTCGCCTGCTCCGTCCTGAACGCATAATTGACGCCGATCGTCTTCTCGCTGCTCCCTGGAGGCGTCACGTACGCTGAATAGGTGTGCGCGGCGGCGTTGACGACGAGGCGGAATTGGTAAAGCCCGCCCGCGGAATACGGAATCGATGCTAAAGCCGCGTAAGAGCTGCCGTTGACCGCGTCGATCACGCCGCTGGCATTGAAGCGCACGATCACGGCGAGGCTCGAGTAAGCCGCGGCGGCGCCGTTCGATAATCCCATCACGGCGTCCTCTTTGACCATGCCGGGAGTCGCGGAGAAAAGGAGCGTGAACGTGCCGCTCAACGTCATCATCGGCTCGTTCTTCCAGGTGGCCGCCGGGACGCTCACGCACGCGCTCGTGGGGGGCGGCGCCGACGCGGACGCGGCGGTAGTGAACGAATAATCCCCGGAGACCGCTTGGTTACCCGAGGCGTCGACGGAGCGCGCGCGATAGTGGATCGTCGATCCGGACGACAATCCGGAAAGCGTCATGCTGCGGTTGATTGTGAGCGTCGTGTCGGTCGGAGTCGAAGAGCCGTAGGGATAGCTGCTGGCCGGGGTGATGGCCGTCGTCGGCCCGTAATCGACCGTCGAATTGGCGGGCACGTTCGTCGTCCAGCCGATCGTCGCGCCGCTCGCCGTGACGTTCGACGACGCGACGCCGGTGATGGCCAGCGCGGGAGTCGTCGGCGTCGTGGCGACGGCGGTGGCCACGTTGCAGACGAGCTCGTTGCCGACCGACGTGTACACACCGACATCGCTCAGCGATGAGACCGAGGCCTGCTCCGTCCGGAAAGCGTAGTTCGAGCCGATGAGCTGCTCGGAGCCCCCCGCCGGCGTAACGTAGGCGCTGTAAGTATGAGCCGTGCCGTTGATCGCGAGACGAAAGTGATAAGCCGTTCCCACCTGATAGGAGATCGAGGAGGCAGCCGTATAATTGGCGCCGTTGCGCGCGTCGATGGTCCCGGTATTGTTGAAGCGCACGGCGGGGGCCAGCGAAGTGTACGCCGAGGCCGCTCCGTTCGAGACGCCCATGGCGCCGTCCATCTTGGCCATCGACGGCGTCGCGTCGAACTGAAGCGTGAATTGTCCCGTTTGCGCCGCGAACGGGATGTTGGACCAGACCATCGGGCCGACAGCCGTGCATCCGGCGGGGACGCTCGGAGTTCCCGCCGCTGCGGTGGTGGTGAACGTCGAGTCCGCCGACGTCGCGAGGGATCCGGCGGAGTTCGTGGACTTGACTCGATAATGATAAAGCGTTCCGGCCGTCAGGCCGCTGAGGGCGACGCTGTGGCTCGTCGACAAAGTCGGCACGAGGGACGTCGTCGTGCCGTAGGACGCCGTAGGACCGTAATCGACCTGCGACGTCGCCGTCACGTCCGTCGTCCAAACGGCCGTGGCCGAGTTCTGTCCGACGCTTCCGACCGAGACGCCCGAGATCACCGGCGCGCCGGACGTCGGAGGCGGGGTCGTCCCCCCGCCCGTGTACTCGAAGGCGCCGACGTCATAAGCCGCGCCCTGAGGGCGCGGGATGCCGTTGATATCCCCGGTCACTCCAGAGACGGGCGAGCCGGCGTCAATCGCGGGGCTGCCGGCTTGCAGCTGAAAATTGTAGCTGGCGGGGGCGACGAGAAGCGGGTCGACGTTGAGCTTATTGGAGGCCTGCGTGCACCCCGAGATGGAGGAGTCGATCAGCCCGACGCTGGCGCCGGGCGTAAAGACGATATTGTGATCGATCGAGCAGGTGCCCGACATCGTCGCGGCGCTGTTGTGGATGGCGTCGCCGCCCGTCGCGTAAAAGATGTTGTTGCGGATCACCACGTTGGAATTGGCTGCCCACAAGACGACTTGGCCCAGCTTGCTCGAGAGGACGTCGGCGCCATAGAAGCTGTTGTTGGCGATCGTCCCCGAGAAGCCGTCCGCGGTCTGAATGCACCAGCCGTTGAGCATATTGAACATGATGTTGTTTGAGATCAGGGACCCGGGGGCATGGGTGTAGACTCCGTGGTCATGATTGCCGGTGATGTTCGTCGTGCGGCCTATGTCGTGGATCACGTTGCCGTCGATGGTGGGGTTGCCGCCTCCGGTCCCGAAATATATTCCCATGACGCCGATGTCGGTGGTATTCGGCTGGTTGCCGATATTATGGATGTGGTTGCCCTGGATCAGGACGTGGCTGCCGCCTCCGCTATTGGAAAAAAAGCCGCCCCAGACGCCGTTGACGATCTCGAAACCTTTGACGACCCAATAGGCCGACGACGCGCCGAAATTGATGTAGGAGTGGCAAGTGAGCTGGCAGTCGAGCTTAGCCCCCCATTTGTTCGCGGCCTCGAGAGTGATCGGCGCGGACGCCGTTCCGGCTTTGTTGATCGTCACCCCGAACGACAAAAGGCCGCCGGTCGGGCCGTAGGTGCCGTCTCCGACGATGATGGTGTCGCCGGGCCCGGCGGCGTTGACGCTCTTCTGAAGCGTCGCGAACGGCGCAGCGCTCGTGCCGGGGTTGGAGTCGCTGCCCGTCGTGGCGACGTAATAGGTCGCCGCGTGGCTCGCGCGGCCGCAGAGGACCATGCAGGCGGCGGCAAGGAAGGCCCATCGCGCGGTTCGATACGTCATCAACTACAGTTTATCCGGCGGTCTCCCCAAAAGACACGAAGGGCATGAAACACTTTTATGTTGGCTCGAATAGCGGAGAGCTCGAAGGCGTTACGGCCGCCTCATGCGCGGCCTCCTTTGATGCGCCGGCGCCGACCGCCACGGCAAAGATGATCCAGTAAATCTTCTCACGATAGCCTGTCCCGGACATGCTAAAGGCAAAGTTCGTGCACATGAGCGCGAACGGCAGCGACTCGCCGGTCCTCCGGCCGTATTTCCAGCTCAACCAAAGCGCCAGGAACACCGCGACGATGAACGGCAGTCCGCCGACGAGGCCGACTTCGGTCAAGACGGCGAGAAATTGGTTGTGAGTATCGCGCTCGGCGCTGCCCGTCTGACCTGAGGCGTAGTTCAGTGATGTCCCCAGGACGACGCGGTTCATGACGCCCCCGTAGCCAAGCATCGGCCGATCGACGAACATCTGCCAGGCCGCGTCGTAGATACCCGTGCGCCCTGCCGTGTCGCCGCGGTCGACGGTCTTTTCGAGCCGGACCGCCATGGGGGTGCCGTTTTCGAACTCTCGCCAGACCAAAACGCCGAACAGTCCGATCACGACGACGGCGACGGCGGCGCGCACAGAGCGATTGGCCTTCCCGCCGCAGGCGGCGAGGCCGGCGATGCCCGCCGCCAAGGCCGTGAGGGCGCCGCGCGAGCCGGTCGTCATGATGCCGGCTCCCAGGACGGCCGCGGCGGGCAAGGCGAGCAGAGCGTAGGGTAGCCGCCGCTCCGAGCTGATCACGAGAGGATCGCCAACCATGCAAAGAGCGGCTAGGGCGAACAGGCCCGCGAGGGCGTTGGGGTTCTCGCTTTGGATCGAGCCGCGGCCTTCGCCCGACATATCCATGCCGAAGGCGCCCAAGATCAAAGCCACGGCGACAAGGACCATCCCCCACCCGAACACGCGCAGAACCCGCTTGCGAAACTCCTCGTCGGCAAAAAGGTTCGCCGAGATCAAGAACAGCGCGCCGAACTGGATAAGTGTCAGCTGCGCCTCGCGGAATCTCGCGTCGAATTCGCCTGGGATCCACAATTGCGACAGCGAAAACGCGGCCAGATACCACGCGATGAGCCAAAAGGCCGCCGGGATCTTGCGGAAGCACAGGCGCGTCTCGACGAGCGCGAGGGCGAAGAGAAGCACGCCGAGCACGCGCGAGGCGCTGACTCCCGAGTGGCTGCCGTCGTTCTGCTTGTTGAAGTAGAGGACCGTCTCGAAAGGGATCGAGAGCACGAAGGCGTAGTAGCACGTCCTGATCAGGCCTTTCATCCGTTGGCCGGCGGCGCGGCCAG
>CAZRIP010000087.1:0-16650 GCA_964600165.1 uncultured Elusimicrobia bacterium | reverse complement strand
AACGTCGCGCCGATGCCGAGACCGGCGGTCAGCGCCGTGTCGACTTGCACGTTCGAGTGCACGCCGCAGTCCGACGGGTTCGGGAAATTGTAGGCGATGATGCTCGAGAACGGCGTCGCGTTCGGCGCCTGCAGCTGCGGCTGGCCGCCGAGCACGACGAACACCGAGAAGTGGTTGACGCTGACCGTGATCGTCTTGTTGGTCGTGTCGAGGCGGCGGTTCGTGTTCTCGACCACGAACTGGCCGAGCGTGGCGTTGTAGAACCAGACGTTGATGTCGTCCGCGTTCGTCGAGCTCGACAAGGACGTGTTGTAGGAGAAAGTGATGTCGGCGAGCTGCTTGAGCTGGTGGCGCACGCCGAGCGGCAGGAAGATGTTGTAGAACGCGCTGAGAGGATCGGCCCCGCCGATCGTCGAGGTCGAGCCGCTCAAGACTCCGTATTTCGTCATCGCCGCGCCGAGCTCGGCCGGGAACGCCGCCGGGTTCGAGAGCACGCCGAGCGACGACGGGACGTAGCCGAGCGAGCGGAGCGCGAGCACCGAGGCCGAGTTCTGGTCCTGCGCCTTCGCGATGCCGACCGTGATCGTCGTCGTCGCCGAGGCGGTGACCGCGGAATCCGGCAGCGAGGCGTCGCCGATGGCGAACGTGCCCGGCTGCAGGTCGATGCGCGACTGCTCGTTGAGGCCGAGCTGCGTGTCCTGCGCCGACGGCTGCAGCTGGATCGTGCCGCCGTTGATGTTCTGGATGCGGTTGGTGACGTTCGAGGTCAGGCCGGTGAAGAAGTCGAAGACCTGGTCGGTCGCGAAGTTGAGGCCGGTCTTCGGGTCGACCGTCGACGCCGTCGCGCGCAGGCGCAGGCTGAACGAGGTCTCGTTGTTCGCGGCGCGATAGATCGCGGTGATCTCCTTGCGGTCGGCCGAGATCTTCTTGTCGCCGCCGTTGAGCTGGCCGGTGCCGTTGGGCGCGACGAGCGCCGCGCCCGCCGACGTGTAGGTCGAGACCGAGAGGATCTGCGTCAGGTCGTTGTCGGTGGAGGTGACGTTGCGCAGGTCCTTGTTGCAGTCGATCTTGACCTGGAACTGCGAGCTGCCGAGCGCCTTGGTCGTCGCCACGCAAGACATCCCGGCCGAGATGTAGGTCAGGTTGATGGTCTTGGTGGTCGTCGACTCCTGCGCTTGGAACGTCAAGCCCTGGCCCTCGACGGGCGAGACGACGTCGTCGCGGCTGTCCGCGGGCAGGATCACTATGTTGTAGGAGATCCCTGTTTTGAAGCCCGAGATCGTGTAGGAGTTCACGGTCTTGGCCGTCGGATCGACGTCGACCGAGCCGACGACGTACTCGCCCTGTTGGAAGTTCGCGGCCGCGATCCCGCCGACCTGCGTCGTGTTGGGCGCCGAGCCGTCGCTTTGCAGGATGCGGCCCGTGACGGTGGCGCCGCGCACGAGCGTGATCTTGTTGTTCGCGAGGTAGTGGGCCGCCGTGTTCGAGCCCACGTAGACGACGTAGGTGCCGGTCGAGGCCGTCACGGTGGCGTTGAAGACCTCGTAGCCCAAGCTGACGACGCGCAGGGAGTACGTGCCCGTCGACAGGCCGGTCACCGAGAAGTTGCCCAGCGAGTCCGAGATCGCGGAGATGTCGCCGAGCGGATTCTGCGTCGGCACGACGTTCTGAGGCTGCATGAACACCGCGGCCGCGGGGAAGCCTTTTTGCGAGCCGAACGGATAGCTGAGCGAGCCCCCCGTCGCGGCGTCGGCGACGACGATCTGTCCGGTGACGCTCACCTGCAGCGGGTTGAGGACGAAATCCGCCGTGGTCGTCGCGAGCAAGTTCACCGCGTGCAGCGTCACCTGCGTGTAGAACGTGCCGTTCGACGCGAGATTGCCGTCGCGGCCCGCCGCCGTGATGTCGTATTGCGTCGAGGCGTAGGTGGAGACCCACAGCGTGTACTGGCCGCTCGGGTTCGTGTAGGTCTGGACCGTCATGAACGCGTTGCCGAACGACGGCTGCGCCGTGATCAGGATGTTGCCGAGCAGCGCGCCCGTCGTCGTCGAGGCGTAGACGTGCCCGGTCAGCGACTGGCCCTGGTTGAGGCTGACCACGCCGACGTTGAGGATCTGGCCCGATTGCGGCGTCAACCCCGCGATCGTGACCGGCGTGTAGTTCTGGCTGCCTTGGGACAGGAACTGCGGGTCCCAGCTCTGCTGCGTCAGGCTGAGGATGTAAGAGTTGTTCGGCAGCAGCGGGCCGACCTGGAAGGTGCCGTCCTGCTGGATCGGGCGCCCGGCCACCGACGACGCCGCCACCGCGTAGCCGCCTTGGACCCATGGAGAAGCCGTCGCCGTGATCTGGAAGTTGGCGGCGAGCAGCGTCGCGTTGCCCGCGTTGATCAGGAGGCCGCTGTTGGCGTCCTGGAGCTGGCCCGTGATGTAGGCCGCGCGCTCGAGCAGGACGTTTTGGCTCGAGAGGCTCGACTGCAGGCCGGACGGCGACAGTCCCGGGTTCGGGAAGTTGATCGGGGCTCCGACGTATTTCTGAGGGCTGCCGGCGTCGGCGACCGACAGCGTGTAGAAGTTGCCCGCGGGAAGGTTCGAGAAGCTGTAGTTGACGGAGTTCGCCGTGACGCCGAGCGTCGGATCGCCCAACGCGACCGACGTCGACGCGACGACCTGCTGGCGCTGGTTGACGACCGTGACGTTGAACGCCCGCGCGTCCTGCAGGCCGCCGTCGAGCGAGATCGAGCCGGAGACGGTGAAGCCGTCGGCGAGAGCGAGGGTGACGCTGGAGACGCTCGCGCCGGCGACGTTGACGAGCTGGCCGACCGACGGGACGGACACGGCGCACGTCGCGCAGGCGCGCAGATCGAGCGTGTGGACGAAGTAGACGCCCGAGGGCAGGTTCGTGATCGTCCACGTGCCCGCGGCCGTCAAGAACCCGACTTGCGTCGTCAACGGATTATAAGTCGTGGAGATGGCGACGTTGAACTGCGAGATGCTCTGCGCGATGGCCTCGACGCGCGCCGTCGTCGGCGACAGGTTCAACGGATAGCCCGCGGGGGCGCTCGAGATCGCGTTCGCGACGATGTTCGGGTCCGTGTTGAACAACGGGTTGCTGATCTGATTGCTGATCGAGCCCGAGATGGAGAAGGTCTGTTGGCTCAGATTGACCGTCGCCGTCGTCGTCGAGCCCGTGACGACGGAGAGGTGGACCTTCTGGCTTTGGCCCGTGGTGGCGTAGAAGAACGTGACGTCGTCGGTCTCCGTGTTGATGCCGCCGACGAGGAACGTCGCCGTGTTGTTGCCCGCCGGGCAGGTGCCGTCCGTCGCGTTCGGGGCCGCGTTGCTCGGCTCGCAGAGGAAATAGCCGCCCGAGCCCCCCTGGGCGATCTCGGTCGAGCTCGGGATGGAGAACGTGTGGCCGACGTCGCCCGGCCGCGCCGAGGCCACCGTGAGCCCGCTCACGTTCACGTTCGCGAAATCCGTCGCGCCGACCGGCAGCGTGATCGTGCCCGAGATCGCGCCCGAGCTCGCCGCGAAAGAGACGTTCGCGGCCGCGGACGGCGCCGTCACGGCGAGCGGCACCGCGCCTTGCGGGGCCAGGTTCGCGTTGGTCCCGCCGACGTTGACGAAGACCTGATACGGCGAGCCGCTCGACAACCCTTGGAGCGTGTAGGGCACCGTCACGAGGCCGTTGGCGCCCGCGTGGAAGACGCTCGTCGAGCCGAAGTTGAGCGAGCCCGGCGACCAAGCGCTGACGTCGACCTCGAGCGTGCTGCCGAGCGTGTTGGCGTTGATCGAGACGTTGCCCGAGATCGACGCTCCGACTCCGAGAGTCGGGAAGTCGACGTGCGTGACCGCCGACGAAGCCGGCACCGTGATCGGCCCGGTCGTGACGGCGGCCAGGCCGTTGACGTTCGCGGTCAGGACGTAGGCGCCCGGCGCGAGGTTGCCGATCGTGTACTGGGAGCTCGTCATGCTCGGCAGCAGCGACACGCCGCCGCCGCTGCCCGCCGCCGCCGCCGCGGTCGACAGCGGCACGGCGTTGACCGACACGAAGTAGCCGTTCGGGTTCGAGGGCACGGAGACGGCGCCGGAGACGCTGCTCTTCGACGCGAGCGGCGGCAAGGCCATCGTGTTGAGGCCGTTGGCGACGTAGACCGTGCCGCTCGACGGCGAGAAGTTCGGAAGGAGCGCGGACACCGAGTAGGTGCCGGGAGCCACGGCGAACTGGAAGACGGTGTGAACCAGGAATTGCTGAGCGCTCGGGTCCCATTGGCCGCCGTCGTCGAAGGTCGTCGTGCCGGCGGCGACGTGCAGCGGCGAGAAGTAGGTCTGCTGCGCCGCGGCGGCCAGCGCCGTCGAGGCGTTGACCTGCAGGTTGCCGTACTGGTCGGCGGCGGCCGTGGAGTAGCCCGCCGCGAACGACGGGACGATGAACAAGACCGAGGCGCGGCTCATCAGGACGTCGAGCCCGCCGGCCGCGTTGGTCGACGCCGCGACGGAGTTGGTGACCGCCGTGAAAGTCGAGACGGCGCCGGCGGCGTTGAGCGTGAAATTGAGCGTCGCGTTGAGGAAGTTCGGGCGGCTGACGAACATGTTGTAGGCGCCGGCCGCCAGGCCCGTCAGCACGTAGCCGCCGTTCGAATCCGTCTGCGCGAACGTCGTGCCGTTCGGTCCGTAGATCTGGACGTTGGCGCCCGCGAGCGGCGGGTTCGGCGTCAGGCCCGAGTCGCGGAATTGGCCGGAGATCTGCGGCACGACGACGGAGATGAGGACGCTGTCGTCGTGCACGCCGCCGAAGCCGCCGACCTCGACGCGCACGTAGTAGAAGCCGCTCGGGACGCGCGCGCCGCCGTTGATCCACGGACTGTAGCGGCCGTCCCAGGCGATCTGCCCGAGGCTGGGTTGACCGGAGCCCCACGTCTGCCAGAGCGGCGACGGCGCCGCGGCCGAGCCGAACGGGATCGAGCTGATCTGAACGTCCCAGCTCTGCGTCGGGTCGCCGAGCCGGAAGTTGATGTAAGCGAGCGAAGCCCCCCCGCCGTTGGGCGCGATCGTCGCCGACGACGCGCCGGTGCCGAAGGAGGCCGTCGCCACGGAGACGTTGGTCAGCGCGTTGCCGGGCAGCGCCGTGACCGGGAAATAGAACGTCGTCGCGGCGACGATCCCGTTGAAGATCGCGAGCGTCTTCTGGCCCGTCGAGGCCGAGATCGCGTAGAACGGCTGCGACGATTGGCCGACCGCGTAGGTCAGATTGACGACCGTCGAAGACGAGATGAGAGCGCTCGTCGACACGCCGAAGCCCGTCGTGTCGACGACGAAGGTGCTGCTCGCGAGATTGAAGTTCTCCGCGGTGAGCGTCGCCGAGATCGGCGCGACGGCCGGCGCCTGGTTGCCGCAGGAGTCGCGGGCGAAGAGGTACTGCGCGCTCGAGAGCGCGTTTTGCGCCAGCGACAACACGGGGTTCGAGGGTTGGAAGCCGACCGGCGCGCCTTGCGTGACCTGGATCGCCGGCGAGCCGGCCAGCAACGGCTGCGGCGCCGGCGTGTTGCTCGAGACCGACACGGTCCAAGTCTGCGTCGACGCGGCGCAAGACACCGGGCCCTCGGTGTAGACGATCTTGACTTGCTGGCCCGCGCCGATCGAGCCCGCGGTGACGGTGACGCGCGCCGAGACGGCGCTCGTGTTGATCGCCGAGAAGGTGACGGGCGCCGTGCTCGTGAACGTGATCTGGCCGGGGACGGGCGGCGGGAAGCCGGGCGGGACGGTGAAGCCGAGCACGCCGCCGACGCCCATGCCGGCGGCGGTGTAGGTGATCGTCGCGCTGAAGACCTGCGCGCCCGCGGGCGCCGTCAACGGCAAGATCGCCGCCGAGCCCTGGCCGACGAAGCCGCCGCCGGCGAGCGCGCCCGGATCGGCGATCGAGAAGTTGAGGCCGGCCAGCGTGCCGGTCGACGGCGCGAAGACGGCTTGCGCGCCCTGGTTGAGCGGGGCGTAGATCCCCGACGGATCGGAGGCGACGAACGCGCCGGTGTTGGCCGCGTCGAGCCAGGCGCGCAGGTAGTACGGCAGCCCGCCGGGCGCGGGAACGTCGTAGGACCCGGCTCCCGTCGGGACGACGCGGCTGGCCGCGGGCTGTCCGGTGAACTGCGCGCTCGGCCACAGCTCGACGTGCATCGGGCCCGTCTGCTGCCCGGCGTAAGTCACGACGCCCGAGAGATCGGCGAACAGCGCCGAGCTGGAAGGCGCGATCACGAAATTGACGCCCGTCACGTTCTGGCCCGAGCGCAGCAGGATCGGCGCCGCGCCCGTGACCGACGAGCCGAAGACGCCGGAGTCCTCGCCCGCCACGGGCCGGCCGAGCGCGGCGACGTCGATGAAGCCGCCGAGATAATAGGTGGAGCCCGTCAGCAGGTTCGGGAAGGAGAACGGGCCGGGCTGCGCCAAGGTCAACGATTGCACGGGCTGGGCGCCGGCGGCGTTGGTCAGGAACGTCGACGTCGAGAACAGGCCCAGCACGATCCGGCCGCCTTCGACGCCGTTGTAGGCCGCGTTGCCCGAGATCGACCCGAGGCTTCCGGCGCCGCCGCCGAGGGAGAGCTTGACCGTCGCCGAGGTGATGCTCGCCGAGAACGGCGCGACGGCGATCGTATACAAGCCGTCGCTCGGGAGGATGAAGCCGTTGATGAGGGACGCGCCCGAGCCGCCGTCGTTGGCCGCGATGAGCTCCAAGCTCGGATCGTAGAGGCGCAGCGGCGCGTCGATGAAGTTGACGGGCGTCGCCGAGATCGTGACGGCCTGGCCGCGCGAGGCGGAGAACGTGTACAGCCGCTGCAGCGAGCCGTTCTGATCGGCGGCCGGGCAGTCCGGGGGCGCGATCGTCGTCTGGAGCGACTGGCCGAAAGCGATCGGGCGGCGATCGCAGAGATAGACGTTGAGCACGGTATTGCTCGTGCCCGCGAACGCGAAGCCGGCCGTCGACGAGATGCCGATCGGATCGACCGCGTCGTAGTTGAAGTCGCCGTTGACGTCGACGAACGAGACGACCTGATAAGCCCCCGCGGGCACGTTGTTGAACAGGTACTGGGAATTCGCGGCGAACGGAGCGCTCGAGAAGCGCAGGGGCGGCTGCGACTGAGTGATCGCCGGATTGGCCTGGACGAGCAGCGAGCGCACCGTGCCGGAAGTCACCAGCGCGCCGTTATAGATCACCGAGCCGTACACGGCGTCGACGGCGTTGGCCGTCGTGATCGACACCACGGCGCCCGCCCCGGCCTGAGCGCCGCCCGTCGTCATGTTGAGCCGGACGGTGCCCCAGTCGAGGTTGTTGTTGGCGTTGGTGACCGAGCCGGTGACGAACACGTTCGACGAGTTGTAGACCGCGACGCTCAGGCCGATATCCTCCTTGCCGAGGCCGCCGTCGAAGGTGCGCGAGGAGACCAAGTTGAGGTTGTCGTCGTAGCGCAGCGCCAGGTAATCGCCGCCGTTGGCCGGCGTCTCCCACGCCTCGTAGACGTAGTTGTCGGTGCTGGCCACGTACATGTTGCCGATGCCGCCGCCGAAGTGCGTGAGCACCGGGCCGAAGGTCGCCGCGGCGACCTGCTGCAGGCTCGGGTTGAACTTATAGGTGTGGACGTTCGTGTCTCCCGGCGGGACGAGCGACATGATGACGTTGCCGCCGTTGTCGACGCCGAGATTGACGTGCACGTTGTCGAAGCTGCCGGAGTTGGGCACGAGGCTGGTGATGTCGGCCTGCGCCACGGGCGCGCCCAGGCCCGGACTCCACCTGACGAGCTCGACGAAAGCGCTCGGCAGGCTGCCCCCGTTGCCGCTCGCCACGACGGCGTAGACGTTGCCCGCGCCGTCGACGGCGACCGCCTCGCCGTTGCCCGTCGCGCACGTCGCGCAGCCGCCGAAGAGCGCCGGAGGGAACTGGTAGGTGCCGGTGGCGACGGCGACGAACGTAGTCGGGTCGATCTGCGCGACCGGGCCCGGCTGCTGCCCGCCGCTGATCGAAGCGTAGAGATAGTGCCCGGAGAACACGAGGCCCTGATAGTACGTGGTCGTGCCGATGAAGACGGATTGGAGCGGAGCGAGGCCGGGCGAAAATTTCAGCAGCGTGCCCGTGCTCGGATTGCTGCCGACGCTGGAGGCCAGGTAGGCGTTGCCGGAGGCGTCGATCGCGATCGGGCCGTCGATGGCTTCCTCGCCCGGGGCGACGGTGGCCGACGCGATGAAGACGCCCGCCGAGCTGTACTTGACCAGCGTCGTCACGATGCCGGAGTTCTGCTGCGTGATGCCCTCGACGAAGACGAAGGGCGCGTTGACGCTGATCGTGTCGACGGCGACGATCGGCGAGATATCGACGGCGCCGCCGTCGAAGCGCGCCCCGCCGGCCGCCGCGAAACTCCCGCTGAAAACGTTGACGCTGCCGCCTTGGCCGGGGTCGACGATCCCGTTTTGCGCGCTCGAGTGGATCTGGGAATTGGCGGCCGTCAACGTGATGGGGTCGAGCTGGCCGTAAGCGTCGAAGGCCTGGTTGTAGATCCCCGAGCCCCCGGGGTCGCGGAACGCGTCGATGTAGTAGGTCCCGAGCGGCAGGTTCGTCACCTGCAAGCGGGCCGTGCCGGGGCCCGGCGGCATCGCGAAGGAAACCGTCTTGAAAGGCGAGCCGCTGTAGCTCGAGTTGGTGAAGAGGCGGAAGACGAGCGGGCCCTTCTGCGAGCCGAGATAATCGGCCTCGATCGTCACTTGGCCCGTGTTGGCCAGGGCGCCGGTCTGGCTGCCGGGGTCCGAGAGCGTGAGGTTGATGCCGTAAGTGGGGAAGGCCCCGGGCCCGCTCGAGACGGCGATGGCTTGGCCGACGCAGCCGTTGATCCCGCACGTGGAGTTTCCGTAGTACGCGTTCGGTTCGCCGAAGGTCGATAGCCCGTTGCCCGCCGCGTCGACGAAAGCGAAGACCGTGTAGCTCGTGGACGCGTTGAGCAGGGGCAGCGAGTAGCCGTAAACGACGCCGCTCGAGGCCGACGGGATCGTGAAGTACCGGCTGGAGTAGCTGCCGTTGTTGTTGCCGACGTCGGAGACCTTGACGACGATGTTCTTGCCGATGAACTGCGAGCCTTGATAAGTGACCTGGCCGACGACCTGGCCCGTCGGGGGGTCGCCGATCGTGAAGCTGGCGTTCACCGGACCGGCGGCGGGCACGAAGACCGGCTGAGCGCTGTTGGGATCGATGCTGGGAGAGGCGCCGTAGAAGCCGATCGGGTCGACCGTGTCCGGCTGCCCGTCGTGGTCGACGTCGAGGAACGCGGCGATGTAGTACGAGGTCCCTCCGGCGATGCCGCTCTTGACGTAGGTCCCGGTCGACGCCTGGCTGAGCAGATAGGCGATGGTGTGGAAGCTCGAGTCGGTGGCGAAGCCCATCAAGAGCGGCGCCGTCGAGACGCCGACGTAGGACACCGTGCCCTGCAGCGTGGCGTTGCCGGAGGCCCCGGAGCCGGGGTCGGTGATGAGCAAGCCGACGTTGGTCGTTTGGTTGGCCTCGACGGTGAGCGGCGACGTGGTGCCCTGGGGCGAAAGCGGCCCCTGCTGCCCGGTGCCCGCCGTGTCGACGAAGCCTTGGAGGATGTAGCTCGTCGACGGCGGGAGGAACGGGATCGAATACGCGCCGGCCGCCGACATCGTCGTGAACGCGACGACGACGGGCCGGCAGTTGCCGCCTTGGCACGGCGTCTGCGGCAGCTCCGCCTCGACGTAGATCGTGCCTTGCTCGGAGCCTTGGCGCACGACGTTGCCGGAGAGCGTCCCGCCCGCGGGATCGGTCAGCGTGATGTTCGCCGAGCCGCCGGCCGTCGCGGCCGGCGAGCCGATGAAGGTCGAGCCGCCCTGCACGTAGACCGGCGTCGGCGACGACGAGCTGGCGCCGAAAGTGCCCGCCGGATCGCCGAAGTCGTCCGACAGGTCGCCGTGGACGTCTCGGAAGGCGCGCACGAAATAGAGGCCGTCGGGCAGGCCGGCGATCGAGTAGGACGTCGCCGCGGCCGAGAACGTCGACTGCGAGACCGGGAACGCCTGCGCGTTCGGCGTGTTGAACAACTGCACGACGTAACTGCCGCTGCGCGCGCCGGTATAGGACAGGTTGCCCGCGATCGTTCCCGCGAAGCCGCCGGTCACGCCGATGTCGACGGTCGCCGAGCCGGTGTCGCCCGGATTAAACGAGGTCGGCTCGATCAAGTAGAGCCCGGTCTGCGCCGCCGTGAAGTTGAGCGAAGCGCCTCCCGCGTCGGCGTTCTGGGCGACGACGCCGCCGTTGGGGCCGAGCAAGATCAGGCGGTTCGGGAACGAGGACTGCAGCTGGATCGACACGTTCGCGCCGACGCCCACCGAGCCCGCGCTTCCGCCGCCCACGCGAAACGGCAGCAGCGTCGTGAAGAAGCCGGGGCCCTGATCGAGCGCGGGACAGCCCGTGTTGCTGATCGTGACCGGGTAAGGGACCGGAGCGCCCTGCGGGATCGGCGCGGGCGTGCGGTCGCAGACGGTGGCCGCCAAGCCGCTGATCGAGTTCCCGTTGACGATCTGCTGCGCGAAAGGCTGGGCGAGCCCGCCGACGGTGCCGGCCGGATCGTTGTCGGTCTGCTTGCCGCTGCCGTTGAGATCGCGGAACGCCGACACGTAGTAGACCCCGTCGGGCAGGTTCGGGAAAACGAACGGCGTCGCGTCGCTCTCCGCCACGAAGCCGCCGACGAAAGCGACGGTCGACAACCGCACGCGCAGCGGACCCTGATGCTGCGTGGCCAGATCGTTGACGACGCCGGTGATCGTCCCGCCGAAAAACGGCGTCGCGGCGATCGGCGCCGACGGCGCGCTCTCGAAGCCGTTCCAGTCGACGGCCGTCACGCGGTAATAATTGGGGATGACGACGCCCGTCGTGCTGCCGATGGGAGCCAGATCGACGAAGCTCGCCGTGGGCACCGTGCCCGTCGCGCCGTCGACCGTCGCCGTGGAAAGCAGCGTGAAGCCCAGGGCGAGATTGGTCGAGCGGTAGACGCGATAGCCCGCCAGGTCGTGGAGCGAGGCGCCGAGCGCGTCGACGGTCGGCGCGTTCCAGCCGAGGACGTCCTGCCCGTACGGCGTGACGACGGTCAGGCCCGTCGGCGCCGAAGGCGGCGTGCCGCCGTTGGTGATCAACAAGGGGAGGTTGACCGTCACCGGCGCGCCCAGCACGGTGGCGCTGGCGGAGGCGCTGTCCTCGCCCACGTGGAACTGGCCGTCGCCGAGCACGTCGACGAACGCGCGCGCGGCGTAGGACGCGCTCGGAGGGACGGCGATGAAATAACCGGTCGCCGCCGACGACAAGCGCTCGAACGCGATGATCGGAGAGAAGCTCGTCGAGGCCGCGACCTGGAACATGAACGGGCCCGTCTGTCGTCCCGCGTAGGTGATCGAGCCGATCAGCGACGGCCCCGAGGGAGGCAGCGTGACCGCCGACTGCGGGGCCGAGAACGGCGTCGAGCTCCCGGTCAGGTTGACCGCCTGCGCGCCCCAGAAGTACGACTGGTTCGGCAGCAGGCCGAAGTCGACCGCCGACACGGCCGTCGTCGAGAAGACGACGATGGAAAGGCCCGTCGCCGACGTCGATCGCGTGACTTGATAGAGCGTGCCGGCCGGGTTGCCGTTGGCCGGCCAGTTCAGGTTCGCCGAGCTCACGAAGATCGACGGGACGGAGATCAAGCCCGGCTGCGCGGCCAAGCTCGCCACCGACGAGATCAGGACCGAGGGGCCGGACCCGAAAGAGTTGGACGCCTTGATCTGGATGATCGGCGAGAACGTGTTCGGCGCGACCGCGTTGAAGTAGTAGGACGTCGGATCGGGGAGCGTCGCCACGACGCCGTTGGCCCCGTTGAGCAGCGTATACATCGTCGCGCCCGGCAGCGTGTTCCAGGTGAACTCGATCGAGGTCGCCGATTGCGCCTGGCCGGCGAAACCGGCCACCGGTCCCGGAGGGCCGGCGAGCGCGAGGCTCAGGTCGACCTCGGCGAAGCCGCCCGCGCCGACGGGCGGCGCGTTGACGACGGCGAACGGCGCGCTCGACTCGAAGACGTCGGACTGATCGACGCTGACGTAGGCGAAGACCGTGTAGTCGGTGGCCGGCGTGAGCAACCCGACGTCGTAGCCGTAGGTGTCTCCCGCGAAGGCGCCGCTCACGTCGTAGGCTTGCTGGTTCTCGACGACGTAATTCGGCGAGCCGGGCCGGCCGTGGCCGAGAAGGACGACGAGATCGCCGACGGGCACCGCCGCCGGCACGGTCACGCCGCCGCCGACGTCGCCGCTGTCGTTGAGCGTCAGGATCTGGCCTGCGACCGTCGCGCCCGTGGACACGTAGATCGACGTGAGATCGCTCTCGAGCTGGTCGAAAGGCCCCGGCGCGCCGACGTAGCCGAACGGATCGACGGCCGTGGGCACCTGGTTGCCGAACAGATCGCGGAAGCCGACCATATAGTACGTCGCCGGCGACGGCAGGCCCGAGAACGAGAACGCGCCGGAGGTGGCGGTCTCGAGCGTGCCGAAGTAGAACGTGTTGTCGCCGAAGCTCGGGACCGTGGCCACGGCCACGGCGTACTGCCCGACGGTCTGGCCGCCGTTGTAGTGAAGAGTGCCGTTGATCGTGCCGAGGCCGTTATAGACCGGGAAGCTGGCGTCGATCGTGGCGCCGCCGGACAGCAGCTGCGCCCGGTCGCTGCTGCCGATCTCGTGCGCCACGGGGTTGGTGTTGCTCGCGACGACGACGTAGTATTGCCCCGCGGGCTCGCCGTCGAACTCGTAATAGTACGTGTTGACGCCGGCGAGCAGCTGGATTTGCTGGCTGTCGACGGGGCTGAGCGCGCGGCCCGGGCAGTTCGGGCAGGCCGGAGGAGCCGTGTTCAACACGACGTTGAGCTGATACGTCGGATTGGCGCCCGTGTAAGCGATGACGCCGCTGACGATGCCGCCCGTCGAGCCCGTCACCGTGAACGTCGAGAACACGGCGCCGGACGCGTTGAAGTATTGGCCCGGATAGGCGTTGATCGCGAGGAAAAGGTCGCCGCCGACGCCCGAAAGCTGATAAGGCTGGTCCTGGTCGACGGGGAACCAGTCGCTGGAGTCATCGCCCGCGGCGTCGCCGACGCGCGCGATCAGTTGCCCGTAGTTGCCCTCGGGAGAGACCGTATCGAGGCCCTGCGTGCCGGCCTCGCCGGCGCCGGTCACGAGCGTGGCGGGATCCGGCCGCCATAGGCCCGTGATGCTGCTGATCGTCACCGTCAGGCCGTCGGCCAGCTGCAGGCCGGTGTCAAGGCCGCCGCTGTCGTCGAGGTTCGCCGGGAAGAACGCCAGGGCCGCGGTCTTGATCTCCGCCGTCGACGAGGCGATCGGGTAGATTCCCTGGGCGGCCACCGAGCCCTGCGTGACCGTGAAGTAGCTCATCGTCGCGATCGACATCTGGAAACGGCTCATCCCGCGCTGGCCCACGAGATCGGCCGTCACCCAGTAGGTCATCGGCGCCGCGGGCGCGACGACCTCCGGCTGGCTGAGGACGAGCGTGCCGCTCGACTGGCCCGCGGGCACGAACGCGAAGCCGACCGGCTGGTCGAAGGATCCCTGCCCGCCGACGCTCGGGTTATCGAAGACGCCGTTGCCGTTGTCGCGCCAGAGGCCGAGGCTCAGGCCGCCGATCGCGGGAGTCGAGAGGTCGACGCGCAGCGCGGTGAAGGCCCCGTTGCCGCCCGAAGCCGAGAGATCGAGGCGCAGCATCGCCTGCGGCAGCGCCGCCGGGCCGACGCCGATGTAGCCCGGATGCGCCGTGAACGGATGGGAGACGCCGACGAAGAGCGTGCCGCCCGGCGCCGCGCTTCCGCCGGTGATATTCAACAGACCGCCCCCGAAGGTCGCGAGTCCCGACACGCCCGTCGGCCCCGACGAGGCGCTCGCCTCGAACGCCTGAAACGCCGTGAAGTCCGCCGTGCTCAGCTCGACGTAAGCCTGCGACTGGACGACGGCGGGCGGTGCCGGCAGCGCGTAGCTCGTCGCGCCCCCCTGGCCGAGAGGCGGCAGATCGACGGAGGCGACGAGCGTCGAGCCCGCCACGCTCGGCGCTCCGAGCCAGACGTCGACCGAGACGGCGCCGAACTGAGGCGAGTTGTTGATGACCGTGCCGGCGACCGCGCCCCAGTCGTTGAGCGTGACGTTGATCCCGCCCTGACTGCCGCCGGACGGGACGAAGATCGGGTCCGACATCAGGCCCTCGTTGGCTCCATGGTTGAAGCCGCCGCGCGGATCGTAATTGACCAAGCTCGCGCAGCCCGGGTCCTTCCAAGCGTAGACGTAATAGGTGTTCGGAGCCGCGAGCGTCGACAGCGTATAAGTCGGATTGGCCGACGGCCCGGCGTCCTGAAATCCGCCCGGACCTCCGCCCTCGACGTGGTTGACGGTGTCCTTGAGGAAGTATTGGCCGCTCGAGACGCTCGTCAACACGCGCGCCACCGGCGCTCCGCTTCCTCCCGGCAACGACTGCGCGGCGACGCAGAAATCGCCGCCCGCGCCGCCCGCGTAGAAGATCTGACCCGAGATCGTGGCCGGCGAGCCGCCGCCGTCGGGCTGCCACGAGACGACGTGGTCGGGATCGCTGTCGAACAACGACCCGAAGCGCGGACCGACGGCGTTTCTGATCGTCACGGTCGAGCCGGCGGGCAAGGCGCCGGCGTCGACGTTGGTCGACGTGTTCAGGTCGAAGCCGAGATTGGAGAAGGAGAACGAGACGGGCCCCGTCCAGACCGAGCCGCTAAACGAGATCCTCGGCTGATTGTCGAAATTGAGCGAGGCGAAATTGGCGTTGTTGAGCGCGACGGAGACGGCGCGGCTGCCGATCCAGAGCGTGCTCATGTCCTGGACCTGGACGACGCCGGCGCCGGCGCTGCCGAGCGTGATCGAGCCTCCGGCCGAGCCCGCGGGCCCGACGAAGATCGGATACGGCTGATTCGGGTTGATCGCCCCGATGACGAGGCCCGAGCCGGCGGCCCTGAAAGCGCCCGAGGAGACGCTGAGGCCGTTGCCGCCCAGGGCGAGGAACGCCGGGCCGGACCCCATGTCGAAGAATCCGCCCTTGACCCGCATCTCGTCTTGCGCGATCAGGCTCACGTTCGCGCTCAGCGTCAGCGCGCCGCCGCCGACGAAGACGGTGCTCGCCACCGTGAGCTGGCTGGCCGACGGAGCGATCGCGACGACGCCGGCGTAGGACGTCGCCATCGTGAGCAGATTGAGATGAGCGTTGTTGAGGTCCCAGTTGCAGCTCTGGTTCGAGGCCGAGCCGTCGAACATGACGTTGTCGCCGGACCCCGGCGGAACGCCGTTGAGCCAGTTCGCGTTCGTCGAGGCGTTCTGGTTGACGCCGCTGTTGCCCAGCCAGACCCGCGACGACGTCGAGGCCACGACCTGCACGGCGATGGTCTGGAAGCCGGCCGTCGTCTGGTAGCCCGTGTCGTTCATCGCGAGGATCAGGTCGCCGGTCTGGTTGGCCGTCGCGAAAGCGCTCGTGCTCAATTGGAACCAAGCCCCTCCGCCGACGCGGCCGACGAGCGCGCCGATGCGGATGTTGGGGTCCAGGCCGCCGAGGGTCGGCACGCCGGACGCCGTCGTCACGCCGTAGGCCGACGTCGTCCACGTGCCGCTCGCCGTCACGACGATGCTTTGACCGATCTGGAGCGGGAGTCCGGTATCGAAGCCGCCCGTCGGGTTGGGGTTGGGCGTCGGAGTCTGATAGCCGCCCACCGACGGTTTGGCCGCGAGGCTCTGCTGCACCAGGCCCTGTTGAGACGCGATCGGAAAGACCGTCCCGGCCGCGATGAACCCGCCCGAAAGGCCGAAAGAGCCCGGCGCGGGGATCGCCAGGCCGAGTTGGCGGCCGATCGTGACGCTGCTGTAGGTGATCGTCAGGAAGAAGTAGCCGGTCGTCGCGCCGATCGGCGAGCTCGTCGTCGTCGAGAGCGTGACCGACGGAGGCGTCGAGGCGCCGAAGGTCCCCGAGGCGAGCAAAACGTCGACGCCCGGATCGTAGACGCCGTTGCCGTTGCTGTCCCGGTACCAGTTCGCCTGGACGTTGCCGGCCGGGGCGTTGCCGGCGAGGTCGACCGTCAGCGAGTTGATCGAGGCCGAGAAGTTATTCTGCGAGTTGAGCCCGAGGGCGAGCATCGGCAGATCGACGGCGTTGACCGGGACCGTGCTGGAAGCGAGGGTCTGCGTGGTGACCGCCACGCTCGCGCCCGCGTTGCCGGGCAGGAACATCTTGACCGTGACGGCGTCGAAGTTCGGGCCGTTGGACGACGCACCCGTCACGATGACGTTCGAGGAGTCGATCACGTCCATGGCCACGACGACGTCCGTCGAGCTGGCGGGGCCGTTGAAGTTCTGCGAAAGCTGGAAATTGAGGTCGCGGTCGAACTTGACGACCTCGTAGTCGCCGTGGCCGGGATACGTGGACCCGTCATAAGCGCTCGTATAGCCGACGAAGAGCTGGCCGATAGGCGAGACCCCGAGCGAGACCGGCGCGAAAGAGAAGAACGGCGTCGTCGCGCCCGTCGTCGTCGAAGTCTTGATATAGGCGAGGCTCGAAGCCTGATGCGCG